>JAJPIT010000053.1 GCA_021324615.1 Terriglobia bacterium | reverse complement strand
GGTCGCCATGGCCGGATACCGGCTGGCGGCGATGTTAAACGACCGGCTTAACTAACGGATCATGAGAAGTTTTCCCGCCTGAACCGGCGCGCTGCGTTGAGACCCGCCGCCCGGACAGTACCAAAATCGCAGGAAACGTTACCGAACCTCTGTACAACCGGATGGCAGAAGTGATAGGATGGTGGTGTCCAGTTGTGGAACCTTTAGTGGTTTCACCGCGTCTCTTTCTCTAGGGAATGGTTCGCTGACTGCCTGGCGAATCGCCCAAAAGTTCGGCGCGCTACGACCTCGCGGTAGTGGTGAGCCGGCCGGTGAGTATCTTCCTCCGAGTACTCACCGGCTTTTTTATTTTTCCCGCCGCATTCACCGGGGCCGGGTGAGCGCGAATAAGACTCGTGAGGGGATCAGCGGCGCCACCGTCTCCGCAAGTCCCCATTTCAGCGCATTCCGGAGAATCCCGGCGATTTCAAACGGCTTTCGTAAACACTGGCGGCACTGTGCCAGATAATCGGCGACGGGATCCCCGCGCGCGGCCGCCATTCCGGCCAGCGCTCCTGTTTTCACCGCCGCCAGCAGCCCGCTGCCGGTGAACGGATCGACGAAAGAGAGCGCATCGCCGGCCCGATAGACGGTTGTATCGGAAAAGTGCTGCCGGAATTCCAACGGCCCGGTGCTCAGCCAGCCGGACCGGCGGGTTAGCGGTTTCACTCGTTCGGCAAGCGCGGGCGATTGCAGAAGCAGGCGGTCGAAATCAAAGCCAAATCTTCCCAGCAGTTCTTCCCCCGCCAGCCCGCAAACGTTCGTCAATCCGTTCTCCACGGCGTTGACGCCCACATAGGCGGCGCCGAAAAAATAGAGCTCCACGGCGTCGTCCGGCGGACCTTCGAAATGGGCCTTGAAGCCGAACAAGCGGCGGCCGCGCGAGGTGGCGGCAGCCTTCCTGCCGCAGGCGAGGATGTGCGCAGCGGCAGCCGCCTGGCGCGAGACTGCGGCGCCCGCCGCGGACGCCCGCTGAAGCAGCAAAGCGTCGAACGCAGAACGGCTTAGACCCCATCCCGGCTCGCGCAGGGAGGCCGTTTTTCCGGCGGCGCCAAAGTTCAGTTTCAAGCGCCGGATACGGGCGGGAGACGCGTTCAAAAACGGCTGCCACGCGCCGAGCCGCGCCAGAAGCGGCTCGATTTCCGGCGAAAAAAATTCGCCGCACACCTTCTGCCGTGGAAATTTCGACTTCTCCATCACCAGCGCGCCGCATCCGCCCTGGATCGCGGCGAGCGCGGCCGCGGCTCCGGCCGGACCGCCCCCGGCAATGGTAATCGTTCTCCCCAAATTTGCTCCTCCGGCCGGTTCCGCGCCGGCGTGAACTCCCTCGTACAACTCCGCTATTCTATTTTTGGTGTTTCGCGGGCATCATCGCAAAGCCCGGATCCTGTTCGGGCTATCCGATATCGCTCTGGTGGCGCTGGCCTTCGAGCTGGCCTATGCGACGCGCGTTCGCCTGGCGCTGGCCAACGAGTTTTATCTCGCCGAACCGGTCAAGGCGCTGCTGCTCGGCTGGTCGATGTTGAGCTGGGTGGCGCTGGGATACTGGTGGGATCTTTATGAGCGCATCGACTCGGCGCATCCGCGCGTGATTCTGCGCGACGCCTTCCGCCAGTGCGTCATGGGCGCGGCCTCGCTGATTCTGTTTGAATACCTGCGCCGCCTCGACCTGAGCCGGTTTTTCGTGGCGCTGTTTTCCGTCTACGCCTGGGTGCTGCTGTGCCTGTTCCGGCTGAATGCCGGCCGGATCCTGCGCGCCGTCCGGCGCGAATTCGGATCGCCGCATTACGTGGTGGTCGCCGGACTGGGCGGAGGGGCCATGCGCCTGGGCCGCGAGCTGGAGGCCGCGGCGGCCTACGGGCTCCGGCTCAGCGGATTCCTGGCCGACGCCAACGATGCCGCGGTGAGCGAAGTGGAGCTGGGCGCAAAATATCCGGTGTGGCCGCTGGCGCAGCTCCCGGAGCTGCTGCGGCGGCAGGTGATCGATGAAATTATTTTCGCGGTGGACAGCCGCCGGCTGCCGGAGCTCGAGGAAGTTTTTCTCTTGTGCGATGAAGAAGGCGTGAGCACCCGCGTCGCGGTCGATTTCTTCCCGCACGTCAACAGCGAAATTTATCTGGACCGGCTGGGCGCGCTGCCGCTGCTGACCTTTTCGGCCACGCCGCACGACGAGATCCGGCTGCTGGTCAAGCGCGTGACCGATATCGTTCTGGCGGGCGCCGCGCTGATCATCCTGTTTCCGGCCATGCTCGCCATCGCGCTGGTGATCCGGCTCACCTCGCCCGGACCGGCTATCTTCCGCCAGGTCCGCTGCGGATTGAACGGACGGAAATTCGTCTTCTATAAATTCCGCTCCATGCGCGAAAACGCGCACCAGATGCGCGACCAGCTCCGGCACTTAAGCCAGCGCGAGCTGGCGCTGAAGATCCCCAACGATCCGCGGCTGACGCCGGTCGGCCGTTTCCTGCGCAAATTTTCGATCGACGAATGGCCGCAGTTGTGGAACGTGTTGAAGGGCGATATGTCGCTGGTGGGTCCCAGGCCGGCGGTGCCGGAAGAAGTCGAGCAGTACAAGGGATGGCAGCGGCGCAGGCTGCGGATGCGTCCCGGCCTGACCTGCCTGTGGGCGGTGAACGGCCGCGACGAGGTGGATTTCGAGACCTGGATGAAGCTCGATATGCAATATATCGATAGCTGGTCACTGGCGCTCGACTGGAAAATCATTCTGCGGACCATCCCGCAGGTGCTCTCCGGACGCGGCGCCAATTGAGCGGAACCCGGCGCGGGCCAACCTCAGTGGATCGCGCCCGGCCCGGCGCCCTTTCCAGACCGGCGCATCAGGAACGCCAGCGGCGCGACCGCCAGGCACACCAGCCCATAGATCCAGATCGTATCGATGTAGGCGAGCCAGGCCGCCTGGCCCTGCATCATCCCGTAGATCTGCGCGTAGGCCATGTCTGTCGCCGTGGCCAGGTCGTATCCGGCGTTGTGCATGGCCCCGCGGAGAGCCGACAGGGTCGCCTGGAACGGTGTGTCCCACGGGCTGGTGTGCGCGGCGAGCATGGTTTGATGAAACTGCTGGCGGCGCGCCAGAATCGTCTCCAATCCGGCGATTCCGATGCTGCCGCCCATGTTGCGCGCCAGATTGATCATGCCCGAGACGTTGTTGTTTTTCTCCATGGGAATGCCGACGTAGCACAGGGTCTGAATCGGCACGAACAGAAACGCCACGCCGACCATCTGATAGACGCGCAGCAGCACGATGGTTTTAAAATCCATGGCGGCGTTCACTTCGGTCATGTGCAGCAGCGCCAGCCCGGCGGCCAGGAATCCGGCCGCAATCATGTAGCGCGGATCGACTTTGCTCACCATCCTTCCAACGAACGGCAGCAGCAGGATGATCACCACCGCGCCCGGCGAAAGCACCCATCCGGCCTGCTCCGCCGTGTAGCCCATCAGCGTCTGCACCATCTGCGGCAGCAGCACCGTCGC
>JAJPIT010000064.1 GCA_021324615.1 Terriglobia bacterium | reverse complement strand
GCTGAACATTCCGGATTGCTGCTGATCCTCGCCGCGCACAGAACAATTCTCTCAGGATTTGTTCCGGTCGCCAAGCACTCACCTCGGGTTTTTCAACAAGTTCCTAGAAATCGAATCGGAGGCCGACCTTATACAGCCGCGGCGGAATCACCGCCGTCGGATTCAAAAACAGCGAACCGACGCTTCCCGTCCCGTTGGTGGGCGTTCCCGCGGTCACGCTGGTTTGCACTGCCGTCACCAGGCTGGCGTTCGTCAGGTTGTAAATGTCGAACTCCGGCTCCAGCTTATAGCGTTCCTTAATCGTGAAAATCTTCGAAATGCGCAGATCAAGCAGATTCGCCGGCGGCAGCCTCCGCCAGCCCGGCGGCTCGACGAAGATATTCTGCGTGTTTTGTGTCAACGTGTAGGACGGCACACCGGTCGCCGCCGCGATGATCGGGCCCGTTACCGTGTACTGCGCGATCTCCGGGAATCCGGTGTAGTGCTGGAAATTCGGGGCGAGCGTAATGTGATGCCACAAGTCGACCACTCCGCCGGCCTTGAACAGCACCGGCGAGTCGTTCGACAAATATCCGATGCGGTTGTAGTCGTAGTTCGGGTTGTTCAGGTCATCCAGGGTGGCATTGACGTCGCCCTGATAGGGGCCGTGCACGTGACCGTAGGTCAGGCCGCCGAAGAACATGAAGTGCCGCATCATGCGCCGCTGGAACGTGAAATCGATGCCGTGATAATACTGATTGAGCAGGCTCGAGTTCAGCAGGATGTTATTCTGCATTCCCTTGGTGGAGGGCGCCTGGTTGTAAACGGTCAGCGGGCCGCCGGTCAGCGGATTCTTGATCGTCACCGGAATATAGCTGTTGAAGGGAACATCCAGGTTCTCGCGCCCGATCTGATCGTAGGTTGCGCGGTACCACGCCGTCACCGAGCCCACGATATCCAGCGGGAGCTGCTGCTGCACGCCCAGGCTGTATTCCCAAGAGTACGGCCGCTGGAGCGCGGGGCATTCCGACGAGGGGAATCCTTGCGAACTGCAGAAGGCGGGCGACGAGATATGCGTGGTCAATCCGCCGGTGAATCCGCTGAAGCTGCCCATGTTGAGCTGCGCCAGCGTCGGACCGTTGGCGATGCACTGCGCGTATTGCGTCGGCGGGCAGGTCCAGGTGACCGTCGCCGTGCTGAAGCCCAGCGGGTTCACCTGGGTCCACAGATTCGCGCCTTCGCCCTGCATGTAGCGGCTGGCGCTGCCCTTCACCACCGTCTTCTGCTTGCCGGTGACATCGTAGGCAAAGCCCAGCCGCGGCGTCCAGTTATTCCAGTTCGGCACGCCGTCTTCTTCCGGATAATTTCGCGCGCCGACGAAGGTTCCGGCGGGCGAGGTCTGCGCCGGAATCCAGGCGTAGTAGCGCTCCCAACGGATTCCGTAGTTGATGGTCAAACGCTGTTTGATGGTCCAGGAATCCATCGCGTAGAACGCAGTGATCTCCAGGTTGTTCTTCTGAATATTGATCGGCGTGTTGTAGAGCAGCGCCGTGGTGGGCACTCCGTTGATCAACTGGCCTTGCAGATCACCGTTCGCCGTATAGCGCTGCTGGTAGCCGTCCTGGCTGTCCTGGAATCCGAATTTAAAGTTGTGCTTGCCGCCCCAGCCGCTCTTGAAGTATCCGGCGGAAACGTCCAGCGCGCCGCGGTACACCGGATTCAAATAGTTATACTGCGCCGCGTTGTAGACCGTCTGCGTGCTCGTGTCGTAGACGGAAATCGCACCCGGCGCGATGTCGTTCTGATACCGATACGGCGTCTTTCCCGCGGTCAGCGCGAACCCCGCGTCGATGACCCAACTGGGATTGGGAACCATCGTGTAGCGCAGTGCGGCATCGTAAGCCGGCTGGTTCTGGAGCACGGTGGTCACGTTATCGCCAAAAACGCCCTGGTTGCGCCGGTGGTAGCGGTTCTTCTGATTGCGGAAGTACATCACGCTCAGCCGGTTCTTCTGGTTGATCTGATAGCTGAACTTGCCCATCTCGTCGGCGATCTGGTTATCGTTGAGCGCCTGCGTCCCGTTCAGATTGAAGGCCGCGCTCAGATTGTTCGTCGCCCACAGCCGCCAGGATGTGAAAAACCACAGCTTATCCTTGATCAGCGGGCCGCCCACCTGCCCGTTGTAGTCGTAGGTCTCGGTAATCGGCGTGCCCGGGATGACCTTCGATAGATTCACCAGGCTGCGCGTGGTGGCCGAAAGATTGTTCAGCAGCTCGGTGTTGAGCGCGGGGCTGACGTTGTTGGACTGCATGCCTTGCGAGGCTCCGTTCATGAACACGCGGCCGTGAAACTGATTGCCGCCGTCGCCGGTGACCATGTTCATGTACACGCCGCCCTGGGAGACATCGGCCGGCTCGGCGCCGACGATGTAATTCACTTCCTGAAACATGCCCATGTCGTAATACATGAGCGTCGCTCCGCCGCCGCCGCCCGGCCAGTTCACGCTGACGCCGTCAATTACGAATTTCTGATCGCCGCTCGGGTTGGAGCCGTGCGAGCTCAGCGCCACCTGTTGCATGCCGTTCGATCCGCCGACGTCAAACGGTCCCGATCCGATGCCGCTGCCGGCCGCCACAACCGACGCGATCGTGTTGGCGATCGCCCATGGGCTCCGCCCGGTGGGAATGTCCTCCATCTTGGCCTGCGTGGCGACGTCCTGTAAAGTGACGTGCTCGGTATCGATGGTCGCCGCCGTCGCCTCCACCGTCACGGCCTGCGTCATCTCGCCGACCTGAAGTTTCGGACTGACGGTCACATCCACGCCGGTGTTTAAAACGATATTGGACTGCTCGTAGCTCTGAAAACCCTGTTTCTCAAAGCGCAGGGAATAAGTGCCCGGCGGAAGCTCGAGAAATTTGAAATTTCCATTGGCGTCTGAGTTAATGCTCCGGGGGCCGCCGATGAGCGCAGGGCTGCTGGCGGTGACCTTAACGTCGGGAATCACGGCGCCCGAGGAATCGGTGACCGTTCCCGTGATCGAGCCGGTGAGAATCTGCGCCGGAAGCGCCGCGCACCACAACAAAACAACAGCCGCCGCACAGATTGCGGGAAACCACCTCATAAGATCCAACCTCCGCTGAGAAATCCTGATCCGAAATTTTGAAGCAAGGCTTGCGGTGAGTATACGCCCCCGGCAGGTCCCCGTCAAGCACCGGCCGGGACTTGCGGTATTTGAATGAAAAAAGCTTAGACCGCGATCTCGCCGGTGCTGTCGCCGATCGATTCGACGTTCATCCCGACTTTATGCAGAATGGTCAGCAGAACGTTGGCCATCGGGGTCCCATCGGCGCAGCGCACATGCAGGTTCCCCTTCACTTTTCCGTTCGCCTTGCCCGCCAGCAGGATCGGCACG
>JAJPIT010000036.1 GCA_021324615.1 Terriglobia bacterium | reverse complement strand
CGTGCCGATCCTGCTGGCGGGCAAGGCGAACGGAAAAGTGAAGGGGAACCTGCATGTGCGCTGCGCCGATGGGACCCCGATGGCCAACGTTCTGCTGACCATTCTGCGCAAGGTTGGGATGAACGTCGAATCGATCGGCGACAGCACGGGAGAGATTGCGGTTTAATCATCGCCAAGGAGCTTGGGGGCAACGATGCGAGCGAAGATCTGGATCAGCGCGGTTCTTTCCACCATGGTGGTTTACGCGGGCGACACGCGGGTGGCGGACGCGGCCGAGCACAGCGACCGGCGCGCGGTGGCGTCGCTGATCGCCGCCAAAGCCGACGTGAACTCGCCGCAGGGCGACGGCACCACGGCGCTTCACTGGGCCGCCTTCAATGACGATCTGGAGATGGCCAAGATGCTGATCGGCGCGGGCGCCAACGTGAACGCGGCTACGCGGGTGGGCGCGATCACGCCGATTTTCATGGCCGCCAAGAACGGAGACGCGGCGATGATCGATCTGCTGCTTAAGGCCGGCGCCAGCGCCAACTCGACCGACGAGCACGGCACCACGGTGCTGATGACGGCCGCGGCGGCGGGCAATCCCGAGGCGGTCCGGACGCTGATCGAGCACGGCGCCGAGGTCAACGCCCGGGAAGGCGCGCACGGCCAGACCGCGCTGATGTTCGCGGCGGCGCTGAACCGCGCCGCGGCGATCAAGGTTCTATTGGCGGCGCATGCGGATCCGGGCCTGGCCACCAAGGCGGTGAAGCTGCCCAAGCCGCCCTCGCGCTTCATGGACGGCAAGCTCGTGCCGGAAGAGAGCGCCAAAACGCCCAAGGCCGCACCGGCCGCCGATCCCAACGCGGATCAGGCCGCGCTCCATGCGCTGGCCGCGGGGATGGGGTTGAAAGACGCGGTGGTGAATCCGGGGGGAGCTTCCGAGGGCGATCTGCGGGCGATGATCGCCAAGCTCAGCGCCAAAATTGACGATATCGAGAAACGCCTGCCCGCGCCGAAGCCGAAGGAAGGCGAGGATCCCAACGGCAGCATGTTCGGCATCATCCGCGAGCGCGGCACCACGGACATGGGGGGCATGACCGCCCTGCTGTTTGCCGCGCGCGACGGCCAGATGGAGGCGGCGCGCGCGCTGCTGGAAGGCGGCGCGGACATCAACCAGGTTTCCACATCGGAAAAGACCAGCCCGCTGGTGATGGCGATCATGAACGGGCACTTCGATCTGGCCCGCTTCCTGATCGACTGGGGGGCGGATCCGAATCTGGCCAACGAGCAGGGCTTGACCGCGCTCTACGCCACCATCGACGTGCAGTGGGCGCCCAAGGGCTGGTTCCCGTCGCCGGATGTGGGGCAGGAGAAGACTTCCTACCTTGAGCTGATGAAGGCGCTGCTGGAGGACGGCGCCAATCCCGACGCGCGGATCACCAAAAAGCTGTGGTTCCGCTCCTTCGGCGATCACTCCTGGACCGACACGGCGGGATCGACCGCCTTCTGGCGCGCGGCCTGGGCGACGGACGTCGCGGCGATGAAGCTGCTGGTGGAGTATGGCGCCAACCCCGATATTCCGACGACGGGCGGCGTCTCCCCGCTGGAGGCGGCGTGCGGCATCGGCTGGGGCTATCACTACAACATGAACTCGCCCGATTACACCTGGATGGACGCGGTCAAATACCTGGTGCAGTTGGGCGCGGACGTGAACCATGCCGACGACCGCGGCTACACTCCGCTGCACGGCGCCGCCTATATCGGCAACAACGAGCTGATCCAGTATCTGGTCGATCATGGGGCGGACGTGAAGGCGGTGGCCAAGGATAAGAACACGGTGGCCGACATGGCCAACGGTCCGACGCGCTTTGGCATCCCGCATCCGGAGACGGTGGCGCTGCTGGAGAAGCTGGGCTCGGCGAATTCGCACAACTGCCGTTCGGACCAGTGCCTGGTCGCGCCCAAGGACGACAAGAACGCCAAGAAGCCGGGCGGGAATCAGTAGGGCTCCGCGGCGAGCTTCATCAACTGTTCGGCGTGCTTGAGCGCCTCCGGGGTGACGCGCTCGCCGGAAAGCATGCGGCCGATCTCGCGCGTTCTTTGGGCCGGCGACAGTTCCTCGATGGTGGCGTAGGTGCGCGACTTTCCGGTGCGTTTTTCGACGTAATAGTGATGGTCGGCGAAGCCGGCGATCTGCGGCAGATGGGTCACGCACAGGATCTGGCTTGACGCGGCAAGTTTTTTCAGCCTGCGGCCCACCGCTTCGGCCGCGCTGCCTCCGATGCCGGCATCGACTTCATCGAACACCAGGGTGCGGGGAGCTTCCGGCGCGCGCGGCGGCGCCGTGCATGTTTTGAGGGCCAAGGCCACGCGCGAAAGTTCCCCGCCCGAGGCGATTTTTTCGAGGGGTTTCGGCTCCTCGCCGGGATTGGGAGAGATCAGGAACTGGACCGCATCGGCTCCCGACTCGGACCACTCCGCCGGGGAGACGCGAATTTCCACGCGGGTTTTTTCCATGGCCAGCGCCGCCAGTTCCGCCTCGACGCGGCGGGCGAGCCGGGCTGCCGCATCCTTTCTCGCCGCCGACAGGGCCTCCGCCGCGGCCTGGTATTGGCGCGCCAGCGAGGCCGCGGTTTTTTGCAGGGTTTCCCGCTGTTCGCTCCACGTCTCCACGGCGCGCAGGTCCTCCCGCGCCCGCTGCTCAAAGGCGAGCACCTCCTGGAGGGTCGCCCCGTATTTGCGCTTGAGTTTTTCGAGCGCGGCCAGGCGCGATTCGATGGCGTCGAGCCGGGCCGGATCGGCCTCCAGCCGGGCCAGATAGCTCCGCAGGGCGTGCGCGGCTTCCTCGACGGCGATCGCCGCCGGCTGAAGGGAGGCGAGCAGCGGCGCGGCCGATTGGTCGATGCGCGAGATTTCCTCCAGCCGCTTGATGGCGGCGCGAAGCTGGGCGGCCGCGCTCTCCGGGGCGTCGTACAGGGCCGTGTAGGCGGCGCCGGCGGCCTCCTCCAGCCGCACGACGTTCCGCAGCAGGCGGCGCTCCTGGTCCAGCTCGGCGTCCTCGCCGGCGCGCGGGGAAACCGATTCGATCTCCTTGATCTGAAACGACCAGAGATCGGCCAGGCGCAGCCTTTCCTGCGCGCTGCGCTCCAGTTGCTCCAGTTCGGAGGCGGCGCGGCGCCACTGGCGGAACAGCCCGGCGGCGGCGGAGGCATCGGCGGCGGCGAACTGATCGAGCAGGTCGCGCTGCACGGCGCTGGAAAAGAGCTGCTGCTGATCGTGCTGGCCGTGGATATCGCCCAGGTACGGCGCCAGCTCGCGCAGCAGGGCGGCCGTCGCCGGGCGGTTGGCGATGAAGGCGCGCGACTTCCCGTTGGCCAGGATCTCGCGCTCGATGAGGACTTCATTTTCCTCGATGGCGATGCCCGCCTCAGCGAGCGGGGGCGGTGTGGAGGCGATTTCGAAGATCCCGGACACGCGCGCCCGGTCCGCTCCGGCGCGGATGACCTCGGCGGAAGCGCGCGCGCCGAACAGCGCGCCGAGGGCGTCCACCACGATCGATTTGCCGCTTCCGGTCTCTCCGGAGAGAAGATTCAATCCGCGGTGGAAGCGAACCCGCAGCGATTCGATCACGGCGTAGTTTTCAATGGACAGTTCGACCAGCACTGGAGATGATTATAAAGGGCGGCGGCGGCCGGTTTCGGCGGGCCTCCCGTCCCGGCGGTATATAAAACATTTGTTTATTATTCCGTTTTATCACGGTTTCTGATTTACAATGGATAAAGCGTGACGGTACTTTCCAACGCCCCTCCGGCGGACATCAACTTCTTCGAACTGGTGAAGAACTACGGCCCGGTGCCGATGACCGTCCTGGCCATTCTGGTCATGTTCTCGATCGCCTCCTGGACGATCATCCTGGCCAAACTTGCCCTGTTCCGGCGGGCGCGGAACGCCAATCTGCGCTTTCTCCGGGCGTTCCGGAAGGCGACCCGCCTGGACGCGGTGGCGGCGGCCACCGAGCAGTTTCGGGCGGCCCCGCTGGCCACCGTCTTCGACTTTGGCTACAGCGAGGTTGCGCGCCAGATGACGGCGCGCCAGCGGATCACCAATTTCACCGCGCTGGAACGGACGTTGCAACTGGGAATGAGCGAGGAGGTCACGCGGCTGGAGCGGAGCATGAACTGGCTGGCCACCGCCGCCGCGGTTTCGCCTTTCATTGGCCTGTTCGGAACCGTGTGGGGCATTATGAACGCCTTTCAGGCGCTGAACATGGGGGGTGCGACCAGCATGCGGGTGGTCGCCCCCGGGATCGCGGAGGCGCTGGGAACCACGGCGGTGGGTCTGTTTGCCGCGATTCCCGCGGCGATTTTCTACAACTACTTCGGCCATGAGATCAAGGAGATCGGCGCGCGGATGGAAGATTTTGCCCTGGAGTTTCTGAACCTGACGGAACGCAACTTCGAAGGGTAGCGGCGCTTTTTCCGGCAAATCGGGTATGGCTTTTTCGACAGGCGGGCTTAACGGCGGCAAGGGAAGACGGCGCTTCGGCCTGGCGCAGGGGGCGATGTCGGAGATCAACATCGTCCCGCTGGTCGATGTGGTGCTGGTGCTGCTGATCATCTTCATGCTCACCGCGCAGGTGATGGAGTTCGGGTTGGATATCCACGTTCCGGAGGTGAAGCCCGTGGCCAGCACG
The DNA here is from genome assembly GCA_021324615.1 of Terriglobia bacterium. GTDB lineage: Bacteria > Acidobacteriota > Terriglobia > Bryobacterales > Bryobacteraceae > Palsa-187. Next base: position 34,670 of record JAJPIT010000036.1, on the reverse strand, counting down.
ATCCAGGAGCGCCCCGTCATCAGCGTCACCAGCAACGGGATCCTGAAGCTGAACGACAGCACGGTGAAGCTGCGCGAGATTCCCTCCGAGATCGCGCGGCGGTTCAAGGGCACCAAGGCGGTGTATGTGGTGGCCGACCGCGCGGTCACCTGGGATGTGCTGGCGCAGGTGGTGGCCGAGCTGGGCGAGGCCAAGCTCGACGTCAGCATGGTGACCAAGCCGCTGGATACCACGCCGAAGAAATGATGCAGCACGCCGACATTCTCGATAGCCGGGAACCGGTGCGCGGCGCGCTGCTGGGGGCGATCGGGCTGCATGCCGCCATCGTGCTTACCGCGGTGATCGTGAACTGGGCCGGGCGCAGCGAGCCGCTCGGCGCGCCGGACGTGGCCGGCGGAGCGGTTCCGGTGCAGGCGGTGGACACCATTCCCATTCCGCACCGCGGCCCGGCGAATCCGCTGGCGAATGACTCGCCTTCGGAGGCGCCGCTGGAGCCGGAAACGAAGCCGGTCGAGCGGGTGAAGAAGGAGGTCGAGAAGCCGGACGCGGTTCCGCTGAAGATGAAAACGCGCAAAAAGGAGGCGGAAAAGCCGCAGGTTATGCAGCATTACCGCTCCTATCAGGCGCTGGAAAATCAGGTGACGACGCGGCAGGCGCCGCAGGTTTCGACGCCGATGTATTCGGCGCAGCAGGGCTCGGGAAACGTGGGCACCGGCGCCAATACCACGCTGGGAACGCGCTGCGCCGCCTACGCCACCCAGATTCAACAGATTGTGGCCCGGAACTGGAACACGGGCGACGTGGACGCCCGATATTCGACGGCGCCGGTGGTCATTGCGACCTTCCATCTGATGCGCGACGGCAGCATCCGCAACCTGGCCATCTTGCAGTCCAGCGGGATTCCGTCGCTGGATTTTTCGGTGCAGCGGGCGATCCGCGACTCGCACTTTCCGCCGATCCCGCCGTGCGCGGGATTCGACAAGGATTACGCAACGGTCGAGTTTTGGTTTGAGCTGAAGCGATGAAACAGAAATTCTTCTCCCTGGTTTTTGCGGACTCAAGGAGGACCGCCGTTGCCGGCGTGGCGCTCCTGTCGGCCCTGGCGGCGGCGCGCTTGCCGGCGCAGAGCGATATCAGCGGCGTGATCACCAACCGCGACAAGCCGCGGGTAGCCGTCATCGATTTCCGCGGCTCGGGCGACGCGCAGCGTCTGATGGACACCTTCAATCCGGCGCTGTGGGACTCTCTGTCCGGATCCGGCGTGCTGGACATGGTGGCCAAGAGCATGTATCCGCTCACGGTGCCGCAGCAGCCGGCGGAGTTTCACGCCGCCGATTGGGCCAACCCGCCGGTCCGGGCGAACTTTCTGGCCTTCGGCTACACCGGCGTGCAGGGCGGCCAACTGGTGCTGTTCGGCTACTTCTACAACGTCGCCAGCTCGGCGCAGGTGATCGGCAAGCTTTACTACGGCACGCTGGACGCTGAGGGTGCGAAAAAAGTCGCGCGCGAATTCGCCGCCGACATCTTGCAGCAGTTCGGAGCCAAAAGCCTGGCGGGAACCAAGATTTACTTCGTCTCCGACCGCACCGGCAGCAAGGAGATCTGGTCGATGGACTACGACGGCTCCAATCAAAAACAGATCACGCAATACCATTCCGTCTCCACCATGCCCGCGGTTTCACCGGACGGCAAGATGCTGGCCTTCACCACCTATGCGCAGGGCAACCCCAAAATTATGATCTTTTCGACGGAGACCAACCGGCGCCTGCCGTTTTACAACCCGGTCTCCTCGGCGGTGGAGACGCCGGAATTTACGCCGGACATGAAGCACATCCTGTTTGGCGCCTCCATCGACGGCTGGGTGCAGATCTGCATCTCCGATCTGAACGGGGCCAATATGCGCCGTCTTTCGCACGTGCGCGCCATCGAGGTCTCGCCCAAGGTGAATCCGGCCAATCCGACGCAGATCCTGTTCATCAGCGGCCGGAGCGGATCCGAACAGATGTGGCGCATGAACATCGATGGCGGCGATCTGGCCCAGATTACCGACGGCACCGGCTATGTCGCCAATCCGGCCTGGAGTCCGGATGGCCAAAAGATCGCCTTCGCCTGGACCAAGGGCTACGAGCCGGGGGCTTACAATATTTTCATTATGGACGTGGCCAAGCGCGTCCCGGTCCAGTTGACGCACGGCAATGGCCGCAATGAAAATCCCTGGTGGGCGCCCGACGGCGTGCATCTGGTGTTTTCGATCAAGAAGGGCCAGTCCACGCAGATCTACACCATGCTGGCCGACGGCACGCAAGTCACGCAGCTCACCACGCGCGGAAACAATCTTCAACCGGTGTGGGCGAAAGGGCTAAACTAAGACTGAATCCGTTACTGACGGGAAAGCGAGGAGGAGAATTTCCTACATGAAACGTAACTTGAGGACACTGAGTGCAGCGGTGTTCACGGCGGCTCTGATTCTGGCCGTTTCCGGGTGCAAGAAGAAAACTCCGGTGGCGCCGCCTCCGCCGCCTCCGCCGGCCAAGACCGAGGCTCCGCCTCCGCCGCCCCCACCCCCCGCGGTTCGGATCAACAGTTTCACGGCCGAGCCGAGCAGCATTGAGCAGGGGCAGTCGGCCACGCTCCGCTGGAGCGTGGCGAACGCGACCGATATCTCCATCGATCAGGGGCTGGGTCCGGTGGCCGCCAACGGCAGCCGCCAGGTCTTTCCTTCCAGCACGGTGACATATACGCTGACGGCCCGCGGAGCCGGAGGATCGGATACGCGATCGGTGACGGTGGAAGTCTCCGCGCCGCCCCCGCCGCCGCCTCCGCCGCCGGTGAAAGAAACCATTTCCGGAGCGGACCTGCTGAGCCGCGAGGCGCAGGACGTCTATTTCGACTACGACAAGAGCGATCTGCGCGACGATGCGCGCGCGGCCTTACAACACGACGCCGATCTGTTGAGGCGCATCTTCGCCGCCGATCCGAATTTCAAGGTGGTGATCGAGGGGAACTGCGACGAGCGCGGCTCGGCCGAGTATAACCTGGGCCTGGGGGACCGCCGGGCGACGGCGGCCAAGGAGTTTCTGGTCCAGCTCGGCTTGCCGGCCGACCGCATCTCGACCATCAGCTACGGCAAGGATCGCCCGGTGTGCACGGAGGCGACAGAGGCCTGCTACCAGCGCAACCGGCACGATCATCTGGCCCCGGCCCAATAGGCGGGCGGCCCGGCGGAAAAAGTAACAGGGGACGACGCTGTATCGTCCCCTCAGTGACGAGGTGTGATTTCTGGAAAAAAGGGAGGTTCGGATGAAGCGCATGAAATTCCCGACGGCATGCCTGATTCTGCTTGCCGGCCCGGCGGCCCTGCTGGGCCAGAAAAAGGAAGACATTCTGGAGATCCAGCGCGACGTCGCGCTGCTCCAGGATCAGGTGCGGCAGCTTCAGAAATCGCAGGACGATAAGATGGCCGCGCTTCAGTCGATGCTTCAGCAGACCGTAGATGTCTCCAACAAACTTGCCGCGGGTCTTTCCTCGCTTCAGCGGCAGATCGATCAGCGGCTCAGCTCGGAGCAGACGCAACTGGTCGCTCCGGTGGCGACGCTGGGCGCCAAGGTCGATCAGATGTCCAGCGATTTCAGCTCGGTTGCCACGAACGTCGAGGAGCTGGTGCGGAGAATGGCCGCGCTTGACACCAAACTGAACGATATTTCGCAGGCCGTGCGCACGCTTTCGGCTCCGCCCACCCCTCCGCCTCCGGCGGCCGGCTCGGCGGCGGGAGCGGCCGCTCCCGCGGTTTCGGCGGAAACCAGTTACAACAACGCCTACCGTGATTACATGAAAGGGCAGAACGATCTGGCGTTGCAGGAGTTCGCCGATTACGTCAAGAACTTCCCCGACACCGCCGACGCGCCCACCGCGCAGTATTATATCGGCTACATTTACTTCAACAGCGGAACCAATTACGCCGACGCGGCCAAGGCTTTCGACGATGTGCTGGAGCGCTGGCCGGAAAATCCCAAGACCGCCGACGCGATGTACTATAAAGGCGTCGCGCTGCAAAAATTAGGGCAGAAGACGGCGGCCGCCAAGGTGTTGAAGGATTACATCGCCAAGTATCCGCGCGGCGAGCACGTCGAACAGGCGCATCGCGATCTGCGCGCGATGGGCATGGAAGCCTCCACCGCCAAAAAGCAGCGCAAATAAGGGCGCGCCGGCGCCCCGGCTCTGCGCGCGAGGCGGGGCGCCAGGCGCCGATCAAGCCTTAACCGCTCATCGCCGCCAGGAATTCGGCGTTGTTCCGGGTCTTGGACAGCTTGTCGATCAGCAGCTCCATGCTCTCCACCGGAGAAAGCGGATTGAGCACCTTGCGCAGGACCCAGACGCGGTTCAACTCCTCGCGCGGCAGCAGCAGCTCTTCTTTGCGCGTGCCCGATTTGGAGATGTCGATGGCCGGGAACACGCGCTTGTCCATCAGCTTCCGGTCCAGATGGATCTCCATGTTGCCGGTGCCCTTGAACTCTTCGAAGATCACGTCGTCCATGCGGCTGCCGGTATCGACCAGCGCCGAGGCCACGATGGTCAGCGAGCCGCCTTCCTCGATATTGCGCGCGGCGCCGAAGAATCGCTTGGGGCGCTGCAAGGCGTTGGAGTCGACGCCGCCGGAAAGAACTTTTCCGGACGGCGGCACCACCGTGTTATAGGCGCGCGCCAGGCGTGTGATCGAATCGAGCAGAATGACGACGTCCCTTTTGTGCTCCACCAGGCGCTTGGCCTTTTCAATCACCATCTCGGCCACCTGGACGTGGCGCGAGGCGGGTTCGTCGAAGGTGGAAGAGATCACCTCGCCTTTCACCGAGCGCTGCATGTCGGTCACCTCTTCCGGGCGCTCATCGATCAGCAGCACGATCAGCGTCACTTCCGGATGGTTGGCGGTGATCGAGTTGGCGATCGATTGCAGCAGCATGGTTTTTCCGGTGCGCGGCGCGGCGACGATCAGCCCGCGCTGCCCCTTGCCGATGGGCGTCAGCAGGTCCATCACGCGGCCGGAGTAGTTGTCCTTCACCGTTTCCATCTTCAGGCGCGACTGCGGATAGAGCGGGGTGAGGTTGTCGAAGAAGATTTTATTGCGCGCCTCTTCCGGCGGCTCAAAGTTGATCGCGTCGACTTTGATCAGCGCGAAATACCGCTCGCCTTCCTTGGGCGGGCGGATCTGGCCGCTGACGGTGTCGCCGGTGCGCAGGTCGAAGCGCCGGATCTGCGATGGCGAAACATAGACGTCGTCGGGGCCGGGCAGATAATTGTATTCCGGCGCGCGCAGGAAGCCGAAGCCGTCGGGCAGGCATTCCAGCACGCCTTCGGAAAAGATGAGCCCGCTTTTTTCCGCCTGCACCTGCAAAATTTTAAAGATGAGCTCCTGCTTGCGCAGGCCGGCGAAGCCCTGCACTCCCAGATCCTTGGCGATCTGGTTGAGCTTCTGGATGCTCATATCCTTCAGCTCGACCAGATCGAGCGCGCCGCCGCCGTTGCGCCCCTGATTGCCCTGCGCGCGGCGCTTGGAATCGAACAGGCGGCCGGTGATCTGCGGCGTCTGCGCAGCCTGCCCGGCGGGCGCCGCGGATTCGGCTTCGGCGGGCTTGGTTTCCGCCGGGCCGGGCTCGGCGGCCTCCGCTTTGGCCTCCGCTTTGGGATCCGCTTTCGGCTCCGCGGCCGGTTTCTGCTCGGCGGCGGCTTTGCCGTCCGCCTTCGGCGCCCTGGAGCGCGGCGAACCCTCCGGTTTCGGCGCCGTTTCGGTTTTGGGCGTTTCCGCCTTTACCGCTTCGGCGTTGCCGTCTGGGGCAACGATGGCTGCCCGTTCTTGATTTTCGAGATCGCTTGCCAAATTTCCCTCACTCCCCGGCCTGTCACGGCCGAGCATTCGAGCAGCTCCCCGGAATATCCATCCCGCAGAGCCCTCAGGCTTTGTTGCCTTTCTTTCTGAGACTTCAACTTATCCACCTTGGTTGCCACGGCCAGATAGGGCCGGCCGTGGTCCTCGAGCCAGTCTCGCAGCCCGATGTCCTTTTCCATCCATCCCCGCCGTGCGTCCAGGACGATGACGCACAGCCGCAGCGACTTCCGTTCGAGCAGGTAGCGCTCGATAAGGGCCTTCCAATGCGACGTCTTTTCACGGGGAAGTCTTGCGAACCCATACCCTGGAAGATCGACGAACCGAAAACCGCCGTCCACCTGGTAGAAATTGACCCACTGCGTACAGCCCGGCCGCGAGCTGGTGTGCGCCAGTTTGCCGGCGTTCATCAGCGCGTTCAGCAGGCTGGATTTGCCGACATTGCTGCGGCCCAGGAACGCAACCTCCGGATCGTTCTCCGGCGGAAACTGTTCCGGACTGGCTGCACTTATTATAAACCGGCTGTCCATCGGCGGTCCGTGTCCGGCGGCCGGCGGCCAGTTTTCCGTTCTGACCACTGGCCCCCGGCCACCGGCCCACTAATGCGTTACCTTCTCGTCTCTGGACCGCTCCACGATTTCCGCCGCGGTCAGCATCGGGGCGATGGGAGCCATCTCAATTTCGCGCTCCAGCGCCAGTTTCAGCACCTGATCCATGGAATGGACAAAGTGCAGCTTCATCTCCTTGCGGATATTTTCCGGAATATCCGGCAGATCCTTTTCGTTATCGGCGGGAAGAACCACTTCGCGGATTCCGTGCCGGTAGGCGGCAAGCAGTTTTTCCTTCAGCCCTCCGATGGGCAGCACGCGCCCGCGAACCGTGATCTCGCCGGTCATGGCGATATCGGCCCGCACCGGGATGCTGGTCAGCGCGCTGCAAATGCTGGTGGCGATGGTGATTCCCGCCGACGGGCCGTCCTTGGGGATGGCCCCCTCGGGCACGTGGAGGTGAATATCGATGTGCCGGTAGAAGTCGCGCGGCAGACCCATCACGTGCGAGCGGCTGCGAATATAGCTCATCGCCGCCTGCGCCGACTCCTGCATCACGTCGCCGAGCTTGCCCGTGGTCGTCAGCTTTCCGCTGCCTTCCATGATCGCCGCTTCGGTAGTCAGAATCGATCCGCCGACTTCGGTCCAGGCCAGCCCGACGGTGGCGCCGACTTCGTTCTTCTTGTCGGCCTGCTGCTCCCGGAACTTCTGCGGGCCCAGCAGATCGTTGACCTTCGCCGCGGTGATCACCGCCTTTTCCACCGCTTCTTTCTTCTTGGCCGACTGCGCGTTCACCACCATGCGGGCAACCTTGCGGCACACGTTGCCGATCTCGCGTTCCAGATTCCGCACGCCGGCTTCCCGCGTGTAGTGCTGCATCAGCTCATTGATGCCTTCCTCGGTGAACTCGATCTGCTGGTGATTGAGGCCGGCTTCCTTTTCCTGCTTGGGCACCAGGAAGCGCTTGGCGATCTCCATCTTTTCCAGCTCGGTGTAGCCCGACAGGCGAATCACTTCCATGCGGTCCTGAAGCGCCGGCGGAATGGTGTGCAGCACGTTGGCGGTGGCGATGAAGAACACCTGGCTCAGATCGTATTCGACGTCCAGGTAGTGATCCATGAACATGAAGTTCTGTTCCGGATCGAGCACCTCCAGCAGCGCGGCCGAAGGATCGCCGCGGAAATCGGTCGACATCTTGTCGACTTCGTCCAGCATGAACACCGGGTTGCGCACGCCGGCCTTTTTCATCATTTGCAGGATCTGGCCGGGCAGGGCTCCGATATAGGTGCGCCGGTGGCCGCGGATCTCCGCTTCATCGCGCACGCCGCCGAGCGAAAGCCGGACGAATTTCCGCCCGGTCGCCTTGGCGATTGACATTCCCAGCGACGTCTTGCCGACGCCGGGAGGCCCGACAAAGCACAGGATGGATCCCTTGGGAGTCTTCACCAGCCGCCGCACGGCGAGAAATTCGAGGATGCGCTCCTTGATCTTTTCCAGGCCGTAGTGATCGCTTTCCAGCACCTTCTGCGCGTAGGGAAGATCGCGGATCTCTTTGGATCTTTTCTTCCACGGCACGGCCAGCAGCCAGTCCAGATAGTTGCGCGAAACCGTCGATTCGGCCGACATCGGCGGCATGTTTTCCAGGCGCTTCAGCTCCGCCATGGCCTTTTCGTAGGCGTCCTTGGTCATGCCGGCGGTTTCGATTTTCTTTTTCAGCTCGTCGAACTCGCTTTTTTCGCCGCGCCCCAGCTCCTTCTGAATGGCCTTGATCTTTTCGTTGAGGTAATACTCTTTTTGCGCCTTCTCCATCTGGCGCTTCACTCGGCCCTGAATGGTGCGGTCGACGTTGAGTTTTTCGATCTCGATATCCAGCATCTCGGCCACGCGCGTCAGCCGGTCGATGGGATCGAAGATCTCCAGCAGCTCCTGTTTTTCCTCGGTGGAAAGCTGCATGTTGGCGCCGACCGTGTCGGCCAGCTTGCCCGGATCGTCGCCGCGGATCGCCGCCACCATCGTGTCGTAGTTCACGTTCTGGCTCAGCTTGACGTACTGCTCGAAAAGGCTGGTCACGCGCGAGGTCAGTGCGTCCAGTTGCGGGCCCGGCTCCACCTTGAAGCTGAACGTTTTAATCGTCGCGCGGAAATATCCCTCCTCTTCGCTGACCGAAAGAATTTTCCCGCGCTCGACGCCTTCCACCAGGACCTTCAGATTGCCGTCGGCCTGCTTGAGGCTTTGCACGATGTTGGCCACCGTGCCCACCGAATAAATCTCATCGGGCCGCGGATCGTCCACGCTGGCGTCATGCTGCGTGGCCAGAAAAATCTTCTTGTCGGCCGCCAGGGCCTCCTCGATGGCGCGCACGCTCGGCTCGCGGCCCACCAGAAACGGCGTCATTCCGTGCGGAAAGATCACCACCTCCCGGATGGGCATCATCGGCAAGCGGCGTGTGTCGGACTTTTCTTTGGAAGTAAGCATTGCTCGTGATCAGTGCCTAGTGATTTCGTGGCCGGCCAAAACCGCGGCGGATCTGCGCGGGCCACCGGCCACCGGGCCACTGGCCACTTTCAGTCTACCCGGCTTTTTCCAGCAAGGCCATATTGATCTTCTGCGTCATCACCATCTCCTTGGTGACCAGAAACTCGCGGACCTTTTTATAGGAAGGCAGGTAGTACATCAGATCCAGCATTAAATCTTCGAGGATCATTCGCAGGCCGCGCGCGCCCACCTTGCGCTCCATGGCGAGCTGCGCAATGGCGTCCAGCGCGTCGTCGCTAAACTTCAGTCTAACATTTTCAAACTCGAACAGCTTCTGATACTGCCGCACGATCGCGTTCTTGGGCTTGGTCAGGATTTGAACCAGGGCCTCTTTGCTCAGATCCTCCAAAACCGCGACCACCGGCAGGCGCCCGATGAATTCCGGGATAAATCCGCTCTTGATCAGATCGACGGGCTGGACCTGTTCGAGCAGACTGACGTCGCGCCGGCCGGAACTGCCCGCCCGCCGCGTGGCCTGCTGCGCCGCGTCTTCGGGATTGGAAAAACCGATGGTCCGCGTGCCCACCCGCCGGGAAATCGTCTTTTCCAGGCCAACGAACGCGCCTCCGCAGATAAACAGGATGTTCGTCGTATCCACCGGCGTAAATTCCTGATGCGGATGCTTCCTGCCGCCCTGCGGCGGAACGTTGGCGATGGTCCCTTCCAGGATCTTCAACAGCGCCTGCTGGACCCCTTCCCCCGAAACATCCCGCGTAATGGAGGGATTTTCGTCCTTGCGCCCGATTTTATCGATTTCGTCGATATAGATAATCCCCTGCTGGCAGCGCTGCACGTCCCAATCCGAATTTTGCAGCAGCCGCAGGATGATATTCTCCACATCTTCGCCGACATAGCCCGCCTCGGTCAACGTCGTGGCATCGACAATGGCGAACGGAACATCGAGGATTCTGGCCAAAGTCTGAGCCAACAATGTCTTACCGGTACCGGTCGGCCCGATCAGCAGGATGTTCGATTTGGACAGCTCCACTTCGCCCGCCCGCTGCTTATTCATCTGAATCCGCTTGTAATGGTTGTAAACCGCTACGGCGAGCTTCTTTTTGGTGGCGTCCTGGCCGATGACGTACTGATCCAGATATTCTTTTAATTCCAGTGGTTTCGGAAGCTTGTGCGGGGTTCCGTACTGCTGTTCGTGACGATCGTCTTCAAGAATCGAGTTGCATACGGCGATGCATTCATCGCAAATATAAGCACGCGGGTAATCGGAGGGGGAGGAGATCAGTTTGCCTACGACGTCCTGGCTCTTAGCACAAAACGAACAGCGTAAGGAATCATCGGAGCCAGCTCGCTTCACCGGAGTCTCCTGGTCGGCATAGAGTTGTAGTTAATGTTACGGACACTCCGATTATACCCGACTTCACGCCAAACGAACATAGGCTGCTCCCTCAGGAGCTCCTACGACTTCCCGCCCGGCGTTAACGCCACCACCCGGCCATCGGCGTATCGCCAGCCTGACCGAAGTTGAAGGTTTTATCGCCGGTTTGCAGGTTGCCGGTTCCATTTGTATCCAGGCGCCAGACGCCGTTCATGAACACGCCGGCCTTGCTTCTGCCGTCGCCATTCCAATCGCCGATGACCGGAATCGCCGTGGAATTGCCCAAAGTGAAGGCCATATCGCCGGCAGCCCAGATTCCCGTACCGTTTACATCCAGATACCAATTGCCGGTGCTCGGATCGAAACAGCCGGCCTTCGTCCGGCCGTCGCCGCTCCAGTCGCCAACCACCGGAATCATGTTGGGAGAGCCCCAGACAAACGCCTCGTCTCCAGCGGTCCAGAAGCCGGTGTCCATCACGTCCAGATACCAGGTTCCTGCGTTGACAATGCCGACCTTGGATCTGCCGTCGCCGTTCCAGTCGCCGATAACCGGGATGGACGTTGACCAACCCCAGACGAAGATGCGGTCGCCGGCATCGAGAACGCCGTCGCCATTTACATCGAGATACCACGTCCCGTGATCGAAGATCCCGACCTTTGTCCGTCCATCGCCATTCCAATCGCCGGTAACGGGGGTGCCGTTGGGCGTTCCCCAGGCGATGGTGATGTCGCCCGCATCCCAAATGCCGTCGCCGTTGGCGTCCAGATACCAGACACTTTGATAGTAGTAACCGATTTTCGTGCGCCCGTCGCCGTTCCAATCGCCCCACACCGGAGTCGCTCCGATCACGCCCAGGGTATAAAGAAAATCCCCCGGATCGAGAATCCCATCGCCGTTCGCATCCAGGCTCCAGGTGGTGGGATGGTAGGTGCCGATCTGCTCCGGAAACGAGTACTGCGTGAGGAACGCGTTGTAGGGGGGAGGCTGGCTGCCCCCGGTAACCGGCAAATTCAGCGAACCGGTGAAGCCGGCGATCCATACCGAGTGCGCCGGCGCCCGGCTTAAAGCCACGCCGAATCCGCGATCATCGCTGGAGCCGCCGAGATAGGTTGAGAAAATCAGTGAGTTGCCCGCAGCGCTTACGCCGCTGACAAAGGCATCGAACATTCCCTGATTGGAACTCTGCGTGGGGTTCGCCGTCGGAAAGTTGAAGGAACTAGTGAATCCCGTGACCCAGGCCCGTCCATAGCGGTCCACGGCGATCGCGTTGCCCGTCTCGGAAGCGGAACCGCCCAGGTACGTCGCATAAACGATCGAGCGGCCGGAGGAATTCAACTTCACCACGAACGCATCGTACATGCCTAGCTGCGACGTTTGATACGCTCCCGCGGTCACCGGGAAATCCACCGAGCTGGTGGAGCCCGTCATGTAAATGTTGCCGGCCGCGTCGAGTGCAATTCCTTGCGCCTGATCTGTGCCCGATCCTCCCAGGTAGGTGAGAAAATTCCACGCGGTTCCGGAGGCGTTCAGGCAGCCGGCCATGACGCTGGTTGTTCCATTATTGGCGGATTGGATCGCATTCACCGCCGCCAGATCCAGCGAGTTGCTCGATCCGGCAAAGCAGGCGATGCCGGCCGAATTGACCGCGATCGACTGCGCCAGGTCCTGCTGGGTCCCTCCGACCAAGGTGGAGTAGACCAGGGCGGATCCGGTGGCGTTTAACTTGCTGACGAATCCGTCGTAGCCGCCGCGAAGAACCGTCTGCGGGGAACCGGCGGTAACCGGGAAATCGCTCGAAGCCGTATTTCCGCTCACATAGGCGGCGCCGGACCCATCCACGGCGATTCCGGTTACGGCGTCCGCTCCGGATCCGCCGAGCAGCGTACAGTACAGGAGACTGCCGCTATTGCTTAGCTTGGCCACAAACCCGTCGGGCAGGCCGTTGCTGCTGGTCTTTAGCGCGCCGGAGGTGGCTGGGAAGCCGGTGCCTCCCGCACTGCCGCCGACATAAATGTTCCCGCTGGAATCGACGGCGATCGCCGAACCGGTGTCGTTGCCGGCGCTCGCCAGAATCGTCGTGAACTGGAGCGCGCCTTTCGCCGAAAACTTGCTCACAAACACATCCTGATTTTGACGGCCGTAAGGCGCATCCGGAAAATCATTGGAGGCCGTGATCCCGGTCACGTATACGTTATTAGAGCTGTCGACGGCAACCGCGTAGCCGGCGTCGTAGCCCGAACCGCCGAGGATTTGGGAATAGCTGATCACCGGATCGACGACCAGCGGCAAACCGTGATTGTATTTGCCCAGGCGCAAGCGCACCGTGTCCTGATTCAGTTCAAACCGCGCCGCCACCCTGCGGCGCCGCCCGCCGATCTCCTGAAAGGCAAAGGGCCGGCGGCAGCGCAGCGAATCCCCCCTGGTGTTCATGATCAGATCTCCAGAGGTGTCCAGCCAGATGCTGCGGGCTCCGCGGATCCGCCAAGCGATCCCGCTGGGATCAGCCCCGGGACCGATCAGAAATTGGTACTCCACCTGGCCCTCGCGGCTGGTCCAGATCAGATCCACCCCGCGATAGATTTGGCCAACCCGGACGCGTCCAAAGGAGGGTATGCCGGTAATCCACCGGGACCGGTCCGTTCCGCGGTACACGTTGGTGATGATATTTAAAGGTTCCTCGCCCGAGGTCGAGACCGGAGGGCTGGCCGAGCGCAGTTCCATTCCGATGAAGTCGCCGTGCTTCGAAAAATGATAGAGCGCGGAACCGTCGCTATGGATCGCGAGCTGATACTGCGGAGCGTGCACCAGAAATGCGGCGCTGGAGTCCGCCTGCCCGCGATTCAGCTCATACGCGACGGGCACTGCCAAGTTCGCAGCCACCGGACCGCCCGCGGCAGCAACGGCCACCGAACATAGGAAAGAAATAAAGAAGTAAGGGATCCTCATCCTAAGGTGATATCGGCATGATTTGCGCCAATCGGCCTTAGGATTTTACGCCGCCGATCTTTAGATGGGGTAGGAAGATCCCGCTAAAGGGCGTCAATCTGGCTTGCGGAACGACTTTCGCGCTTTTAGGTAGGCCGCGCCCAACGTCCGCAGTGGCCGCGACAAACGCCATGACAGCGATCCCTCCAGATCGGCGATACGGGTCCGCGCGTGTTCCAGCTCGAGTGCGAGCTGCTCGCGCGAAACCGGCGATTTCAGCTCCGGGCCGCTGCTGCTTCGCGGCGCCGATGGCCCGGCGGCCGCCGCAGGCCACTCGATCTCCAGTTCAAGACGCCCGCCGAGCCGCAAACGCTCCAGTTGTCCAAACGTCACCGGCAGACGCAGTGGGCTGGCCCCACCCTGGAGCACCGCGCAGCCGGGTTCCTCCATCGCCGCTCCGGCCGACGCCGGGAACGCCGCCGCGCTGCCGTCCCATTCCCAGACGGATTTTCCGGTATGATCGAACAGGCGCAGAGCGAAGAGCCGCAGCCGGCCGGCTGCCCCCGTCGGATACAGATCGAGATAGGTCAGATAGCCGGTTTGCGCCGGCCAGCTCAACTCGACCGGCTGCCGTACGGTTGAGGGCCGGAAGGCGGCGGACCGCGCCGACCCGCAATCCCAACGCAATTCACTAAAGCCGGCCGCGATCGGGTCCGAAGGAAACCGCGAGTCGCGGCAAAAATACGCCTTCGGCGACGGCGAGCAGATCCCCAGAAGATCCCGGTAATCGACCAGCATCTCGGAGAGGCGGCGCACGGGGGTCTGGCGCAACCGCTGGTGGACGCGGGCGAGCGCCGGGCGATCCGCAGCAAGCTGCCGGAGACGCGCCAGCATTGCCTGCGGCTCCGGCGGGCACAGAAATCCATTCACTCCGTCTTCAATACGGTCATGGAAGCTGCCGAGGTCGCTTGCCAGCGTTGGAATGCCCAGCTCGAACAGCTCCTGCAAGGTTAAGCTGAACGTCTCCGGGACCACCGCCGGCAACAACGCTAGATCCGGTTCGAAGCTGGCCAGAAGCGGCGCCAGCGTCTCCCAACAGTATTCCGGAATGCATGTGACTGCGGGCGGCCCCGCGAAATCCCGGCCGGAGGGACCACAGCCGGCCAACAGCACATCGGCGAACTGAAGCAGTTCTCTCCAGATGGACTCGATGAGAGAACGGCCCTTGTTCCGGTCCAAACTGCCCAGCACGACCAATCGCAGCCGCGCGTCGGCGTCTCTCTCGTCCGGCTTCAGGGTCAGCGGAGCGCCGGGAAGCGGGCGCGTGCCGTGCGGAATCACGCGGCACTGCTGGGCCATTTCCGGCGCCAGCCGCTGGTAGTGGTCGCGCACCGAAACCGAGGGCGCGGCCAGCACAACCCGGCCTTGAGAGATTTCGCGGAGGAAGGCTTCCCGCAGTTCCAACCACTGCTCTGGCGGCGTGTTGCGGAAGAAACGATGATGCGGATTGCCGGCGGTGCACGCGGCCAGCTCGCCCGGACCGCAACTCCGGCACACGCCGGAAAACGTGATGTTCAGCGCCGGACAGAACGGATAATAATCATGGCAGACGATCACTACGGGAAGACCCGAGCGCAGCGCGTCCAGCGAGTGTCCGATCAAGGAGGAGATGACAATCGCCTCCACCCCGTAATGATCAATAATTTTCGCCAGGGCGGCGCGATATCCTCCGTGGAAAACTTCGGTGCTCTTGATGGCCGGCGCCAGCGGCCATTCCTCAATGGGCTCGGCAGCGTCCGGATTCTTGTAAAGGACAAGGCGCGATCCGAAGGCCCCCCTGTCGCCGCTGGACCGCAGCACGAGATTGTCCTGGCAGCAGTCGCTCCGGCAATATTCGCGAACCCAGCGCTCCAGCCCGCCGCCCCAACTGTGCACCACGTGCAAAACGCGCGGGCGCAGGAATTGGCTCACCGCCGGTTCCGGCGATCTCCTGCCGGCCGCCTCCAGAACGCGCCGTCCCAAGGCCTCCAGCGCTGCCGCGGCATCTGCCTGCATCAGCTTTATCTCCGGCCCGGTTCCGACCGCATAAAGATGATCGGCGATCAGGTGGGAATAGCGCAGTCGTTTCCAATGCGAAACTAACAGGCCAAGGCGCTTGGCTGGCGTGGCTTCACGCACCGGTTCCGGCGCGGACCGGACCGCCTTGCCGCGAACGAAAATGCAGAGATCCTGAACGGTCTCCGTCTCGATCAGAGGGAATTGGCTATGACGATAAAACAGGCGATCGAGCTCATCGCCGGGCGCGGCCTCCATCGCCGCCTTGGCGGTCCGGAAGTGGCTTGAAAACAGCGGCGAAACGGTCGCCACTCCGGGGAACCGCTGCGCCGTCCAGGCGAGCCGCAAATCCCAGGCTGGGGGCAGGGCAAGTCCGGCGCTGGCGAACGCAAAATCCTGATCACAAAAATCGCGCAAAAGCAGAGCCAAAGCCGCCGCCCGCGTGGTGTCCGGCGGAACCTCCAGCGGATGGATCCCCAGTTCAGGCGCGTGATCGCGCAAGCGCAGCAGCGCCGCATTCGATCCCACGGCGAAAAAATCGGATTTTCGCTCGGTGTGCTCGAAAATTTCGCGAACGGCTGAAAGGCCGCTCCCGGGATCTGACGAGCCGAGCCAGAAAAATACGCGATAGGAATCGGATCTCAACTGAATTCAGGGCCGTCCTCTTGCTATCCTACTATGGAATTGCACAGAAATACGCAGATTTCTTTTAAGAAATTCCCCGGGAATCGTCCGCGGCGCGGTTTCTGTTATGATCTTCCGTGATGTTGGTAAACCTCGGTGGTCCTT
Source organism: Terriglobia bacterium (assembly GCA_021324615.1). GTDB lineage: Bacteria > Acidobacteriota > Terriglobia > Bryobacterales > Bryobacteraceae > Palsa-187. Next base: position 18,606 of record JAJPIT010000036.1, on the reverse strand, counting down.
CCCCGGAACGGCGATGCCGAAGGGAGCGGCTTGGCGGCCGGCGGAGCCGACTGGCGCCTGACGGGAATGCGCCCGCCTCCCGCAATCCGGTTTTATGGCATCCGCCGCTCGATATTGAGAATCCATGACGGTTCGCGCAGTGCCCCGCCCGGAGTTGCTGCTTGCCGCCGCTTGCCTGATTTTCACGGTCGCGGTCTACTATCCGGGATACATGTCGCCGGATTCGGTGGCGATGCTTAGCCAAGCCCGCACTGGAGTCACCAGCAACGTCTATTCGCCGCTGATGAGCTACGTGTGGCGCGTTTGCGACCACGTTCTTCCCGGCCCCGGCGGAATGCTGATTTTTCAAAATCTCGTCTATTGGCTTTCTCTGGCAGTGCTGGCGGCCAGCGCCACTGCCAACCGTCTGTTGCGTTGTCTGTTCGTCGCCAGTGGGCTGTCGATCCCCAATTTTGCGATGCTCGGAACGTTGTGGAAGGACGTTGGGATGGAGGGTTTTTTGCTGGCCACCGTGGCGGCGTCGCTTTCCGCCTGGCGTCTGCGCCGCGTGTGGCCGCTCGCCGCCGCGGCGACCGGCTTGTTCTTTGCCTGCGGCTACCGGCAAAACGCAGTCATACTCGCGCCCGCGATGATCGCCATCATGCTGTACTGCCTTTCGCGTTTTCATACGCCGCCGCCCAAGATCCGCAACAACGGCCTGCTTCCGGCCTACTACGCCGGTTTGGGCATAGGGGTTCTCGCCGCCCTGTTGCTGCCGCTTCATCTGCTCAACAACTACAAGATTCAGGACGCCAGGCTTTGGAGCGCCGCCATGATCCACGATCTCGCCGGGATTTCGGTGTTTCAGAACGCAAACTATCTGCCGCCCTACGTAAACCGCGATGGCCTGACCGTCAGTGATCTCAAACACATGTATTCCCCCTTGCACGCCAATTCTCTCTTTGTGCCCTCTTCCCGCAAGATTCTCGGAGTGGAGAACCCTTCGGACAAGGCCCTTTCCTATACGCTGACCGACGCCGAGGCGCGCGATCTTCCCTTCTATTGGTTCACCACCGTAGTCGATCATTTCGGCTCCTACCTTCATCACCGTCTCCTGATCGCCAGCCGCCTGCTGGTTCTGCGGACCGGCCAGCCTTGGTATCCCTACATCAACGGAATCGATCTGAATCCATTCGGTTTGACCTTCCATCGCTCCCGTCTGAACGCGATGGTGAATCGAATCACGGAGTATGCGGCTTTCGCCACGCCCTGGTACTCCGCTTGGGCCTATTACGTCATCGTGACGCTGGCGGCGGTGGTCTCCTTTTTCTGGCGGTTCCGCTACGCCTGGATCGTACGGTGGCTTACGGCGAGTATGTGGTTGTATTTTCTGTCGATTTTCGTGTTCGGAATGTCCGGCGATTTTCGCTACAACATCTGGGCGCTGGCCTGCGCGCCGCTGTGCGTGTTTCTGCTGCTGTGCGGCGCTAGACCGGACGCGGCGTCGAAAGATGCCACTCCACCGTCCGCCGGATCGCCTCATCCAGCCCGACCCTGACTTCGAGTCCCAGTTCGCGCCGCGCGCGTTCGATCGACGGGACGTAGTAGGAATCCCCGGTCTCGCCGCCGCGCACCTCCACCGGCAGGCCGACCGGCGCGGCAATTCTGCGCGCCAACTCGCGCACTGTCACGGCTTGATCCGAGCCGACATTGTAAACCCGCCCGGCCTCCCCGCGAAACAGGAGCGTCCAAAGCCACGCCGCCAGATCGGAAGCGTACAAATACGAGCGGACCGCTCTGCCGTTTCCCTCCACGCGGAGGGGCCGGCGGGCCAACCGGTCGCGAAGGAAATTTCCGGCGGCAAACCCGCCATCCAGCGGAAGTCTCGGTCCGATGAAGGCAAAGCCGCGCGCGATGGTGGCCGGAAACGCACCGCACATACTTTCGGCGATTTGTTTGGCGCGCGCGTAGCGGCTGGCAGGCGGTCCCAGCGGACTGTCCTCGGCGATCGCGCCGGCGCGGGACGGCCGCGCGCCATATACCGCTCCGGAGCTCAGATACAACAGTTTCGCCGGCCGGCGGCCGGCGCAGAAGCACAGAACCCGGTCGGTGCCCGCAAGGATGGTTTCTTCCAGCGCGGGCTCGTCAAACACCGCGTTGGCTCCGTGAATCACGTACGAAAAATCGCCTTCCGGAAACTGGAAGCTCCGCACGTCGCCACGATGGAAGCAAACGGCCGGATCCGGCGAAACCCTCGATTGCCGGGTCAGCACCACCAAGCGGGCGGCCAGGTTGAAGCGCGCGTTGGCTTCGCGGAACAAATCCACCAGCCAGGATCCGATAAATCCCGTTCCGCCGGTAAGAAAGATGCTGACGCCGCGCGCGGCGCGCCACATCACCTCGGCGCCCTGAAGCGCTTGGTCGAGATCGCGGTGAGCGACTTCAGGCATGGCGGAGAAAGCCGCGGATTTCGGCCGCCATATAATCGATCATCGGCTCGCTCAGGCCAGGATACACGCCGATCCAGAACAGGTTTCTCATCACAAACTCGGTGCCGGATAGATCGCCGATCACGCGGTGCGGAATGTCCCGGTAAGCGGGCTGGCGCAAGAGATTTCCTCCAAACAACAGCCGCGTCGCGATCTTGCGCGACTCAAGGTGCCGCACCAATTGATCCCGCGTTATGCCCACCTCCGGACGCACGGCGAGCGGGAAGCCGAACCAACTCGGCTCGGAGCCGGGCGTTGCCTGCGGCAGAACCAGCGCATCCTCGAGCGGCTTCAGCCGTTCATAAAGAAGCTGAAAATTGCGCCGCCGGGCGGCGATAAATGCGGGAAGCTTTTCCAACTGAGCCAGCCCCACGGCGGCCTGAAGATCGGTGAGCTTGAGGTTGTAGCCAATGTGCGAATAGGTGTACTTGTGATCGTAGCCGCAGGGCAGTTCCCCCAACTGCCAGGCGAAGCGCTTGCCGCAGGTGTTTTCCTTTCCCGGCGCGCACCAGCAGTCGCGGCCCCAGTCCCGGAACGACTCCACCAGGGTCTTGAGCAGGGGCTGGTCGCTGAGGACGCAGCCGCCCTCGCCCATCGTGATGTGATGCGCGGGATAGAAGCTCACGGTGGCCAGGTCGCCGAAGGTGCCGACGCTGCGCCCGCCGAGGGTCGCGCCCACGGCGTCGCAGCAATCCTCGATGAACCACAGGTTGTGCCGCTCGGCAAACTCCGCAACCTGATCGGCGCGATAGGGGTTGCCCAGCGTGTGCGCCAGGATCACCGCCCGTGTCTTCCCACTCAGCGCGGTTTCGAGCTGATCCAGACGCACGGCCTGGGTGCAGGGATCGACGTCCAGAAAAACCGGGACCAGGCGGTTCTGGACGATCGGATTGACCGTCGTCGGAAACCCGGCGGCGACCGTGATCACCTCATCCCCGGGCCGCAGGCGGTCTTCTTTCAGGCGGGGCGAAGTCAGAGCGGAGACGGCCAGCAGATTCGCCGAAGATCCGGAATTGGTCAGCATGGCGCAACGCAAGCCGAAGAACCGGGCAAATTTTTTCTCAAATTCGGCCGCGAAGCGTCCAGCCGTCAACCAGAAATCGAGCGCCGCGTCGATTAATGCCTGCAATTCGCTCTGATCGAAGACCCGCCCGGCGACGGGAACGGGTGATTGGCCGGGGACAAACGGCCGCCCGGCGAATTCCGCCCGGTAATATTCCGCGACGAGCCCGCGGATCTGCTCGCGCAAACGGCCGGAGCGCTCAGACACCGAAGTAGCTCCGGTACCAGGCGACGGTCTTGCGCAGTCCCGCTTCCAGGCTGAAGGCGGGCGACCATCCCAGAACGCGCCGCGCCTTTTCAGCGCTCAGAAATTGTTCGCGAATCTCGTTGGAGGCTTCGTTCCGCACCTCCGGCGCCAGATCCGCGTCCATGACTCTTAAGATGAGCCGCACCAGTTCGAGCACCGATACGCGCTGTTCGTTGGAGAAGTTAAACGCCTGGCCGGCCAGTTCCCGCCGCAAGGCCAGTTGTTCGGCCAGTCGCATGTACGCGCACGCGCCGTCTTCGACGTAGAGATAGTCGCGGATGAAGGAGCCGTCGGAGCGAATCACCGGCCGCTCGCCGCGCAAAATCGAACGGATGGTGCCCGGCACGATCCGGCTCCAGTTCAGATCGCCGCCGCCGTAAAAATTCCCGCAGCGGGTGATCGCCACCGGAAGGCCGAAACTGACCGCGTAATTCCGTGCGATCAGATCCGCGCACGCTTTGCTCACATCATAGGGATGCGCGCCGCGCAGGGGGGCGTCCTCGGTGTAAGGCAGCTCCGACTGCGGGCCATAAGCCTTGTCCGAGGAGGCTTGCACGATCTGGCGGACCCGCGGGCTGCGCCGCGCGGCGTCGAGCACCGCCCAGGTGCCCTGAATATTCGATTCGAAGGTGGAAATCGGATTGCGGTTGGCGACTCCCACGATGGTCTGCGCCGCCAGATGCATCACCGTGTCGATTTCGTACTCGCCGAGCACGCGCTCCAGCAGCGCCTGGTCGCGGACGTCGCCCTGTACCACAATGACGCGGTTCAGCACTCCGTCGCGACGCAGCCGGTTGGCCGGAACGGAGTCGCGAATCAGGCAGACCACTTCTGCACCGGCGGCCAAGAGCCGCTCCACCAGCCAACCGCCGAGCAAGCCGGTGGCCCCGGTAACCAGAGTGGGCCGATCTTGCCAGAACGATTGGCTCACGCCCAGACCTTCCACGGTGCGTTGCCGGTCTCCCACAGCGCGTTCAGCATCTGATATTCGCGGTAGGTGTCCATGGCGAAGAAGAATCCTGGATGGCGATACGCCATGAGCTGCCGCTCAAGGGCCAGCCGCTCCAGCGGCTCCCGCTCCAGCACGCAATCGTCGCCGTCCAGATAGTCGAAAATCTGCGGGTTAAATAGCATAAAACCCGCATTCACCCAGGTATCCATCTGCGGTTTTTCGGTAAATCTCTCGATTTCCTGCCGGTCGTTGATCTCCACCACGCCGAACCGCGAGCCGGGCCGGACTGTGGAAATGGTGGCGATGCGCTGGTGCTCCCGGTGGAAGGCGAGCAGCGCGTTCAGATCCACGTCGGCAACGCCATCACCGTAGGTGACCAAAAAGGTCTCCTCGCCGACGTAGCGGCGGATCCGGAGCACCCGGCCGCCGGTCATGGAGGCCAGTCCGGTATCGACCAGCGTCACGTGCAAATCCTGTTCGTCGTGCGCGTTGTGATAGCGGATCGAATGGCGCCGCCCCAGGCAGATGGTGAAATCGTTGTTCATCGCCTCATAGTTCAGAAAATATTCCTTTATCATGTGGCCGCGGTAGCCCAGGCACAACACGAATTCGCGCAAACCGAAATGCGCGAAGTATTTCATAATGTGCCACAGAATCGGACGTTCTCCGATCGGCACCAGCGGTTTGGGGCGGAACTCGGTTTCCTCGCGCAGGCGTGTGCCTTGCCCGCCGCACAAGATGACCACTTTCACCGCGGGCCTCCGCCGGCGCCTTGGGCATGCAGTTCCGCCCGGCCGGGAAAATCGTGTTCAAAATTGACGCGCTCTTTTTCGATCACCAGGGGCCGGCGCAGCACCTGGGTGTGAATGGCGCCGATGTACTCGCCAAGGATGCCGAGGCAGATCAACTGCACCGAGGCGAAAAAGAAGATTCCGATGACCAGCGGTGCGATTCCCACGGAGAACCGGTTCCAGAACAGCAACTTATATACCGTGTAGGCGATGGAGACGAGAATGCTTAACAAGGCGCACCCGAAGCCGAAGAAGGTCAGCAGGCGCAGCGGAACTTTGGAAAAATTCGTGACGCCGAGCATCGCCAAATCGTACAGGGTATAAAAATTATTTTTCGTTACGCCACGAAGGCGGCGTTTCTGGTTGTAAAACAATTTCACGTGCGGCAAGCCGATCTCCGCCACCATTCCCCGGAAATAGGGATAAGGATCGTTGAATGACCGCACAATTTCCATCACCTTGCGATCATACAGGCCAAAACCGGTGAAATTTTCATAAGTTTCCAGGTCGGCCAAGCGATTCACCAGGCGGTAATATTTCGTGCGGATCCAAAACATCGCGCCATTTTCCTCGCTGGTGTTCTTGATCGCCAACACCACCGGCGTGCCCTGCTCCCAATGCAGGAGCATTTCACGGATTAACTCCGGCGGATCCTGGAGATCGGAAAACAGTAACACCACGGCGTCGCCGCTGGCCTGCAACATCCCGTGCAGATGCGAGCGCAGGTGGCCGAAGTTGCGGGTGTTCACAATAATTTTCACGCGGTGGTCGGCAAGAGCGATCCTCTTCAGGATGGCAACGGTTTGATCGCGCGAAGCATTGTCGATGAAGATGTGCTCGTAATCATATGTACCGACGCCTTCCATCACCTTCCTCACCCGCTCGTGGATTTCTTCCACGTTCGCTTCTTCGTTGTAGCAGGGGGTTACAATACTGATGGTCTTGCGCACGATGCAATCACTCTAGCACTAAGTTCCGGCGCTGCTCCCACGCGTCATCGCTTCCCCGGGCCGCGCTGGGGATGACGCGAGACGATCTGCGGAAGGCGACCGCAACCAGCGCGATATCCGGGCTGCCGCGGGCCAACGCGGCCGCCGCAAGCGGGAATTTTACCGCATGTCGCCAGATGGCTTCAAGATATAATCTGTTTATCGGATGGATCCCGTCAAGGTTACGGATTACATCGCGGCGGCGCTTGCCGAAAAGGGAGTACGCCAGGTTTTCCTGCTGTCCGGCGGAATGATCACGCACCTGCTCGACTCGCTGCATCGGGACGGGCGGATTGAAATCATAAACCTGCATCACGAACAGGCTGCGGCGTTCGCCGCGGACGCAGCGGGGCGGATGACGGGCATCCCAGGCGTGGCGATGGCGACCAGCGGCCCCGGGGCGACGAATCTGTTGACGGGAATCGGCAGCTGCTACTTCGATTCCAGTCCCGCCGTGTTCATCACCGGGCAGGTGAATCGCCACGAGCAGAAAGGGGACCGCCGCATCCGCCAGCTCGGGTTCCAGGAAACCGATATTGCGGCCATGGCGGCGCCCGTCACCAAAGCGGCCTGGAAAGTGGAGACGCCCGAGCAGGTTCCCGATTTTTTGGAGCGCGCCTTTGCTCTCGCGGTGGAGGGACGGCCCGGCCCGGTGTTGCTGGATATTCCCATGGATGTGCAGCGCGCCCACATCCGGCGGTTACCGAAGGATGGCGCCGCTTGCCCGGCGCGGCTGGCGGCGTTTCCCAGCGACGCGCTTGGCGCCGCCATCGAAGCTGCGGAACGGCCGTTGATCCTGGCCGGGGGAGGAGTCCGCGCCAGCCGCGCGATTGCGGATTTTCGCCGCCTGGTGGACGCCTTGGGGATTCCGGTGGTGTACTCCCTGATGGCGGTCGATGTGCTGCCATCGACGCATCCTTTGCGGGTGGGGATGATCGGCACATACGGGAACCGCTGGTCCAATCTGGCGGTGAGCCGCAGTGATTTTCTTCTGGTGCTGGGCAGCCGGCTCGATGTGCGGCAGACCGGTTCGCGAACCGACGCCTTCAAAGAAGGCCGCACCATCTTTCATGTCGACTGCGAGGCGGGCGAGATTAACAACCGCGTCCCTGGATGCGAAGCAGTGGTTTGCGGACTTGCCGAGTTTCTGCCCGCCTTCGGCAGCATGCTGCAGGGGCTCGATTTGCAAGGGCGGTGGAGGGGCTGGCGCGAAGAGATCGAGGGACTGCGGCGACAGTGGCCGGACACGGCGGAACTGAGCGGCGTGCCGGGGATCAACCCCAATACGTTTCTGCACGCCTTGTCGCGGCGAAGCGCCAGTGCGTCGGCCTATGTCGCCGATGTTGGCCAGCATCAGATGTGGGCCGCGCAATCCCTGGAGCTTTGCCCTGAGCAGAGATTCCTGACCTCGGGCGGGATGGGATCGATGGGTTTTGGCCTTCCGGCCGCCATCGGCGCCGCGCTGAGCGCGCCTTCCAAGCCGGTGGTTCTGGTGGCTGGCGACGGCGCCTTTCAATGCAACATTCAGGAGTTGCAGACGGTGCGGCGCCTGAAACTTCCCATCAAGATGGTGATCCTCGATAATCAGTGCCACGGGATGGTCCGCCAATTTCAGGAGAGCTATTTCGAAGGCCGTTACGTCGGCACGTACTGGGGGTATTCGGCTCCCGATTTTCCGGCGGTTGCGCGAGCCTACGGCATCGACGCCAGCATGATCCGCGAACCGGAACAAATGGAAGACGGGATCGGGTGGCTGTGGTCGGAGCCGCGGCAACCCGCGCTGCTTCAGGTGATGATCGATGTGCTGGCGAACGCGTATCCGAAGATCGCCTTCGGCAAACCGATGAGCGACATGGAGCCGCTGGCCAAGCCGGTCGAAATGGAAAGCACCTAGCTTCCGCGCGCCGGCAGGAACACCCGCTGGCGGGCAACTTGGAGGCCTGCGGGGTGTTTTTCTAGGATAGACGAGACCCGGGATGGCAACGCACATTTTTACCAGCATCATCGCGAACTATATCCCCAAAGCGCGGGTACTCGCCCACAGCATCAAAAAACATTATTCGGGCGCGGTGTTTCATTTGTTTTTGTCCGACGCGACTCCGGCCGGCCTAAAAGACGGACGCGAGCCGTTCGACAGGATCTGGACATTGGACGATCTCGATCTGGAGAATCCGCGACAGTGGATTTTCGAGCATTCGCTGGTGGAAGCCAGCACCGGGATCAAGGGGTTTGCTCTAAGGAAGCTTCTCGATATGCCGGATTGTTCCGAGGTTCTATACTTTGATCCGGACATTATCGTTCTCAACCGGCTGGATTCGATCCTGGCGCATTTCGGGTCGGCGTCGATCCTACTGACTCCGCACCTGACCGAGGCGGAAACTACGCGGGAGGCGATCCTGGACAACGAGATCTGCGCCTTGCAGCACGGAATCTATAACTTAGGATTTCTTGGCGTAAAGAAATCCCGGGAGGGCCAGCGGTTTGCGGCCTGGTGGGCGAGCCGCCTGGAGCAGTTTTGCTTTGACGATATCCCGCGCGGGTTGTTTACAGATCAGCGCTGGATCGACCTAGTGCCGGCGTTCTTCACCGACTACGCCATTCTGCGCGATCCCGGCTACAACGTTTGCACCTGGAACCTGACGCACCGAAAGGTGACGGGGTCGCTTACGGCGGGCCTTACGGTGAATGGGCGCCCGCTCGTGTTCTATCACTTCTCCGGCCTGGATGGCGGGGCGCAGGAGGGAATGCTCAAGAAGTATGGCGCCTCCATGCCGGCGCTTTACGAGCTGCGGCGGTGGTATCTGGGCGAATGTGACCGGATGGGACAACAGGAACTGTCAGCGATTCCGTGGAAATACGCCAGCTTCGACAACGGGGAGCCGATTACGGCGCGGCATCGTGCCCTCTACCGCGAACGCGCCGACCTTCGCTCGGCGTTTCCGGACCCGTTTGCGACCGCGGACGTCAAACGGTCTTTTTACCACTGGTTCGAGGCGAACGGCGAAAGCAAAAGAAACCGCCGCAGGCGCTGGTGGCAGGCAATCGGCACCTCCCGAGCTTTGATCATCTGAAGGTCAGGCCGCCAGCGCCGAAAATCGTGTTCCCAAACCGCCGGACATTCCATGCCACAATGACCAGTAGCGACATCTGTTGAATGCCTGAGTGCGGATCATCTGAACGAGCCCGAGTCATCGTCGTCTTGGGCATGGATCGTTCGGGGACCTCCTTGTGTGCCAGTGTGCTTCATGCGCTTGGTGTTTCGCTCGGGCCGAATCTCCTGTCAGCCGACCAGTTCAACGAACGCGGCTATTTTGAAGACCGGGAGATTTGGGAGGTCCATGAACGGATTCTTGCGATTTTGGGCCGATCGTGGGATACGCTGGCGACAGTTCGCCCTTTCCCGCCTGGCTGGTTCGATTCTGAGGCGATCGCACCGCTGGAGGCTGAACTCGCTGGGATTGTGCGCAATCGCACCACCGCGGCGGGTTCCGGCGTGTGGGGCTTCAAGGATCCGCGGACGGTGCTTGTCCTGCCGCTGTGGAAGCGTGTGTTCCGCGATCTTGGCATCGATCCCCGTTACGTCGTCTGTGTGCGGCATCCGGGCGCGGTGGCGCAATCCCTGGCGGCGCGGGACAAATTTCCAGCGCGGTTTTCCGAGATGCTGTGGTTTGAAAAAACGCTGGCAGCGTGCGAGGCGAGCTGTGACTCGAGGAGTTGTCTGATTCACTTTGAGGAGTGGTTCTCCCGGCCGGCTGCGTGTGCCGAAAGACTGCTGGGAGTGACCGGATTGCGCCCGTCGGCGGGCACGGCGCAACGATGCGTACAGGCTGCGATCGCGAAGGTGATTCCCGAGATGCGGCACGACAGCGTGGATTCGCCGCGCATTGAGTCTTCGGCGGCGGAGGCCTTGTATCACACCTTGGCGCGTTCGAGTCGTGTCCCAGACGGCGAAGTACTGAGGAAGTTTAGAACCGGCCTCGATGTTGCCGCGAATTTTGTTGCGGCCGTCGAGCAAATCGCAGGGTTCACCCTTCCGGCCAGTGCAGACCCTCCTTCTTACTCCCTGGTCACGGATCAAGACCTCGGTCTTAGTCTGACCGAAGCGGAGGCGGGGATAAAGATGGCGTGGCCTCACGATCCCGTGTTAGTCCGGTTGCAAAGGAAACTGGCGAGCCATGAGAAAGGGTTGGCCGAATATGCGAAAGCGTACGCGGGTTTGGAGTCCCTTGCGCGGGAGTTGCAGGATCAGATCCGGCGCTACGATGAGGTTCTGGCACATGCGCAGCAGTTGGTGGCCCAACGGGATGCGGAACTGGCGGAGTACGCAAAAGCCCTGGCGCAGGCCCAGCAATTCGTCGCGGAACGATCGGCGTCCCAGGCCCACGGCGAGTAAATGCGGCGAAGAAAGACACCGCCCTCGCACTAAGCAGCTCCCGGGTGCGGCGGCCGGCCGGCCGGTTCCTGACCGGTCTGCCATATGCGTGGTATACTATGCAGGGACGAGTGAATTCTCGTGAGACGGAAATTAAAATCCATGCAGTTTTTTGGGAAAAAGCCATTGAATTGGGCTCAACTCACAGCGAAATCGATGCTCACCTCGGCGGAGTGATTTCCTGTGCCGCGACGGGGGGCTATCTGCACCATCATTGCCAAAAACTACATGGCGCATGCCCGGTCGCTGATGGAGTCGGCGCGGCAATTTCATCCCGATCTGGAGCATTATGTCATCCTGGTGGACCGGCCAGAAGGTTTTTTCGATCCACAGGGTGAACCATTCACGATCCTGCAATCGACCGATTTGGATATTCCCAATTCCCGATGGTTCCACTTTAAATACACGATTCTGGAACTTTGTACGGCGGTCAAGCCGTATGGCCTGCTTCATTTATTAGAACGGCTCCGTTTTGATTTTGTCATTTATCTGGATCCGGATATTCTCTTGTTGGGGGACTTGAACGAGTTAACCAGCCGGCTGCAGAGTGCTTCGATGATTGTGACTCCGCATGTGACGGAGCCGATATACGATGGACAACGTCCCTGCGAACTCGACTTTTTGAGGGCGGGTGTGTACAATCTTGGATTTCTTGCGATCAGCAGGACTCCGGAAGCGCTGGCGTACCTTCATTGGTGGCGCGAACGCCTCCACGACTACTGCGTGGTGGACTTGCCGCGTGGCCTTTTCCTCGATCAACGTTGGGCTGATTTGGCGCCCTGCTTTATTTCACATCTGGATATTCTTCGCGATCCTGCCTACAATGTCGCTTACTGGAACCTCGGCCAACGCCAGATTGATTCCTCGGACGGAAAATTTCTGGTGAACGGTTCGCCAATCCGGTTTTTCCATTTCAGCGGATTCGATCCATACGATTTGAACTGTCTGTCCAAGCATCAGAATCGAATCGAGGTGCGCGGACACCCTGCTCTTCGCGCCCTGTTAGAGCACTATGCGGAGCAGCTTTTCGCGCACGGTCATGAAGAATGCCGCCGATGGCCTTATGCCTACGGTTTTTTCAACAATGGAGCTCCGATCCCCGATCTTGGCCGCTCTGTTCATATGGAGCGTAAGGACATCTTAGACTCGATCGAAGATCCGTTTTCAGATGAAGGCTACCGGGCTTGTGTCGCGGTGTGGAACGAGCAAATCGTGCAAAGGAATGGCTCCGAAGTGTCGCGCCTTGGTTACCGCCTTTACCATGCAAGGGAAGAGCTGGATTCAGCGATGCCGGACATCTTCGGCGGTCATTTTCGTGACTTCTTCCGCTGGCTGCGCTTCGGCGCCAGGCAGGATCGGGAGCTGCCCTATGGCTTTCTCTCTCATGTGGGTAACTGTGACGGCCGTGAGCCGGATAACCCCACAAACAAGAAAGAAATCTCTGCGCCGTCACTCACTCGGCTCGCCGGGCAGATTTACCATAAAAGGCCTTATCTTCGGGCGGTCTTTCCCGAGCCGGCAGGAAAGGATCGCGTGAAATATCTCGCCTGGTTGCTGAGTTACGGCCACGAGCAGCATAACCTTCCGCGTCCCTGCCTCGATGCTGTGCAGCAACACTGGACGTCCGTTCTGAATGACCTGCCGAATTGGCGCACGCGTTTCTGGTATCGCACCGTGATGCGAGCGTGGGCGGTCCATGCCAGAGTTTCCCCTGTGGCCGACCGGTTTCAACCTCCCGCGCTTCGGCTTTCCAGGTTCGTGAAGCCGATAAGAGCTCTCCTGAAAGGCCTGCGCGGCGGGCGGAAAAACACGGCATCAAGTGGGAAGACCGGGAGCCTTCCGCGTGCCTAGCGGTGAGATTATCATCGTCCTGGGAATCCAGTGTCCAGAACTCAGCGCGATTGTCGGCGCGATCACAACCACCGGAAGAGACTCCAGCACTAACTTACCTGGCAACGACAGCCACTGTCCGGGCGAGTTTGGCGATGATCCCGAGATTTTACGGATCAATGAGGAACTGCTGGCTTGCCTGGGCTCAACTTGTGGTGATGCATCCTCTGTGTTGACTGTGTTGGAGTCGTACCCGGGGGCAGATGACCTCCGGGGGCGCGCAGCCGCGGTACTAAAACACAAACAATCCCGGCAGCACAGCGGCGTCTGGATTTATAAGGACCCGCGGTTCCTTCGCTTGTTGCCTTTCTGGCGCTCCGTGATGGAGTCAGACGGTTTCTCGGCGAAATACATCCTGGCGATGCAAAGCCCGCATGCCTTCATCAGCGCCTTGGGAAGTCCTTCGGGGATGTCTCAAGAAGCAGCATATTCGCTATGGCTCTTCCATGTCGTGCCCGCTATTCTCCATACCATTGGAGCCGTGCGTGTCATCGTCGATATCGACCGTCTACGGGAGCAACCGCGCAAGGAGATCGGTCGGATCGCTGAGTCTCTTCCGCTGCCGCCTCCGCCGGACGAGATTTATGAGAACCTCCCGAGCCGCGTGCCGCCTCAAATCGATTTCACACCTGCCTCGCTTCCGAGCATCGCTCAAATTGAAGAACAGGCATGGCTAGTGTATCACTACCTTTGCCGGGCCGCCAAACATCCGGTTCCACCGGACGATCCGGAGGTTGTACAAAGGCTTGCGGGGCTTGATCGCCGGCTTGCGGAATGGACGGCCGCAACATCCTCGGATAACGGGCGATTTGATGATCTAGATCGTTCCACGTCCGCGAACCTAGATCAGCAAAAGGCCGCGCCGGACGCGGCCGGAGCCCTGAATAGGATGAACGCAGTAAGTCGGACCAGAGTGCAGCACCGTGCCGCCGTCGACCATCTGACAAGAAGCTTAGCCGAGCTTCGTGCTGAGATCGACAGACTGCGGCACATTTCCGATTCGGCCGAACTCCGCAACCTCCGGTCGATTTTGAGTGACACCGAGATGCAGATTGCGGCTTACACCGGTTTTACCGCGTCTCTGATAGAAATGGTCACTTCTGTTCAAGCGAAATTTAATGACGTGCAACAGGCGTTAGAGCAAAGTCGCACCGTGCTGGCCTCTATTCGAGAGCAACTTTTCGATCGAGATCATCAGATCAGTCACCTGCGTGTTGCCGAGGCAAGTCTTCGCGCCTCCATGAGTTGGCGGATCACGGGGCCGCTCCGGTATGTTTACGGTGTGTTGCTTCGCCTTCGTTGCCGTCTTGCAGATATCTTTTCGCCGATTGCGAAGTATCGAAGACCGTTGGAGATAGCGAGCCAGAAATCACGGCATCGGTCTTTGACTTTAGAGGCGATTCCACGCATCTCTGATACCGCGCGGTCCGGCTCTATAGGACGCATTGTAGTCGTCACTCATGATGCCTTTCCGTACGGCGCCCAATATCTCGCGCTAAGCATCGTCCGGGAGTTCGTATGTTATCTTAGGTGCGAAGTTGAGGTCGTCACCCTGGGAGATGGCCCGTTAATCACGGCATTCGAGCGCTACAGTCGTGTTCATAATCTGTCCAGGGTCGCGCCGTCGGGGCCCCACGCGCGAGCCCTGGCAGCGGATTTTTACCGCCGAGGCTTTCGCCATGCGCTCGTCAACAGCGTGGTTTCCGGCTCGTTTCTGGCCACTCTCAAAGAAGCTGGCGTGCGTTGTGTCGCGTTAGTTCATGAGCTGCGGCAACTGATCGCCGACAACGGTTTCATGCCTCACGCGAAGGCCATAGCTTTATACGCGGACCGTGTTGTGTTTCCGGCTGCGGAGGTACGTGAGTCCTTTTCACAACTTGTAAACATCGCTGGCGAAAAGTGCGTGATTCGACCTCAAGGTCTCTTCAAGCGAAACCCTTATTCCGGCAATGACTCGCTCAAGGCACGAACGAGTCTAAGAAGGCAGCTTCAGATCCCCGAGCAGGCGTCCATTGTTTTGGGCGTGGGTCATGGAGATCTCCGGAAAGGCGCGGACTACTTCCTGCAGATCGCCTTGGAAGCGGTGACTGAGGCGCCGTCCGTGCATTTCCTGTGGGTCGGGGACTGGGAAGCAGAAATGCTTGAAGCTTTCGAAAAGCTTGCCAAGCGCGATCCGGTTTTCCGCTCTCGTATTCATTTGGCGGGTTACAAGCGTGACACCTCGATGTATTACACGGGCGCGGACGTCTTTGCGCTAACGTCTCGCGAGGACCCATTTCCGAATGTGGTGCTGGAAGCGATGGATGCAGGTCTACCCGTGGTTGCCTTTTCAGGATGTGGCGGAAGCAATTCCCTGATTGCCGAGGGAGTGGGCGTCAATGTGGCGAAAGGTGATGTGAAGGCGTTCGCCGCAGCAGTCTTGAATTGTTTGCACGATGCCGCGCTCCGGCGGCAGGTGAAAGTGCGAGCTAGCGCGCTTATTAAGGAACGCTTCTCCTTTCGAAAGTACGTCTTCGATCTCGCAAATTGCGCCGGCTTAAACTTGCGGAGCGTGTCGGTAGTCATTCCAAGTTTTAATTATGGCCGTTACTTGCAACCGCGACTTCACAGCATTTTGAGCCAACAGTATCCGGTTCGTGAGGTGATTTTCCTTGACGATGCGTCGACCGATGATAGCCTGGCCATCGCCAGGCGGATTCTCGCCGGCGCGAATGTCGATTATAAGATCATCAGGAATCCGGTTAATTCCGGGTCGGTCGTGGCACAGTGGCGGCGCGGGGTCGAAGAGGCGCAAGGCGAACTTATCTGGATCGCCGAGGCCGACGACGCGTGCGCTCCGCAATTTTTACCTTGTGTCATTCGCGGCTTCGAGGATCCCGCCGTTGTTTTGAGCTATTGCCAAAGCCGGCGGATCGACGCCACAGGTCAGGTATTTGGTGAAGATTATGGAGAATACCTGGCGGACCTGGGCAAAGAGCGCTGGCGAAGGAACTACGTCAACGACGGGACCGATGAAATTCGCAAGTATCTCGCTGTCAAGAATACCATTCCCAATGTTAGCGCCGTGCTGATGAAGCGCGAGGCATTGGCGCGGGTTTTGCGCGAACATGAGCAGGAAATCTTTCCATACGGCATGAGTTTCGATTGGCGAACGTACGTTCGCCTTCTCGAGCTGGGCCGCATCGCGTTTTTTTCAGACGCATTAAACTTCCATCGCCGGCATCGGGCGAGTGTGATTCATCGCTCTCTCAAGGACGCCCATCTTTGTGAGATCCGGGAAACCCAGGAGTGGATCGCCGGCCAGTGCCGGATTTCCGCTTCGACCCAGCGGGTAGCACATCGTTACACGGAATCTTTGCGAAAACAGTTTGAATCCGATATGGAAACCGACCGCACGGAAGCCCTGCGTCCAGAGCCCGCAGGCGCCCCTGAAGATCTGCATTGGCAACGTTGACGAAGACCATAGGCTTGATCTGGCCAGAGCGTGTTTCCTCGGCCGCAGGGCTGAGTTCCTCGATCACCGTCACATTTCCATCTACTGCTGTTTTTACCCGGGCCGGCGGATCAAGTTTGAGTCAACGTGAGTGATCGTACTCCTTCCTTGGGCGCTTCGCGGACGCGCCGGACCAGGGTGTCGAGAAACGCCGGCAGAGCTTCTCCAATCCGGTCTTCGGCGCACGGCAGCACCTGGATTCCGTAACGCCGCGCCAGTTCGGCTGCGGTCCGCTGCCAGGCGCCGGAGACTCCCGCGATGGCGTAGCGGACTTGGGTCGCTTCACCGGAGATTCGAAGCGTCTTCAGGTCCCTAAGCAGCCCGTCGAGCGAGCAGCCGACGAACAGCGTGGGATGCGCGTCGAAGATTTCGCGGAGCGACTCGAGATTCGGACGGTCCGCCGCCTGCTGAAACTCCGCCTGCGAAAGCAGAACGGAGGAGGGAGCCGCCAACGATCCATAAAGTTTCCACAGAAAGCGTTCCCCGGGACGGTCGCCTCCGGGCGTGATGAGGTTCGCGGCCCAGCAGGCGCAGGTCTGCTCGAGAAGAATGTCGTAATTGGTGGTGACGGCGCGCGGGAAGTTCAGATGCGCCAGCAGCTCATGCGATCGCGACGGCGCGGCGAACCGCGCGAAGACGGAAGTGAAGTGCGCCAGGATCGCGCCGCGATGCTCTGTGAGCTCGGCGACCAGCTGGTCCAGCGCCATCTCCCCTTTCCCGGAAGCAACCAGCGACTTGAGTGTGCGCGCCAGCCCGGCATCGGCGAATTCGAGCGCCGCGGCCTGCACTATGCCGGCGATGAAATCGGCGCGCAGCGGAAAACCGGACTGGGCGCTCAGTCCGGCGCCGGCCCACAGCGTCATCTGGCCGCCGGCGCAGGTACGGATGAGGTCCGGCGGGGGATCGCCGAGCCGGGACGGCGCCACGGCGCGGTGCAGCGGGCGCCGGGAGGCGATGCTGAACAGGATCGCGAACGCCTCCAGCAGCAGGGACCAGGAGGCCAGTATCGCGGCCAGCAGAACACCGCCTAGCGAGCCCAAAGAAATCGCGCGGCCGACCGGCGTAAGGCGATTTTCCGATCCCAGGTTGAACAGAGTGGTGCCATCGGCTCCGCTGACCGCAAGTTTGGATTCCCCGCAGGCAACCAGCGAATCCGGGCGGGCGTCCGCCAGCCGGTAGTATTCGCCCTGCGGCGGCAGAACGTAGATTCCTCCGAAATCGCCGGCGGCGATGACGTCGTAAAGATGCGCCGCCACGGACCGAATCGGGCCGGGGCTGCTGAGCGTGATGCCGGCGATGCGCAAACGGCCATCGATCATGGTCCCGGCCACGCTTGGCGCGGGCAGCACGACGCGGTCCGGCAATTCCGGCGACAGCGATGACTGGACTTCAATCCACTGCTGGCCTTGCGAAGCGAAGACAAACAGCTTGCCTTCCTGCCGCGAAGAGAAGGCGATGTAATCCCCTTCGGCTGCGGCGCGGTCGGCTTGAGGAATCGGCGCGCGCCACGGGCCGAGGTTGCGTCCCGTTGCCGTGTCCCATCGCTGGACCGTGAGATCGTCAAAGATCACGGCGGCGGTTCGGTCCGAGAGCAGGGTCAGGGCCAGCGGGTTCGCGCCACTCAAAGCGACCGACGAGGGCGCATCCGCCGGCGCGACGCCCTGCCAATGCAAAGCGGCGGAAGGCGATTTCGAAATCCAGGCAAGGCGCGAATCGTCGGCGGCGAAGGCCCACAAATCCCCCGGCGCGGGTCCGGAAGGCGCAGCAAACCGCCAGGAGGCCGCGGGATTGGCGCCGGGCAAGCGTTCGATGATCAGCCGGCCTTCCGCCCAATGGGCGCCGATCAGGTCGTCGGCGGCGTCAAACCACAGGCGGACATATTGAGCGGAAATGTGCCGGGCGGGTGTGGCCGTCAGGTAGGCTTTGCTTTTAAATCGCACCGCGAAGAAGAGCAGCGCGGCTGAAATCAGCAGCGTCGCGCCGGCAATCCGCAGCCGCCATTGAGTACGCGTTGCGTCCCGATATCTGGGCAGGCCATAGTCGGGCATTTCCCAAACTAATCGGAATAATAAATCGATTCCTTTAGGATGGATAAAAGCAGCTATCCCAGGATTTCGGACCACCCAATAAGTTAGAATCTGGTGCAGTCGTAAACGCAGCAGCGGCGATGACGACTGAGGTGGACCCCATCGTTTGGACAAAAAAAAACGGGCGTCCTTAGATGGTGAAGTGGGCTAATTCTGGAGGCGGCCGTGAGGCCGCCGTCCATTCCGGGCTTGAAT
>JAJPIT010000031.1 GCA_021324615.1 Terriglobia bacterium | reverse complement strand
CCCAGATTGAACAGCTCGTGCTGCACGCGGCGAATCATTCCGCCCAGCAAGCCGATGCGCGGATCGCGGCCGGCCAGCTCCTGGCAGGAAACCGCGGCCGCGCCCAGAAACGCGTTCAGCTCATCGACGGTGCCATAGGACTCGATGCGCGCGGAATCCTTGGCGACGCGCTGGCCCCCGGCCAGGCTGGTTTCGCCGGAATCGCCGCGGCGCGTGTAGATCCGGTTCAGCGCCAGCCGCGGATCGTCAAATATTTTCTCGGCCACCTTCTCATCTTACCCGCAGCGCCGCGCGGCAAAGGTCAGGCGTTTGCTCCGCAGCATTTCTTATACTTCCTGCCGCTGCCGCAGGGGCACGGATCGTTGCGGCCGGTCTTTTTCGGCGGAGGCTCCGGCTCGGCTTCGACCTCCCCGTCGTCCTCGCTGAACACCGGCGCCAGGCCGTGCAGGCGCAGCCGCTCATCCAGGGCGAACTCCACCAGCGCCGTCTCGTCGCTGCTGAGCGGGGTGATCGAATCCAGCTTGCGCAGCATCCCGCGGACGCGCCCGCGGGTGGTCTCGCCGGGCATCGCCAGCGCGTAGGCGAACAGCGCGTCGTCGCGCAGGCGGTCAAACGGCGGCTCGGCGTCGAAATATCGGGCGATTTTGTCGAGGCAGCCGCTGAGCTCGAAATAGCCCGCGCCGCGCAGCGCCTCGCGCACCACTTTCGGATCGCGATCCTCCAGATGCGCCGGGAAAAACTTCGCGAACCCTGCCCACAGCGACCGCCACATCGCCTCCAGAGCCTTGGCGCGCGCTTCCGGGATCTGGTACAGTTTTTCGATCCCCGGCCGGACCTGGGCGTCCTCGGCGGCGCCGTATAAGCCCACCGCCGCGCCGCCGCGTTCCTCCAGCGGGCGCGATTCGTCGTTCATCACCGCGATCATCTCCCGGCGGATCGCCGCGTCGCCGATGGCGTCCGCCAGCGACTCCCAGGCGCGCGCCCGCACTGCCGGCTCCGCGTCGCCCCGCGCGGTCTCCAGCAGAGCCTCGCGCGACTTCGCGTTCAGAGCCGTATTGAAAAAACTGTGCGCCGCCCCGGCCCGCGCCGCCGCATCATCGGACCGCAGCAGCTCCAGCCGCTCCGCTTCCGGCAGAACGTCAAAGGCGGGAAGATCGTGCTCGGGATACTCCTTAAAAATGTCGAAGGTCTGGCCGGGATCGCGCGCCGGCGTTTCGCTCAGCGAATCCAGGGCGTGCTTCAACTCGCGCCGCAGTTGGACGTCTTGCTCCGGAATCTCGGCCAGCATCTTTTCCAGCGCCGGACGCGCCGCCGGATCGCCGTAAATGCCCAAGGTGAAGGCGCCGTCGGCGGCGTCGTACTCCAGACGCTCCAGCAGCAGCTCCAGAATGCGCGGATCGCGCACACCCAGTCCGGCCAGCAGGAAGGCGATCTCGCCGCCGCGTTCCTCGCCCAATTCCTGATAAAGCGCCAGCAGCGGATCGACCGCCTTCCCGCCGAGGGGAAGAATCGCCTCCACCAGTTGGTCGGAGACCTCCTCCGGCGACCGGCGGATCGCCTCCAGATAAAAATCCAGCGCCTCCGGCGGCTGAAAGTGCCGGAACAGGTCCACCAGCAGAGGTTCGAGATCGAGCCGTTCGCCCTGGCGCGGGGATTGCGCGAATCGAACCAAGCCGCTCACGGCATCCGGGTCCTCGAGAATCTGGCGGAGCAGGCGCCGGTCGACACCGGCCCGGCCCATCGCCGCGGAGTGGAGCAGTTCTTCTACCGGCATGAGCGGAGCAAGCCGGGCGCCGGAAGCCCGGCGCGCCCGTCCTTCGTCTCCTTTACTCTTCCCGGACCACGTGGACCGGCAGATCGACGGACACTTCCTTGTGCAGCCGGATGCTCACGGTGAAGTCGCCCAGCGTCTTGATCGGCTCCTCCAGATGCACCTTCTTCCGGTCGATCGAATAGCCCAGCTTTTCCAGGGCGACCGCGATGTCGTTGGCCGTGACCGATCCGAACAACTGATCGTTCTCGCCGGCCTTTTGCCGGATGGTCACCTCCACCGAGGCCATCAGCCTGGCCAGTTCGGAGGCGTCGGCCTGAAGCTTGGCTTCCTTGCGCAGATGCGCCTGCCGCTCCTGTTCGACGATCTTTTTGTTGGCGTCGGTGGCCTCCACCGCCAGGCGCCGCGGCAGAAGAAAATTGCGCGCAAAGCCCGGCGCGACCTTGACCACCTGCCCGCGCGAACCCAATTTTTCGATATCTTCCCGAAGTATGACTTCCATGGTTTCCTCTTAAATCGACGTGGCGAAGGGCATGAGCGCGATGTTGCGCGCCTGCTTGATCGCCTCCGCCAGCCGCCTCTGGTGCGGCGTGCATACGCCGGAGATGCGCCGCGGCGTGATCTTTCCGCGCTCGCTGATAAAGCTGGAAAGCAGCCGCACGTCTTTGTAGTCGATGTCGTCGATCCGGTCCACGCAGAAGCGGCACACTTTTTTGCGCCGGAAATACTGTTTCTTGCCGGCGATCGCCTTGTCGCCCCCGGTGGGACGCATGGAACCGCTGATCGGTCTTCCGCCCTTTCTCTCGTCCGCCATGTTTTACTCCTTTTCTCCCGGATGGGCCGCGGCGCCGGCGGGAACCCCGGGCGCGGCGTGTTCCGGCGCGGCCGGCGCCGGAGCCGCGGGCGCGGCCGGCGCGGCAACTTGCGGAGCCGGGCGCCGCGCGGCGCGTTTTTCGCGCTTTTTCCTGCGCTTTTCAATCCTTTTCTGCTTCTCGTCGATGCGCACGGTGAGGAATTTGATCACCAGATCGGAGACGCGCATGCGGCGCTCCACCTCGCGCACCAGCTCGGGCGAGCTCGAAAACACCAGCAGCACATAGCGCCCTTCGTTGTACTTGGAAACGCGGTAGGCCAGCTTGCGCACGCCCCAGTGATCGACCTTGTCCAGGGTGCCCTTGCCGTTGACGATCACCTGGCGGATCTGTTCGAGGAACGCCTCCACCTCCTCGTCCGGCGCGTCCGGCTTCACGATAAACAGCTCTTCGTAGACTCTCATTCTTCCTCTTCCTTTGAGCCTTGGGCGCGGCGATTAAAAACCGTCATGGACTTTTCGACGCCCTCGGCAAGTATGGATTCGACGGCCGCGCAGCCCCGCCCGACCACCTCCTCCACTTCCCGCAACTGCGACTTGGCAAACGGCCGCAGCACAAACTCTTCGCCCTTCACCGGATGGTCCGGATGAATGCCCAGCCGCACCCGCGTAAAGTCTCCGGTCCCCAGCGCGCCGATCACGCTTTGCGCGCCCTTATGACCGGCGGCCGATCCGGCGGGCTTGATCTTCATCGTGCCCCAGGCCAGATCCAGCTCGTCGTAAACCACAATCAGGCGGTCCGGTTGCAACTGGTACCGCTCCAGCAGCCCGCGCACGGATGGGCCGCTCAGATTCATAAACGTCTGCGGCTTGGCGAGAGCCACCTGTTTTTCGCCAATGGCCCCCACCCCGACCAGCGCCATGTTCTCCTTGCGGTTCACCCGGATCGCGTGCAATTCCGCCAGCCGGTCGATCACCATGAAGCCCAGGTTATGCGGCGTGTTGGCATACCGCTCGCCGGGGTTGCCGAGGCCCACGATGAGAAAATCCATTCCGGCTTAGCCGCCCGCCCCGCGCCGGCCGGCCACTTACTTCTTCCCCTTCTTTTCTTCCGCCGGGGCCGCACCCTCCTCTTCCTTCTTGCCCTTCTTGATCACCTCCGGCTCGGCCGGAGCCGCCGGAGCCGCGCCCTCGGCCGCCGGAGCCGCCGCCTCTTCCGCCTTCAGCGCCACCACGTGCGAAATCACCGAATCCGGGGCGCTCACCAGCCGCACGCCCTCTTCCAGCTTCAGATCGCCGGCGCGAATGCTCTGTCCGATCATCAGCTCGCTCACGTCCACGGTGAACTCTTCCGGGATCTGATCCGGCAGGCACTCGATCTCCACCTCGCGCGTGATCAGCTCGTGCAGCCCGCCTTGCAGCTTCACGCCTTTCGGCTCGCCGACATGATGGATCGGAACTTTGACGCGCAGGCGCCGGTTGAGGTCGATCCGCTTCAGATCGATGTGCAGCAGGGTCTCCTTGATGGGATCGTTCTGCCAGTCGACGATCATGACGGGAACCGTCTCGCCGCCCTCCACCGCCAGATTAAAAATCGTGTTGTGCCCGGTGGGGGAGTTGAGAATTTTCGTCAACTCCTTGGGGCTGACCGCCACCGGCACGCTGCCGCCGCCGGCGCCGTAGAGCACGGCCGGAGCCGCGCCGGTGGCGCGCAGCCGGCGCGCTTCATTCTTGCCGCGCTGGCTCCGCGGCCGCGCTTGAATTGTAATATCTTTTCTCATGCTCGCTTTCCTAACCCTTAAACAAACAACGTGCTCACCGATCCGTCCTCGTGGATGGACTGGATGGCCTTGGCCAGCAGCGGCGCCACCGAAAGCTGCTTGATCCGCGAGCAGTTGTCGGCTTCCTCGTTCAACGGAATCGAATTGGTGACCACCACTTCTTCAATCTCCGAACTTTCAATCCGCTCCACCGCCGGACCCGACAGCACGGCGTGCGTGGCGCAGGCCCGCACGCTCTTGGCGCCCCGCTTGAGCAGCGCCTCGGCCGCTTTCACCAGCGTTCCTGCCGTATCGATCAGGTCGTCCACGATCAGGCAATCCTGCCCTTCCACATCGCCGATGATGTGCATCACCTCGGCGACATTCACCTCCGTGCGCCGCTTGTCGATGATCGCCAGCGGCGAATCCAGCCGCTTGGCAAACGCCCGCGCCCGCTCCACGCCGCCGGCGTCGGGCGAAACCACCGTCAAGCCCGCGCCGCGATACTCATCGAAATACTCCACCATCACCGGCGAGGCGAACAGATGGTCCACCGGGACGTCAAAAAATCCCTGAATCTGCGCGGCGTGCAGATCGAGCGCTAAAATCCGATTGGCTCCGGCGCGTTCCAGCAGATTGGCCACCAGGCGCGCCGAAATCGGCATGCGCGGCCGGTCCTTGCGGTCCTGCCGCGCGTACCCATAATAGGGTAGCACCGCGGTGATGCGCTCGGCTGACGCCCGTTTGAGGGCGTCCATCATCAGCAGCAGCTCCATCAGATGGCGGTCCACCGGCGTGCAGGTCGGCTGCACCACGAACACATCGGCGCCGCGCACGTTTTCCTGGATCTGCAAGTGGACTTCGCCGTCGGAAAACTGGCGCACGGTGGCGGCGGCCAGCGAGCAGCCGAGCTCATAACAAATCTCGGCGGCCAGCGCCGGGTTGGCGCTGCCCGTGAACACCTTGAAGTGATTGAACCTCATCGCGCGTACCGGCTTGGCGGCGGCCATATCCTGCTCTCCGGAGCGAGGTGAGCGGCGAGCTGGCGTCGCCACATCCGCTGATAACTCCGCCGGCTCACCAGGCGAGCTGACAGCAACTCGCATTGCCCGACGGCCCGCTCCCCGTGGAAACTCTTTCGCGCGCGCTCGCGGTCGCGTTCCGAAGCATAGATGGCAAAAATGGCCGAACCGCTACCGGTCATTCTCGCGACGGCGCCGCCTTCCGACAACTTTTCCCGGATCGTTTTTAGCTTGGGAAACCGCCGAAAGACGACCGCCTCGAAGTCGTTTTCGCTCGACGCACTCGCCAGGTCCGCGCGGCGCAAATCGCCCAGCGCCCGCACGAAGGACTGGAAACCACTAATTCTATATGACGATCCGGTGAATGTCAAACTCCGGTCCAGCGCCCGGTACGCCTCCGCCGTGGACACATGAACCCCGCCGGAGGCGACCAGGACGGGCTGCTCGGCGATGTCCGGAAGGCTGTAAAATTCCGTTCCGCGCCCGATGGCGAGCGCCGTGCCGCCCTCAAGAAAAAAGGGCACATCGCTGCCCAGCCCGGCGGCAATTTCCCCAATCGCCGCGCTTTTGCCGGCGAGCGCCGGCAGCGCCAAAAGAACCGCCGCCGCGTCGCTCGATCCGCCGCCTAATCCTCCGCCCATGGGGATCCGCTTGGTCAGGCGAAACCGCACCCGCGCGTGGGTTTTCATCGACTCCAGCACCGCTTGTGCCGCCCGCAGGACCAGATTGTCGGCGATCTCGACGTTGCCATCCAGACTCAGCTCGGTCCGCCGCGCCGGCTCGTAGTCAATGTCAAGTGAATCGGCCAGCGAAATGGTCTGGAAAACGGTGCGAAGCTCATGGAATCCGTCGGGCCGCTTGGCAAGCACGCGCAGATCCAGGTTAATCTTAGCGAGGGCCTTTACTTTGGCGGATCGAAGCATTCGCCCCTTTCTCTGGAATCCGGCAAAGAGGTCAATAATGCAGCATCGCGCGGACGTCGTAGCCCGGCAGCTTTTCCCGGCCCTTGAGAAAATCGAGCTCGATGACGAATCCCAATCCCGCCACTTTTCCGCCAAGCTTTTCAACCAACTGCGTCACCGCGCGGGCCGTGCCGCCGGTGGCGAGAACATCGTCGACGATTAAAACGTTTTCCCCCGCCTCCACCGCGTCGCGGTGAATTTCCAGGGCGTCGGTTCCGTATTCCAACTGATATTCGACGCGCTCGGTCGCCGACGGCAGTTTTTTCGGCTTGCGCACCGGCACGAATCCGGCGTTCAGGGCGTAGGCTACGGCGGGCGCGAAAATAAAGCCCCGCGCTTCGATGCCGACGACTTTATCGATGCCCTTTCCCGCGTAAGCCGCGCCTAATTCGTCGATGAGCAGGTGCAAACCCCTGGCGTCCTTGAGCAGCGTGGTGATGTCGTAGAACAGAATGCCGGGCTTGGGAAAGTCCGGCACTTCCCGGATCAGAGCTTTTAAATGATTCATCGGAAACGCTTAATTTTAGCGAATGGAGAAGCCTTGCGCATCCAAGGGGGCGGCTTCGGCGGCCTCGAATCCACGGATGTCGGCGCGCGGAGGACCCGAGCGAAGCCGCGATTCGAATTCCTCCAACTGCGGCCGCGTTCCACTGGCATACACTTCCAGACGTCCGTCGTCCAGATTGCGGGCCCAGCCCGCAACTCCGGTGGCGCGCGCCGCGCGTTCAGCGAAGTAGCGGAATCCGACCCCCTGCACCCGCCCGGAAAGGATATATCTTCGCGCCACGAGCCGATTCGGATCCATAAGAAGCACCATGGGGACTTCCCTGCATTCTCCCCGGCCATTTCCCTCAAGACCGGCCCCGAAACATACTCTAACCGGTCCCTAACCCGATCTCTCATGTTATGATTCCATGCGTAATGGAAGTTTGGGGAGCCCCATGAGACGGGCCGCGTGTTGGATTCTCGCGGCTGCGGCGATCGCCGCGGCGCAGGAGCCGGTCACAATGGAACAGGCCGGCTCCCGTTCCCGTCCGGAATTCACGGCGGTTTACGAAGGGCGGGCGATCCGGACGCGGGGACAGATCGCTTCGGCTCCGGTGTGGGCGCTGGGGACCTATTACTTGCCGCTGCGCGACGAGGGCGCTCACGGCCTGATCCTGCGCGGCGAGCGCAGCGAGTTTTCCGGCGTGGTGCCGGGCGACTGGGTGGAGGTTTCCGGCACCATTCAAAGCCGCGCCGGATTGCCGCTGCTGGCCCCGTCGTCGATCCAGATCTTGCGGCACGAGGCGCCGCCGGAGCCGAAGGATCTGAGCCTGGCGGAAATCGCCGGCTTCCGCTATCTCGGCGTGATGGCGCGGACCACGGCCACTGTCGCCAGCATCGGCGAAAACCTCGGCGGGCAGAGCCTGGTGGTGACGGATCATGGCGCGTCGCTCTCGGTTTTCCTGCCGCGCTCCAGCGGCGGCGGCGCGGGCGATTTACGGCAGATCCATGCCGGCGACCGGGTGCGGCTCACCGGATTGATCACGCAATATTCGCTGGAGCCGCCGCACAACGCCGGCTTTCAATTGATGCTCGCCTCCGCCGCGGATGTGCAAAGAATCGGCGCGCCGGAATCCATGACGCTGCCGCTGGTGTTTTTTGGCGGATTTTCGGTGACCGCGCTGCTGGCGCTGCTGTGGTGGCTGCGGGAGCGGAGCCAGGGGGCGGCGCGGCGGTCGATGCGCGCGTT
Organism: Terriglobia bacterium; assembly: GCA_021324615.1. Lineage (GTDB taxonomy): Bacteria > Acidobacteriota > Terriglobia > Bryobacterales > Bryobacteraceae > Palsa-187. The sequence continues at coordinate 82,420 of JAJPIT010000031.1, read as the reverse complement.
TTATGCCTTGAGCGAGGAGATTATTTCCGCGGGCTCGCCGGCCGAGATCGCGGCCAAACTGGCCGCGGTGCTCCCCACGGTGACGCAGGCCACCGCGGTAAGGCTGTATCTTTATAACCGCCGGGCGAAAACGCTGGAGCGCGTGCCCACCCCGGCCGACCCGGAGCCGATGGCGGTTCCTTTGGATGCGCCGCCGGAGGGTCTGGCATCCGGTGCGGTCTCCTGTTTTCTGAACCGCACGCTGCTCAATGTGCCGGACGTGCGGCGCAGCCCGCTGGTGGCCCTCGGCGGGCGCGCGCCTCTGCCCCGCTCGGCCATGTTCGTTCCGCTGCTTTCCAAGGATGACGTGCTGGGCGTGCTCGAAATGGGCAACGCCCGGCGGCTGGGATATTTCCGCGCCGAGGAACAGGGCGCGGCGCAGCACCTGGCCAATCAAGTGGCCGCGTCGCTGAAACTTCAGGAGCAGCAGACCGTGCGCGAGCAGCTTTTCCGCAGCGAAAAACTGGCTGCCACCGGGCAACTGATCTCCGGCATCGCCAGCGACCTGCGGGCGCCTCTGGAGGGAATTTCGAAGATGGCGACGGCGCTGGCCGAATCGCCGGGCCGGCCGGTCCCGGAAAGCGATCTGCGCTTTCTGGCGGCCGAGTCGCGGCGCGCCTCGGAGATCGTCGACCGCCTGGTTTCCTTTGCCCGCCCGGAACACGCCGGAGCGCGGCCGGTGGAGGTGAACGCGCTGCTGGCGGGACTGATCCGCTTCCGCGATCCGGAGTGGAAATCGCTGGGCCTGCGCGTGCATCAGCGTTTATCCCCGCGGGAGGCCTTTGTGCTCGGCGCGCAGGGGCAGATCGAGCAGGTTCTTCTCAGCCTGCTGGTGCACGCCGAGCAGTGCGCCGCCGAAGCGCCGGCCAAGACGATCACCGTCGAAAGCGGCGTGCTGGCCCGCCGCGCGGTGATCGAGATCGGCTATTCGGTGAAGGAAGCCGCGCCGCGGGATCCCTTCGCCGACGCGCCGCCCTTGGACACCGGCGGCCTCGGCCTGGCGGTCTGCAAGGGGATCATCCAAACGCACGGAGGCGAAATCCACTTCCGCACGCGTGCCGGAGCGGCGCGCTTTGAGCTGGATCTTCCGCTGGCCTCGCCCGCTTCCACGGAAGCGGCCGCCGGACCGGCTCCCGCCGGCGCACGCCTCACCGTCCTGCTGGTGGAGCCCGATCCCGACGCGCGGCGCCAACTGCTGCTGCTGCTAAGCGCGGGCGGGCATCGCGCCGTGCCCGCGCCGCCGGAGCAGGCCGAAGATCTGGCCCAGCGGCTGCGCTTCGACGCGATTTTCTGGGCGATGCGCCCGGCAAACGGCTCCTGGAGCGAGATCGAGCAGCGGATGCGCCCGCTGGCGCAAGCGCTGGTGCTCATCACCGACGGCTACGACGCCGAACTGGCGCGCCATCTTGAGCCGGACGGCACGTTCCTGCTGGGCCGCCCCTTCCGGGGCGAAGACGTGACCGCGCTTCTGGACCGGATCGCGTCGCGAACCGGCGCGGCGGCGGCCGTGCGGCGCTAGCTTCCGCCGGGAGCGCTTTCCGCCGCGGTGTAGAATGAAAACTTCTACCCATGCCGCGAATGTTGTCCCTGATTGTCGTCGTCTTCACCCTGGTGGAGTGCAACCGGCCCGCGCCGGCCAATGTCGCGGCCCTGGTGAACGGGCACGCCATCACCTACGCCGAGCTCGAGAAGCAGTACGAATCCCAGTTCGCCACGCCCGGCGAGGGCGCCAGCGACGATCAGAGTGAAATTCAAAAGCTCGAAGTGCTGCGCACCCTGATCGACGGCGAGATCATGCTGCAACGCGCCGAGCGCCAGGGGTTGATGGCCACCGACGCCGACGTCGAAGCCAAATTCACCGAGCTCAAGGCGCCCTACACTCAGGAAGAGTTTCAAAAACAGTTGAACGCGCGCAAAATGACCGCCGAGGACCTGCGCACGCAGCTTCGCCGGGACCTCAGCGTGGCCAAGCTCTTCAACAAGGAAATCACCTCCCGGATCACCATCACCGATAAGGACATCACCGATTTTTACGCCGCCAATAAAGCCAGCTTCAATCTGGCCGAGCCGCAGATCCATCTGGCGCAGATCCTGGTGACGCCGGTCCCCGACGGCAATGTGCGCAATCTGAAAAATGACAAGGCCCAGAACGACGAGCAGGCGCGCAAGAAAATCGAAAATCTCTACGCGCGGTTGAAACAGGGCGAGGATTTCGCGCAGCTCGCTCAGAACTACTCCGAAGATCCGAATTCGTCGCCCAACGGGGGCGACCTTGGCTTCATCGCCGAATCGGCGCTGGATAAGGCCAACGCCGATCTGCGGCGCGCGGTGATGGCGCTGCGTCCCGGCGAGATTACGCCGGTGCAAAAGACGGCGGAGGGCTACCGCATTCTGAAACTGATCACCCGCGAGCCGGCCGGCCAGCGCGATCTGACCGATCCCAAGGTGCAGCAGACCATCCGCGAGACGCTGATCAACCGCAAGGATCAGTTGCTCAAGGCCGCCTACTACGAGGTCGCGCGCAACGAAGCCAAGGTGGTGAATTATTTCGCCGCGCGCATCGTCGGGGCCAAGGAGAAGTGAACAGCCGCCCGGGCGGAAGCCCCGCGCGCATTCCGCAGCCGCGCGGAGCGGGCGCTACTGAATCCCGATCGTGAAGGGATCGGAGATCCGCGTGCCGACCTGCACCGTCACCTGCGTGTTTCCCGCCGCCAGCGTCGCCGGGACCGTTACCTGCAACTGCGCCGCGATCGCACTCAAGGCAATCACCTGCGCCGGATTCTCGCTCACCCCGCCGATGGTCACGGTGATGTCGGAAGGCGCGGGAAGGTTGCCCAAAGGATCCGCCAGCCCGTCCACCGTCAGCAGAATAATCTGGCCCCGCCCCACCGTCTGCGCCGCGCTCATCTGCGCTCCGGCGGCGGTGCTCACCGCGGCGATCACCGGCGCGGCTTCATCCACCTGCATCGCCACCGGCGGCGGACCCGATCCGCCCGGCGAGGTGAGTTGAACCACCTGCGGGCCGATCACCAGGCCGCTCGGCACAACCGCCAGAATCTGGCTGCCGTTGTAGGTGAACTGCGCCGTCTGGCCGCCGATGGTCAGCATCCATCCCGCCAGGTTTCCCGGCAGCCCGGAGGTGTTGATCAGCGCCACGCCGCCCACCGGAACGCCCGCCAGATTCGTCGCCTGATTGAGAATCGGCGTGCGCAGGCTCATCGGCGTTCCCGCCGCCGGCGCCACCTGCAAACCGGACGCCAAGGTCTCAAGCTGTAATCCGCTGGCGATGCTTACGCTGGTGGACTCGGCCGGCGCCGCCGCGGCGGTCGAAACATTCAGCATCAGCCGCTGCGGGCTCACCACCCAAAGCTGTTTGACGATCACGTCGCTGGTTCCGAAGCCCGCCGCCACCTGCCCGTTCACGAAATCGGTCGAGTATCCGGTCACCGTCAGCACCTGATCCGTCCCCGGGGTAAGAACCGCCGGATTGATCGCGGCCGCGGGAAACGACGGCCCGCCGTAGGTAAACTGCGGCGGCGGATTCGATCCCAGGGTCTGCTCGGAGGTCTGTCCATCCGGATTCAGCGCCTCAACCGCCGCTTTGTACCCATTCACCGCCGGCGGAGCCGCCACCGTCAGGGAACCGTTGCCGGCGCTGATCAGCGTAGCCGGCGAGCCGTCGAAGACGATCCGCGAGTTCGCGCTCAGGTTCGATCCGGCGATGGTCACCGTCGCGTTGCCGTTCCCATCGGTGCCGCCCGAAACCGAGGTGATCGTCACCGGCCCCGAAGGCATCACCGTAAAGGCCGCCGGCAGCACATACAGATCGCCGTTGACCGTCACCGCCAGCGCCACCGGCGTCGGCGAGGCCACCGATCCCAGCCACACATCGTTGTACAGATACGGGTAGCCGTTGGGCAGCGCCGCCAGACTGTTGGGGACCACCTGCGCCGCTCCTCCGATGGCACTGATGTTCAGCCCCGGCGCAAGTTGCATGTACCCGCTCGCCGTGGTCGTGCTCCAGGCGTAAAACTCCAGCGCAGCCGAGGTGCCCTGCACCAGCGGCGGCGCCTGCACCGGCACCCCGGGATTTCCTCCGATGTAGGAGTACAGCACCAGATCGTAGACCGAGGGGCCGTTCGTCGCGGCGACGTTGAAATTGATCCCGCCGGCCGAGCCCGCCGCGGTGACCGTCACCTGCTGCGCCTGGGTCCAGTCCGTGGTGCCCCCATAGAACTGGCCCGCGAATCCGGTGTTGGCGGCGTACACGTTTCCGGAAAGATCGGCGGGAGGCTTCACGTTGTCCGGGTACGCTTCGCCGGAAAGCGCCGGCGGAAGCGGCTGCGTGTAGACGTAATACTGTCCCGGCGGGATCCCCGCGATCCGGTAGGTGCCGTCCGGATTGGTCAACGCGCTCACCGCCGCGCCGCTGGTTGAAAGCGCCACCACCGTCGCCAGGTTCACGCCGTTGCCGCCCATCGAAACCGTGCCGCTGATGCTGCCGGTCGCCGCCGCAAATCCGTTGGCCGGATACAGCAGCGAAATGCCGGCCACGTCGTCGGCGGCCAGCGGCTGCGCCTTGGTCACCGCGCGCGTAAGGCTGGTGGTCATCAGGCTCGACGTCTTCGTATGCTGCAAACCGAGCGCGTGGCCGAATTCGTGCGCCACCGTCAGAAAGAACGCGTCGCTCCAACTGGGCTGCGGATAAGGCTTCGTCAGATCGCTGCGAATCTGAATGGTCGAATTCAGGATGGGCACAAACGACGCCCCCGAGGCGATCAGCGGCGCCGGGTTCTGGATCGTGGTCACCTGCGTCTGCGCGATCAGCCCCGGCGGCATATCGTCGGTGAACACCACGTCGATCTGCGGCGTCGCCCCGGCCGGGTTCATCGAGGATAATCCGCCGAAGGCCAGCCGGATTCCCGAGCTGTTCACCGAGTTCCAGACATTGGCCGCCGCCCGGATCTGGCTGATCACCGCCTGGAACGAATCTCCCGGCATCAGCGCCGCCGGACCCTGGCTCGAAATCAGGTACGTCACCGTATTGTTCAGCAGCCCGTAGGAATCGGAGGAGTTCAAATCGAAGCGCGCCGGAATCGGCGTCCACACTCCGCCTGAATTGGTCAACAGCGTGTAATAGTAGTAGCCCCAGGAAAACGGAGCAAGCGCGGCGAGCAAAGCTGCAACCGCCAGCGCGCGTGTCCGCATTACTTCGCCCCCATCGCTTTCCGGATCTCGTCTTTTAAGGCCGCCAGCGTGATGGTCACCGCCGCGGGAGTTTGCGCCTGGCCCGATTTATTCACCACGTTCACGCCGCTGAGCGCCGCCCGCACCAGCACCGGGTTGCCCGAGGAATCCGGCGCCACTTTAAACAATCCCTGCGACAGCCCGATCACCTGCGGAAGGCCCGAACTGCCGCTCCATAGAAAAATCACGTACTCGCCGCCCGCCGCCAGGACCGGCGCGCCCGCGACCTCCTGCCGAATCATCGCGGTGCTTCCGCCGGGAACCGCGACCTCGGCTGCCGCCGCGCCCTTCAGCGTCTCGATCGTCTGAAGCTGATAGAACGTATAGATGTTGCGTCCCCGCAGAGCAGCCGACGCCGAGCTCACCTTCACATGCACAATCGCGGTCGATTGCCGGATCATCTGATCCAGACTGAGCTGCTCCAGGGTGGTGGCCCCCAGACCGGCCGCGGCAAGCATGGAAAGCGCGCTGGCAAGAATCGACCGCATTTTGCTCAAAGCTCCTCCCAGCACATTTCAAACCCAACTGCAAATTACTGATGTTACGTTACTTAGCTCATGCAAAACCGGCGCCCAATGTGGACCTTAGACACGCGGTTTGGGACAGAACGTCACAGCAACCCCGGCGCGGGGCGCCGCGAGCTTGAAAATCTCAAACACCGGCCGCCCGTTGGAATCATAAATTGTCTTTAAGACCCGTTTTTCCAAGCCCCGCGCCGCGATTTCCTGGTCAAATCGGGCCCCCACGCCGCGATTCACCTCCGCCGCCGGTAGGTGCGCCAGGAACAGGCCTTGCGGGTCGTGCAGCATAAACTCGATGTCGCGCAGCTCGTCCGGCGTGCGATGATCGCTCAGAAACGGCGGATCGGCGACAAACAGCGGCAGCCTGCCTTGATGAAAAAGCGCCAGCGTGTTGAGCATCCCCCAATCGAGAACATAGATCCGACCGGCTTGCAGGCGCGGCGGATCCGGGATCGCCCGAACCAGCGCCAGCAGCGCGTCATCGAAGGTTCCGGCGGCTCCGTTGCGTTCGAATTCGGCGATGTACTGGTTCATGACCAGCAGATTCATTCCGGTCATCACCACCGCGATCACGCCGGCGATTGGCTTCCACGGCAGGGACGCCAGCACAACCGCCATGAAGAGCTGAGGAAAGGGCCAGACCAGCACGGTGTGATGCACCGATCCGCCTGCGTCGCGCGAAACCAGCATCGCGGCCCAGCTTACCGCGATAAAGATCAACGAAAACCACGCCGAACGCCTCCGCCACCACCAGGGGGCGCACGCCAGGCCGAGCAAAAAGGCGAATTCGAAGCCATTCCGGTACTGCCCGCCCACCGCGCCGGCGATGCGCCAGGCCAGGCGGCCGCGAAGGGTCCCCGGCTGCTTGGCGGGTTCTTCCCAGTCGCTCCGGCACAGGAAACCGAACAGTCCGTGGCCGTTCAGGGTCTCGATCATCATCGGCACTTTGCGCATCGCTGTCTGTGGCGAGTCGAAGTGGGCGTTCGCTCCGAGCGTCGCGTTGGGCTTGCGGACGTTATAAGTCACCAGCGGCAGCGCGCCCATCAGGAAGGCCGCCGCTGCGGTCGCCATCGCGCGCGGGCGGGCCCATTTCACCAACTGGCGGGGGAAAACGGCCGCGCCCGCCACGCCCAGGCCGGAAAGCGCCCACAAAAAGATTGCCTTATTCCAGAGCCCCAATCCCAGAAAAAAGAATCCAGCCGCCAGGTAGCGCATCCAACCGGTCCGGGTGAAACGGAGCAGGCACAGGCAGGCGGTGACCAGCAGAAGATGCTCGAGTGCGACGGGTCCCCAGTCGTAGGTATCGGTAAGGATAAATGTGGGGTCGCTGGCAAGCAGAAAGGCTCCGGCCAGAGCCGCGAAGCCACCTACGCTTTCATCAAGCAATTTATAGAAAATAAATACAGTTAGCCCGCCGGCGAGAACCATCGGGAAACGGACGGTCCAGAGATTCGAGCCGAGAAAGTGAAGGATCGGCAGGTAAAGAAGCGTTTTCAGATTGCCGAGGTAGCTCATGACCATCAGCGGGATGGTGTGATGGAAAACGCGGATGCAGAACTCCTTTGGCATCTGCTCATAAAGCGGCGCGGCGAACAGCGCCTCATCGTTCTGGACCCCGGCGTAAGGGATCAGCGCCGCGCCGAACAGGATAGGAATCGCGGCAGGAGCCAGAATTTTGACGCGTGTGCTAAGATTCGTCACGGCTGGCAGCGGTGAGGAAAAATTTTCCCGGGCAGCCATCCAGTATAACTTTTCTGATTGGCTCGTTTCTGAGTCCAAAATGAACCAGAACGAGCGCCGGAATGGCCATCTTTCGGGGTTTAGCCCGGAAAGGGGATGGGCGGGATCCCTGAAATCGGCCGCCGCCGTAATTGTTTTCAGGCATGTGGACGATAAGAGTGAGCTGGCAGGCGGTCCGGCTAAGGCAAATCTTCGGTTGGTCGCAAAGTTGCTTGCATCTGGCAGTCGATTGTGTTATGGTTTGGAGAAAGCATCGCGTAGGCGGCAAAGGCGCCGGCCAAGAACCCGCCTTACGGCGGCAGGAGCTGCTTGCTGGTCCGCAAATAGCGAACTCCCGAACAAACAGGGTTACGGATCTTCGCCAGCACGGATGGGTGAACCTTTTTAGGGCAACTTCGCGTCTAATGCCTTGTGACGCGGCAGCCCGGATTGAAACATCAGATACCTAGAAGAAAACGATAGAAAAAGAGACAGGAGAAGGCAGAAATGACAAAAGCAGAATTGAACAAATTTAAGAGCATTTTGGAGGCGAAGCAGGCAGAACTGGCGCAGTTTGTCCGCAACCGCGAGGGCATCGCGATCGAAAAAAGTCCCGACGCTCTCGACGAGGTCCAGCACGCCGCCGAACGTGAGTTGGCGATCCGCAATCTGGACCGCGAATCCCATCTGCTGCGAAACGTGCGCGCCGCGCTGCGGCGGATCGAGGAGGGCACCTTCGGAGTGTGCCTGCACTGCGAAGAGGAGATCAGTCCGAAGCGCCTGGCGGCGGTGCCGTGGACGGCCTTCTGCATTCAGTGCCAGGAGATCGCCGACCGTAACCAGAGCGGCGACGGCGCCGAGAGCCTGGATGAGCTGCTCGTCAACGCGGCCTGACCGGTACAGGAAATTCACGGCGCGGGGGCGCCTCAGCGTCACCGCGCCACTCACGTTGTCGCGGCTGGATTGGCCGGAGCAGTCCTCTTAATTGAGGACTTCAATGGATTCGGCGACATCTCCCCGCCGTTCCGGGACAAAGTGAATCTTCACGTTCTTGTGCGCGCTTAGATCGCCCAGACTGAGGCGTTCGCCGGCCTTGCGGATCTTGGTCCGAGGGGTCACCAGAAAATCAAAGGTGGTTCCGCCGCCCTTGACGATCAAAAGATGCTTGGACGCGTCCACCTGATCAATGAGACCAGACAAATCCTCAGGCGCCCAACCACGAGCTTGGCTTTTGGCCGGAGTCTTCGCCGGAGCGGTAGCGGTATCGGAAGCGAAACTCACAGGAGCGAGCGCCAGTGCAGCGGCGGCAGCCGCAACGAGAAATGGAGCTTTCATGGTTTTCACCTCTACTCCCATTCTTCCTTGAAGCGGCGGAATTTTGCCATCCTGCCGGTGCGCGATACATTTCTGCGAAAAACAAGGCGCCGCTTTAGAGCGCGCGGATAAACGAAATCATCCTTCCGGCGCGCGGGCCATCGCGCCGGAAGGAGTGAAAACGGCCGTCGCAAAAGGTGCAGAAAGCCAAAACGTCGATCTGCGGCTCCGGAACACCGGCTTCGACCAGTTGCCTCCGGTTTTCCTCCGCCAAATCGACCACTCCAGGCCCGTCTAATCCGAAGCGGCGGCCGACATCCTCCCCCACCCGAAAACAGCACACCCCGATTCCGGGGCCGATCGCCGCCAGCAGATCCGCGGTCCTTGTCCCGTATCGCCGCTGCATGGCGTCAACCGTCTCCGCCACGATCCGCGCCGCGGTTCCGCGCCATCCGGCGTGAACCGCGGCCACCGCGCCTTTCGCCGGGTCGGCCAAAAGGATCGGCAGGCAATCGGCGGTGCGGACCGAAACGCCCAGCCCGGCTACATTCGTGATCAGGGCATCGCCTTCGCCAGCCGGGCCGGGCTTGCCCGCGGCGATCCAGCGCGCGGAATGGATCTGCCGGAGACTCGCAAACCCGTCCTGTTCAAGGAGCGACGTCCGAGTACCAAAGCCATGCTCGACGCGCGCCGCGCGGCATAGAAGATTTGACCTTAACGGATCCACGCAATAACCGTACTCAAATGATAAACAAAACTTTTTCTACTTACGACCATCTTTTTTCTTGACCCCGGCGCCATAGTACCATAGACTAGTACAATTAGTACTAATAGATACTTTTAACTGGAGGAAGTTCATGCTGAAGGCATCGAAAATCGGAGCGGTCGGGATAGGGGAGTCTTCAAGTTAAAGCGATCGGTGACCGCGCTGGTGCTCAAACCGCCGATTCCGGTCCTCGAGGCTGCTACCGAATAGTTAATGGTTGAAGCGCTGGCGGCCCCGGCAAGGAGACACAAGCACACGGACACGCTGAGCGGGGGTTATTCGGCTTCAAGCGCGGGGAAGTCCCGCAGCGGATCCATTAGCTCGTCTCTCACCGGGCTTCAGACTTTGCCGCCGCCTCCGTCTGGCGTGGGCCTGATGAGGCGCCGCCGCCGGAATTAGACTGGCTTTTCCCCTCGACTCATCGAACCCGCGCCGGGCAATCCTGCGCGGGTTCGATGTTTTTTTTTGTGCGGCGGCTTATTCGGCGGAATTCGCCGCCTGATCGAGCAGCAGGGAAAACTGCCGGGTCTTCTGATCGACGCGGTCTCTCAGCTCGGCCAGCTCGCGCTCGATGGCCTTCAGCCGGTCGGCCAGGTGCAAGCAGGCCAGCACGGCCACGCGGTTGGAATCGGCCGTACCCAGGCGGCGCGCAATCTCGGTCATCAACTCATCGACGGTTTGCGCCAGCGATTCGACCTCGGCGGGTGCGCCAGCGGCAACCAGCGAGTAGCTCTGGTTGAAGATGGTGACTCGAACCGCGTTGCGCGCCGGGTCCATTACGCCCCGCTTAACAGATCCATCTGTCCCAGCAGTTTTTCGATCCGCGTACGGACCTGCTTGCGCTCGCCGCGCAGCTCCTCCAGTTCCTGCCGCAGCTTCTGAATCTCGGAACCGGCCGCGGCCGCGGCCTGCTTCAGCTCCTGCCGGGCCTGATCGCGTTCGGCCAGGGCGGCGTCGCGCTCGGCGCGCAACGAGGCAACCAGCTCCACCGTGCGGCGGATGCGTTCTTCCAGATCGAATAGCGAATCCTGTTCGGGCGCGGGACTGCTCATTTTTACTTTGCGGCTCCTAATGCGGCCTTGGCCTGCTCGACCAGCGCGCCGAAGGCGGCCGGGTCGTTGACGGCCATATCGGCCAGAATTTTCCGGTTCAACTCGACGCCGGCCTTCTTCAATCCATCCATGAAGCGGCTGTAGGAAATCTCGGCGGAGCGGCAGGCCGCCCCGATGCGCACGATCCACAGCGAGCGGAAGTCGCGCTTTTTGAGGCGCCGTCCGATGTAGCCGTAGCGCAGCGATTTTTCCACCGCCTCCTGGGCGGCGCGGTGCAGCTTGCTCTTGGTGAGGAAAAAGCCTTTGGCGCGGGCGAGAGTTTTCTTCCGGCTGGCTCTCCGGTGGGTTCCACGTTTGACTCTGGGCACGTTTTCTCCTTCTGCTTCCCGGCCGGATCAGGCACGTGCGATTTTGGCCCGTCCAGTCGAATTCGCTGCCTTTAATAGGGCAGCATTCTCTTAATTTCGGGTGCGTTGGCCGGTCCGGCAACATCGCTCTGACCCAGCCGCCGCTTGCGCGAGCGCGGTTTGGAGGTCAGAATATGGCGCGCAAACGCGTGGCGGCGTTTGATCTTGCCGGTTCCGGTCTTTTTGAACCTTTTGGCCGCACCCTTATGGGTCTTTAACTTTGGCATGAAAATGTCCTGGATGCCGGCAGCGCGCCGACTGTTTGAGTTTAGCACAACGCCCGCGGCGCCCGCGATCGCTCCGGAGCGTGGGGGTACATTATCATGGTTGGCGAACCTCAACCATGCCGGTCATCGATTTTCACAATCACTACTATCCGCCTGGATATTTGAAAGCGCTGCAATCCGGCCAGAGCCAGGTGCGGGTGAGCCATGACGAGCGCGGCAACCCGCTTCTGCACTATCCCGGCGATTACAACATCGCGGTTCCGGGCCAGCGCGATTTGACGATTCGCGAAGAGATGCTGGACGATCTGGGCATCGATATGCAGGTGCTCACCCTGACCACGCCGGGCACGCATGTCGAGACGCCGGCCGTGGCGGCGCGTCTGGCGTCGCTGGTCAACGACGAATTCGCCCAGGGAATCGCCGCGCATCCGGGCCGCTTCACCGCGCTGGCGACGCTGCCGCTGAACGATCCCGAAGCGTCGGTGAAGGAATTGGAACGGGCCATGCGCCAGCTCGGATTGCGGGGAGCGATGCTGTTCGGCAACGTGAACGGAATCGCGCTGGCGGACCGGCGATACTGGCCGCTGTACGAATTGGCCGATGAGCTGGAGGCGGTGCTCTACATCCATCCCACGCATCCGCTGGGCGTCGAAGCGATGACAGATTTCTGGCTGATGCCGCTGGTCGGATTCCCGTTCGATACGACGCTGGCGGCGGCAAAACTCGTGTTCGCGGGCGTACCGGAAAGATTCCCGCGCATCCAATGGGCGCTGGCTCATCTGGGCGGCGCCATACCGTATCTGGCCGAGCGGCTGGACCGCGGCTACAGCGCGTTCAAGGAATGCCGCGAAAACATCCAGCGCCCGCCGAGCCAGTATCTGAAAAAATTCTACTTCGATACGGTGAACTTCGATCCCCATGCGCTGAAGCTGGCGATGGCGTTTGCGGGCGCGGACCATCTGCTGGCCGGCAGCGATTACGCGCATCAGATCGGCAGCCCGCGGCGGATGCTGGAAAGCATCCGTGCGCTGGATATATCGGAAGAAGATAAGGCGCGCATCCTCGGCGGCAACGCGGCGCGGCTGCTGGGACTTGCCCGGTCCGCCGGAGAATAAATCCGGCTGAAAAAATTATTTCTGCCGCAGCACGGAGATGATATCGTCGGCGGTGATCACGCCCGCCAGTTTTCCATCCTCATCCACCACCGGCAGGGCGAGCAGATTGTATTTATCGAACAGCTCGGTGATGCGGTCCTGACGCTCGGAGACCGGCACCTGGATCAGCGAGTCGGCGGCGAGCGAAGCCAGCGGAGTGGCGCCTTCATGCAGGAACAGGCGGGCCAGCGGCACCGCGCCCTTCAGGCGATCCTCGGCGTCGACCAAGAACAGGGTGTTGAGGTTTTCAAGCAGCTCCTCATTTTCCCTAAGCGCCGCCAGCGCGTCGGCCACCGTGGCGTCCTCGCGCAGGGCGACGTATTCGGTGTTCATCATGCCGCCCGCGGTATCTTCCTCGAACTCCAGAAGTTCGGAAACCTCGGATTTGGGTTCGGCTTCCATCTCCTGAAGAATGCCCTGGCTGGTTTCCTGCTCGAGCTCGGCCAACACGTCGGCGGCTTCATCCGGCGGCATTTCCTCCACGATATCGGCCGCCTTTTCGGTCTCCAGCGAAGCCAGAATGCTGGCCTGAATGCCCGGATCGACTTCCGAGAGGGTTTCGGCGGCGACTTCACTGTCGATGTTTTCAAAGATCGCCTCGCGGTCCTGCGGGCTGAGTTTCTCGACGATATCGGCCAGGTCGGCCGGGTGCATGTCTTCCAGCAGGCGGTTGGAGATGTTCAGGCGCAGGCGGCGCTGCGGATCGGGCTCGAGAATGTTGCAAAACTCCCAGCGGATCGAGTGCGGGGGAATCCGGACCTGCAAGCGGCGCACCCAGCGCGGCGGCAGGATGCCGGCGAGCAGGCGCCGGAAGATGCTGCGGATGCCGATATCGACCTCCAGCACCCACAGCTCGTCGCCGCCTTCTTCATGCCGCACCTCAAAGGTGATGTCGTTTACGCGAACCACCTTGCGGCCCTGCGCGTCGATGATCTGCTGATCGAGAAGATCGCGCACCATCCGCAGCATGTACTCGTCGGAATGGTAAGGAGTGAGGTTTTCATCCTTAAGATAAATGCCGTCCAGCGAAATGGACCGGATCTGGTCGTGGCGGATGGCCAGCCAGGTCCAGCCTCCGCCGCCCATCAAAAAACGGTCGATGCGGACCGGATCGATCAGCGGCACCAGCGCGGCGTCTTTGAGCACACCGATTTTGCGCCGCTTAAGGTCGTAGACCTTGAGGCCGCGCAGTTCGGTGAGGTACAGAATCTGCTGCTCCGCCATGCTGGATCCGGCAAGCCCATAAAAGGCGCGAGGCCTAACTTCAATATCCCCCATCGCGGCGGAGGTGGCAAGGAAATTTTGAAAATTTAAGGATTATCGCCTGGCGATCAGCACGCGCGAGGGATAGCCGGTCTGGCGGACCGAATGGGTGTCCACGATGCGCAGCCCGGCCTCTTCCACCAGATGGGGCACGGAGCGCTCGATCTGCCGCCCCCAGAACGCCGGCACCAGCTTGCCGCAGACGCCATAGAGACGGTTGAACATGGTCGCGTTCTGGCCGATCACCACCAGCGCGAATTTTCCTCCAGGGCAAAGGACGCGCCGGATCTCGCGCAGGGTGAGGCGAATATCGTCGTGCGCCAGCAGCTCAAACAAATAGCAGCACACCACCGCGTCGAAGCTGGCATTGCGGAACGGCATGCTGCGGACGTCCACCGCACCGCAGTGCGCCTGCGCCTTGGGAAACGCGCGGCGGGCGCGCCGCTGTGTCCGCGCGGCCATCTTGGGGGACAGATCCAGGCCGAAGGTCTTGCCGCTGGGGTTGGCTTTCACCAGGCGCTGGAACATCTCGCCCGAACCGGTGGCCAGCTCCAGCACGCGCATTCCGTCGCGGATCCCGGCATGCCGCATGGCGCAGGCGTGCGCCTTGGAATGGAAAAAGAACGTGCTCACCGGATAGACTGAGGCCAGCGTGTCATAGACGCGGCGCGTGCGTTCCGCAATGGTTCGCGGCATCTGCTGTTCCGCCCGCGGAAGAAGAATCGAGTAGTTCAGTTCGCTCAAATGCGGCTCCCGCCGTTCACCAATGTATTCACCACTGTTTCCGCCAGTATCGCACCGCTGGCCTGCCCGGGAAGTTCGATGCCCGTAAGGGTTCCCTCTCCCGGGCGGCTGTCGATCCACATTTTGTAATCATCGCCGAAAAGGACCTTCAGGCGCTCGTTCACGTTGCTGACGCCGATGCCCTGCTCAAACAGCGTGGCCAGCTTGGCCTCCGGGATGCCCACCCCGTCGTCCTCCACCGCAATCTGCAAGCGGCCGGCCGCCAGGCGGCTGCGGATGCGGATGGTGCCGCCGTCGACTTTGCTGGAGAGCCCGTGGCGAATGCTGTTTTCCACCAGCGGCTGCAAAAGCATGCTGGGCACCAGCAGATCGAGCGTGGCCGGGTCGATATCCTTCACAAAACGGAGCTTGTCGCCGAAGCGCACCATCTCGATCGAAAGGTAATCGTCCACAAACGACAGCTCTTCGCCGAGGGACGTCAAATTGTCCTGTTGACGCAACAATCGGCGCAGAATTTTCGACAATTTGTACACCACCTGGCGGGCCTGGTCCGGGTCCAGGCGGATCAGGCTCGCCACCGAATTCAGCGTGTTGAACAGGAAGTGCGGATTGATCTGGCGGCTCAGCGCCGACAACCGCGCCTCGTTCAAGTGAAGCTGCTGTTGCTCCAGCTTTTTTTCGTTACGGTTGCTGTTCCAGATCTTGATCGGCAGCGCGGTGGCGAACAGCGTCGAGGCGTAGATGGCCACGATCATCCAGGGGCCGTCGTGAAACTGCTGCTCCAGCGAAAACGCCGATTTGAAGTGCCGGGAAACGACCTGGCGCAGCATCTCCGCCAGCACAATGACCAGCACGCAGCCCAGGCTGTAGGCCGGCAGGCGCAGATCGCGGCGGCGGACCAGCCTCCACAGGCTCAGATCGGGAAACGGAGAAAACTGCCAGATCGCTTCCTTGTCCGGCGCCACGTCGCGCAGCACTCCTCCCAGCACGCCTGAGGCGGCGAACAGGATCAGCGACATCCATTCGCCGCGCAGAACGGCGGGCAGCGGGATCAGAACGCCCGCCAGCAGTCCGGTGACGTAACCGCCCAGCATCCCCATGGCGAGGCTTCCTTCCAGACCCAGGTCCAGCGCCTGATACGACTCCGGTTCGATCACCCGGGCCAGCACCCCGGTTCCGAAGATGGCCGAGCACACCAGCGCCATCTGCACCCGCTGCGCCAGCGTGCGCTCCTCGCGCATCAGCATGCGCTGGAAGCGCCCGCTGCGCGTGAGGATGCTGGCCAGCGAGGCCGCCACCGCGAGCTTCACCAGCAGAACCACCAGATGCTGTGAAACCATATCCCGCCACGCATCATTATAATGAAAGTACCCGCCGCACTCATGTCCCGCGCCGCTTCATTGAAGAAGGTCGCCGAAGCCAACTTCCCCAGCCGTTTCGGGCAGTTCCGCATCTTCGGCTTCCGGGGCCGGGGCGAGGAAGCCGTGGCGTTGAAAATGGGCGATTTAAGCGCGGACCCGCCGCCGCTGGTCCGGATCCATTCCCAGTGCCTGACCGGCGACGTCTTCCACAGCCTGCGCTGCGACTGCCGGGCGCAACTGGAACTGGCGCTGGAGTCCATCGCGCGGGAAAGCCGCGGCCTGTTGATCTACGAGCACCAGGAAGGCCGCGGGATCGGCCTTCTCAACAAGCTCCGCGCCTACCAGTTGCAGGACAACGGCGCCGATACGGTGGAGGCCAATGAGCGGCTCGGTTTCCAGGCCGATCTGCGCGGATATGAGCTGCCGGCCCGGATTTTGCAGTATTTCGGCTTGACGGCGGTGCGCTTAATGTCGAACAACCCTGAGAAGATCCAGGCCTTGGAGCGCGCCGGAGTGCGCGTGGCCGAGCGCGTGCCCTGCCTGGTGACGCCGGTCCAGCCGGCGCGAGATTATCTGCGCACCAAGAAAGAAAAACTGGGGCACCTGCTCGATCCCGTCTAGGCCCCCGGTCCGGTTGCGGCGCCTGCGGCGCAACCCAAGCGCAGCTATTTCTTTTTCTTCTTGCCCCCGGCCGGCGGCGTATCCGGGGCAGCCGTGCCGGCGGCCGGCGCGACTGCGGACAGAACTTCGTTGTAAAGCTCCTTCTGCCGAGCCAGCTCCTTTTTGCTCGGCGGAGCCTGTTCCCGGCGGTAATCGTGGTCGTTGTAGCAGGTCCGGCAGCGGACTTTCGCCGCGCTCCCGTTCATCAGCGACACGATGGAGTGATTGGTCAAGCGGCGGCACTTCACGCAATAATCATCGATGACGTCGCCTAGTCTGAGATCCGGCATGGCGCTTCCGTGAGTATATAACAAGTAGCAGGAGGTTCTTGCGGCGAACCCCCCGTGGTTCGGAACCGTAACCGTGTCGTTTCCGTGCGCCTGTCCGGCGCCGGGTCCTCCGCGGCGGCATCCAGGACCGGCCGCCCGGCGCTTCAGTACAGCGTCAGCGGGCGGCTCTCAGTGCCCACCCACAGCGGTTTGGACGTCCGCTCCCAGGGCGCCGGCGTGGTCAGCCGAGGTTTCATCACCAGCAGCACGTCGCTGGAGTCCTTAAGGATCGTGTTGTGACTGAAAATCTTACCCAACACCGGAAGGTCCGCCAGCCCGGGAATTCCGGTGCGGGTGGTGGATTCGTCCTTTTGCACCAAGCCCGCCAGTACCGCCCATTCGCCGGACCGCAACCGGACCTTGCCGGTGTACTGCGTGTTGGCGATGACCGGGATGCCGTCCACCGCCGCGCCCGCCAGCTCCTTAAACGACGCATCCACCTCAAGCGTGATATCGCCGCCCTCGTTCACCGACGGGGTGATCTTCAGCTCCAGCCCCAGATCCACGAAATTCACCTGGACCGGAGGCGTGTACACCTGGCCGGCGCCCGCCGCCACCGTTCCCAGATACTGATTGCCCGCGACCGGATAGCGCGAGCCGACGTGCAGCGTCGCCGCCTGCCCGTCCAGCGACACCATCTGCGATTGGAGCAGGGTTGTTGCCGAGGAGCGCGCCAGCGTCGCGAAAACCGTGGCCGAGGTGACCCCCAGGCCGAACGGCGTGGACTTTCCCGTCACCCGCGCCAGCGCGCTGGCCGCCGCCGGAAGAGCCATCGGTCCCACAAAATTGATCACCGAAAGCTGATTGGGAAGCGAAATGCCGTATTCGAGCGAGGAGTTCTTGTTCACCGAGATCAGCTCGACGTCGATCTCCACCTGCGGGCGGATCTGGGAAAGCGTGTAAAACAACTGCCGCGCCGCAAGGACTTTCGACGCCTGATCCCGCAGGAAAACCAGGCGGCGCAGCGGATCGGTCTGCGCCCGCCGGAGATCGAAGGTCTGCTGCACGGCCGTGACCAGCTCCTGCGCGTCCTGCACCGACATCCGCTCCGGAATCGGGATGGCCACGGCCATGGCGGGGGAATGCTGCGTGCGGTTCTGCGGGGTGTCGCGCAGCACCAGGGCGAGCTTTTCGTTTACCGGAACCAGAAACGAATTGGCCTGGGTTTCGAGCGCGTGCAGCGCCTCTTGCCAGGCCGCCCCTTGCAGGCGGAACGTGATCGGAGGAGGGGATTGATAATCCGGATCGAAGACCACTTGCAATCCATACGCCGCCGCCACTTTTTCGAAGATCTCGCGCGCATCGCCTCTTAAGTCGAACGTCTTTGTTCCGGAGGCGCCGATCAGGCGCGGCGGCGGCAGAGCTTGGCGGGCCTCCATCAGATCCTCCGCGCTGAGCTCGGCCGCGGGCGAAGCGGGCGCTTCATTCTGGGCCGGATCGGGGCCGAGCTCCTGGCGCGAGGTGGTCATGGCGATGCCGCGCATGGCCGTCTTCTTTCCCGCATACACCGCATTGCCCGGATCGAGCGCCGCCGCGCGCGCGTACAGCAGATAGGCGTGCACGTAATCGCCGGCGCGCTCCGCCTTAAGCCCTTGCTGATAGAGCCGCGAGGCGAAATCGGATCCCGCCGCGCCGGCCGCGCACACCAGCAGCACGCCGAGAAGCTTCACCGGGGTTGCCGCCCCTGCGATGCGCCGAATCATCCCGCGCCGCGAATTCGCCCACCGCAGCATGACCATATGACGCCGGCCGCCTCCGCTCCGTGCATAACGTTTTGCCGTGCGCCTGACGATATTTCCACGGGAGGTTTTCCCATGACCACCTTCGCGCCCGTGCGGGCTCGGTTCAATCCGGCGATTCCGCAGACGTTCAACGAGTTAGGCATTTCCGAGTCGCTCGTGCTGGATCTGGTGCTCCGGCGAATGCTGATCGAAGGCCACTGCACCCTGGCCGGTCTGAGCCGTTCGCTTCGCCTGTCCATCCCGATCGTCGACGCCGTCTTTCGCCATATGCGCTCCCAGCAGCTGGTCGAAATCAAGGGAATGAACGGCAACGACTACAACTTCACTTTGTCGATGAGCGGAAAACAACTGGCGGGCGAGCGATTCCAGGTTTCCCAATACGCCGGCGCCTGCCCGGTGTCCCTCAAGGAATACCACGCGGCGACCAAGGCGCAGGCCGCGAAAGTGCACGTGGACCGCAAAACTCTGCGGCAGGCCTTCGCCGATCTGGTGGTGACCGACCGCATGCTGGATCAGCTCGGCCCGGCCATCATCTCGCAGAACTCCATCTTCATTTACGGCCCGACCGGCAACGGCAAAACCAGCCTGGCCGAACGGATGCTGCGCGTCTATCAGGACGCCGTGCTGATTCCCTATGCCGTGGAAGTCGATAACCAGGTGATCAGCCTGTACGACCCGGTGGTGCACCAGATCATCGACAGCGAAGAGCCCGATCTGGATCCGCGCTGGGTCACCTGCAAGCGGCCCTGCATCGTGGTCGGCGGCGAGCTGATTCCAAGCATGCTCGAACTGCGTCTGGACGAAGCTTCCGGCATCTACGCCGCGCCCTTGCAGATGAAGGCCAACAACGGCATTCTGATCATCGACGACTTCGGCCGCCAGTTGATGTCGCCCCGCGATCTGCTCAACCGCTGGATCGTCCCGCTCGACCGGCGCGTCGACTATCTGACCCTGCGCTACGGCGTCAAGTTCCAGATCCCCTTCGAGCTGATGGTGGTGTTTTCCACCAACCTGGAACCCGCGGATCTGGCCGACGAAGCGTTCCTGCGGCGCATCCACAACAAGATATACGTCGAGGCCGTGGACGCCGCCAGTTTCGACGCCATCTTCGCCCGCGTGGTGCAGGCCCGCAATCTCCAGGCCGAGCCGGACAGCGCCGAATATCTCCGCAAGCTGTGCCTGCGCGAAGGCCGGACCGAGCTGCGCGCCTGTTATCCCGCCGACATTTGCACCATCCTGCTGGCCATCGGCCGCTACGAGGGCCGCGCCCCGGTGATGACCAAATCCGAGCTGGAGCGCGCCGCGTCCTTGTATTTCGCCAAGGGATAAGGCGCCCGGGCGGGACTCCTCCCGCGGCGGGCCCGGAAAAAGTCCGCCGGCTTCAGTACCGCCGCCGGAAATCGAGCAACTGCGAACGCGCCGCGCGCATCGCCGCCGAGAGCTCATCGAGCTTCAACTGCTGCGTGGGATCCTGCGCGCGATTGATCCTCTCATACGGATCGGCCGCCAGGTTGTATAACCCCAGCACCTCGCCGCGGGCGTCCACGGTGATCTTATCCAGCCCCTGAACCAGCATCCGCCATTCGTCGGGCGTTCCGATCTTGCCTTCGGCGAACACCCATTCCCGCCGCTGGCCGTATCCGCCACGCGCCAAGGCGGAAAGATCGCTGCCCTGCATGCCCTCGTACGGCGTTTCCCCGCACAGCGCCAGGATGGTGGGCGCCAGATCCACGCCGGACACCAGCGCGTCGCTGGCGCCGGCGGCGATGACGCCCGGAAACCGGATCGCCAGCGGCACCCGCGCCGATTCCTCAAAGGGCAGGTCGTTTCCCGCGATCCCCTGCGAGCCGATTTGCGCTCCGCTGTCGGAAGTGAACACCACCAGCGCGTCCTCCGGCGCCGCCGCCAAGGCCTTCCCCAGTTGGGCATCCAGCCCGGCCAGGCGTCCATAATACGCCGCCAAACTTTCCCGCGCGTTTTTAAACTCCGCCGGAACGTTCTGCCGGATCTGAACCGGGGTGGCGTAGGCGCCTCCGGGAGCGCCCGGGGCATCCAGCAAAAGATCGGCATAGAACGGGGGCCGCGCCTTCCCCAGCGCCTCGATTCCCTGGACCGCCTGGTAGCCTGCGGCGGCCAGCGCCTGGCCCAGCGTCACCTCGCCCTTGGCCAGGGCCGCGCCGTCGCGAATTGCTCCATTCACATGCGGGAATCTTCCGGTGAGGATCGCCGCCCGGCCGGGACCCGGGCTCGGCGACGCCGAATACGCCCGGAGAAACACCATGGCGCCGCCGGCGAATTTGCTGAGATTCGGCGCGTGCAGATTGGGGTCATTCGACCAGGGGGCCGAAACTCCGCGCCAGCCGCGCGCCACGATGAGCACGACGTTCGGCCGGCGTCCGGCCGCCCGCAGCGCCAGCGGAGTCAGAAGGAACGCCCGTCGGTGGATCAAACCTTATCTTAGCCCGGCGGATGGTCCAGATCCGCTTCCGAATATCCTGCCTGGCGCAGTTGCTCCTCGCCGATGCCGATCAGCTCGCACTCGTCCTGGAAGGTCTTCTGCTTGTCCGGAACCCACTGGAAATGCCACCACTCGCTGGCCCGATACTGGCGCTGCCAGCCCTCTTGCGCGGGAATGCGCTCGAACAAGCCGGACTGCTCGATCGCGGCGGTCAGATCGAAATAGTAGCCGGGTGGCAGCGGCGCCTCGCTGTGCGCCACGAAATCGTAGTATTCCACGCCGTCCACCCGCGAGCCCTGCGCGCCGGATTGGTCGGCGCAGCGGCACCAGATCCGCCACAGCGTCCGCGCGCCCTGTGTTTCGCGCGAGGGGAAATAGCTGCGATTGGCCTGATTCAAATCGATGGCGCGGCCGCAGATGTGGAAGCTGAATTTGCTCGCGCCGGCCGAGATGGTTTTCATCAACGGGCGCTTGGTGTCGCCGTACGGCCCGCCGATCGATCCGCCCAGCGACTCGATTTTCGGCATCAGCTCCAGCCACGTCGCCGCCACGTCCTGGCGCAACCGCCCGCAGTCGCCGATTTCGGCCAGCGTGAAATATCCGAGCGGCGCGCGATAGCCCATCTTCAGCCACCGCGCGATTTCCTCGAGCGCCTCCGGGTGCGCCACTCCATCGGCCGGTCCGGCGTAGACCGGCGTCTCCAGAACAGATTCGCCGGAAACTGTTTTTCGATACGGGCTCAGCGCGCGCCGCTCGAACCGCATCAGGGCCCGCGCCGGATCGCCGCCCCGCGCCAAATATCCCAGCGTCGCAAGATCGTCCGTCCACATGACGCGACGAGCATAGGGCCCGGGCATTCCCGCAACCCCCGGCCCGGCGCGTAAGATCCGGAACGCGCGTGAATTATCGCCTGCCTGCGGCGGTGACCCGCCGGCTCAGAGCCACACCTTTTCGACGGCCACGCCGGCCTTGCACAGATCGCACGACGCGGCGTCTTTGTAATAGGTCGCGTCCAGCTTGGCCAGATAATAAAACGGCAGCGGATCGAAGCTCGGCGTGGTCGGATTGGGCTGATAAATCACCACCGCCAGCCCGACCACTTCTCCGCCGCGGTCCTCCACCAGTTTCTTCAGCTCCGTCAGCTTCTGCCCGGTTCGCAGAATATCGTCCACCAGCAGCACCTTCTCGCCTTTTTTCACTTCCAGGTATTGCCGGAATCGCTGCGGCTCGTTGGCGTTTTCGCGCTCCGCCCAATAGACCTGATGAGCGCGCAGCGCCTCGCAGACGCCGTAGGCCACCGGCAACCCTCCGGTCGCCGGCGCGACGATGGAGAGTTCGGGAATCATCGCGCGAATTTCCGAATTGGCGCGCAACTGCCGGCTGAGCCCGACGCTGAGGATCTTGGCCGCCTCGTAGTAGCGCATGGTCAACGCCACTTGCAGATACTCGTTGGCGTGCAGCCCGTTGACGTACTGGAAATGCCCTTCGCGCAGTCCGCCGGTTCGGCGCAGCAGGTCGACCACTTCATCGTGCGTGGGAACAAGATGCATAGAAAGTTTCAGTGTAGCGTGTTCGCGCCGGCCCGCCGGCCCGCGGCTCCGGAGGCGGTCAATGTTTGCGATTATGCTGTTCCTGAAATTCGTGCAGGCGGCGCAGATCGTCGGCCAGAATTTCCCGGTCGCGCGGCGCCAGGCGCTCGTCGTTCGACGATTTCTGAATGGAGTCGATCACATCGTTCAGGATGCCGTTGTCCCAGCGGCCATGATCCAGATCGGCCTGAAGCTGGCTGAGTTCCCGCTCGGTCCTCGCCAGGCGCTCGCGTTCCCGGTCGGCCGCGCGGCCGGTCCAGACGTGATCCAGATCGGTTCGTACTTCGGCGAACAGGTGGGATCGCCAGCGCTCTCCGCGGAAACGCTCGTCGCGCTGGTGATACCAATCCTGCGCGGCAGCGCTCCAGGCCAGCACGCCAAGCAGAACGCTCCAAGTAAAGATCCGGCTCATGAAAGGTCCTCCCGAACCATTATCCCGGAGCGGCGGCCGTGCCGGTGAGCCGAGGAACTACGGGATCTTGACCACCCCCGGCGCCACTTCCGGAAAATTCTTCATGATGGCAGGATCGTGGCCGGGCACGATCAGCTTCGGATTCGCGGCCAGGTCCTTCATGCGATCCTGCGCGCGCAGATTCGATTCCTTATCGAGCGATTGCGCGATCGGCTTGTGCTTTTCAAGATTCATGTACATGTAGACGTTATCGCTCGCCAGGACGACGTTGCCGGCCGCGGTCTTCACCGTGATGAACTGCGATTGGTAGGTGTGCTTGCCGCCGATATACGCGGTGATGCCGGGCAGAAATTCCTGCGCGTCGCCGGGGACCAGACCGACGCGGCCCTCCGTGTTCATCCGCACGATGCCGACGATGTCATCGGGATCGGCCGCCGACCTCTTTTTGCCGTTGAACGCCTCACCCGCGTAATACTCGACCTCTTCCTTCTGGATCCAGATTTTCGCGTTGGGAAACAGATCGAATCCGTCGGCGTGGTCCCAATGGATATGGCTGATGATCACGTCGCTGATGTCGGCGGCCTTGAGACCCATGCGCTCCACCGCGGCCGAGGGAATCTCGTAATCGGCCGGCTTCCACTGCCGCAGGAACTGCGGCCGGTAAAAACCGCAGTCAAACAAAATGTTTTTTCCTCCGCCCTTGATCAGGAAAATATACATCCCGATATCGAGCCTGGTGTTCCGGCTTTCGCCTTCGACCAATCCGCTGAGCGGAAACTGCTTCAGCGTGGCGTACTTGATCGCGTAAATCTCGTAATTGGGCGCCTGCGCGGCGAGCGTTCCGGCCAGCGCCACGGCCGGAATCAGGAATCGGAGCAATCTCATGGATTCAGTTCAACTCGAATGGCGAAAATCTCTTCCGAGCCGTAGTATAGCGAGTCGCGGCTTTCCCATATTAGAACTGGAAGCGCATCGCGGAGGAACCCGTTTGCGATCCGCGCGATCTAGAAGCGGAATTTCGCCGCAACCTGCAACAGCCGGGGAGCCGCCGCGCTGACCACGCGCCCAAAATTCGGATCGTTGACTTCGCCGTCCACCGCGGCCGCGCCGTAAAACTGCGCGTGATTGAATACGTTGAACACCTCCACCCGCAGATCGAGAAAACGCGATTCGCCGAGCGCAATCGTCCTGCTCAACTGCACGTCGAAGTTCTCAAATCCCGGACCGTGAAAGATCCGCCGGCCCGCATCGCCAAGCTGCCCCAGAGTCTCCGGCACCAGCACCGCGGTGTTGAATACCGGACGGCCGTCGCGCGGGTCGGTGTGGAGCAGCAGCGGCCCGGGCACCACCTGCGGCGCGTCGAGCAACTGATTATTGACGCCATTGCCGAGCGTTCCCAGCAGGGACCGGTCGGAGTTATCGTAAAGCGTCACCGGCAGACCGGTGCCCAATCGCGTGGTGCCGGAAACGCTCCATCCCCGCGTGAAGCGATTGGACCCGAACATCCTCTCAAACGGAAGATTCCAGATGTAGCTCGCCACGAAGTTGTGGGTCATGTCCCAGGAAGAGATCGCGCGCGACAGCCGCATCTGAAACGGATTCACGTCCTCACCCAGGTTTGACGCATCGTCGATCGACTTTGAATAGGTATATCCGGCCAGCACCGCCGCGCGGCTGCCCAAGGTGTAGCGCAGATTCACTTCGAGCGCGTTGTAGTTGGAATTTCCGACCGTCTTCTGCTCCGTATTCATTCCGTAGTCCGGCCCCAGGCCGGAGCGCGTGCCATCGATGACCTTGCCCGCGGCTGTCACATAGGTGGCGTCTTCGCCGAACGGCCCGCAAGTCGCGCTGCCGGAGGCGACGGCGGCCGGTTTGCTGAGCGCCAGGCACAGCGCCGGATCACCCGTGTTGACCGGAATCAGCACCAGCAAATGATGCCCCTGATTGCCCGCGTAGCTCACCGTCAGCAGTGCCCGCCCGGAGATCTGCCGCTGGATCGAAAACATGAAGTTCTCGGTGTAGGGGACGCGGTTCTGATGCCAAAAGAACGGAGCGGCCGAGATCGGAGTCGCCGCCGCGAAATCGAATCCGCGATACGGATTCGACGCCGAAACATTGGCCGGCGGAAATGTCAGCGGAAACGGATCGGTGTTTTCCGTGCCGCTCGCGGCGTTGATGAACGGCGCCGCCAAAAGCGGCGGCGCCGGACTCAGATAGTTGTAGCCGAACGGAGGCACCCCGTAATCGATTCCCGCGCTCAATCCGGCGAAAGCGGTGTAAAAAATGCCGTAGCTGGCGCGAATACTGCTCTTTTCGCCATCGCCGAAAATTTTCCGCGCCAGGCTGTTCTTGAAGTTTGGCGAGTACGCCAAGCCGATGCGAGGCGCGAAATTGTCGCTTCGCGCCGGCGCCAGCGTAGCGGGAACGCCCGGATCGCCCGGAGCCACCAGACCGGGCGGCGCGTTCGGAAACAGCACGGACTGCTCGCCTGGAATGATGGTCTGGATGTCGTTGTACTTTTCCGACCACGGGCGGATAAAATCCCAGCGCAGTCCGAAATTCAGCGTCAGATGCGCGCCCGCCCGCCAGCTATCCTGCGCAAAGGCGCCCGCGTACCGGTCGCGAAGATAAAAGCGGCGGCCGCTGGTCTGCGTAAAATTGCTGGGAAAACCGAGCAGAAAGTCGGCGAACGCGTTGCCGGTCTCCGTGCCTTCAATGCTGAAGGTCCCGTTAAACGTCGCGTTGGGATCTTCGTTCACCTGATCGTTGTGGAATTGCGCGCCGAATTTCAATGTATGCGCGCCCAGCACCCGGGAAAACGTGTCGCTCAAGTAAAGCGTGTTGTTCCACTGATGAAGATTGGTGACCGGAACGCCCATCACGAACGAGGGGAAGACGATGTTTTCGACGCCTTCAAACTGCGGCGCCTGAACCACGATGCCCGGCGTCCCCGGGCCGGTCACAAAGCCCTGCGCGGCGAGCGGCACTCCGGCGCCGCCATGCGGCTGGCCGATATTGTTGGCGTTCCGCAAAAAACCCGCGCGCAGCTCGTTCACCCCGGCCGCGCCGAGCATCCGCGTCTGGCCCAGCGACCACTCCTGCGCCTCGCCGATCGTCAATGCGTCGAATCCCGGAATCGTCGCCCCGCCCTGCTGCGCCGGGTACGGATTATCCAGCGTGTAATTATCGATGAAGTAATATCCGGAGAACTGGCCCCAGCGGGTGTTCGCATCCAGGCGGCTTCCGGCCTTGTCGTCGCGCACCGTCTCCGGAAAAGCGGACGTGGTGAACTGATTCGATCCCAGGTTCGGCGCTGGAATGTAGTTGAGCAAATGGCGGGCCGGCGCCGACCAGGCGCGCGGCGGGATCGCCGCATTCGGAAAAACACACTGCTGCGTGCTGGTGCAATCGGGCGAATCGTAGCGCTCCCCCACGGCAACGCCGTAGCCGAGCTCGCTGGTGAGCAGGCTGGCGATGTTTGGACCGCTGACCGTTCCTGTAAGCGTCTTTGCGGCGTCGCTAAAGTCCCCGCCCCGCTCGGCCAGCGAGGGAACGGTCACGGCCGAGGATTCGATCCCCTGCCGGGTGCGTGTGCCCTGATCATCCAGGAAGAAAAAAACTTTGTTCTTCAGGATCGGCCCGCCGGCGGTGCCGCCGAACTGATTTTGCTGATAGGCGCCGCGGCTGGCATCGAAAAAGTTGCGGCTGTCGAGATCGGTGTTGCGCAGAAACTCGAACAGATCGCCGTGCAACGCGTTGCTGCCCGATTTGGTGACCACGTCGACGATGCCGCCGTTGTAGTTGCCGTACTCCGGATCGAAGTTGTTGGTCAGCACGCGGAATTCCTGAATGGAGTCGAGGTTGGGGATCACCGATGTTCCGCCGTTCATGTGCTCCTGCACGTCCACGCCGTTCACGATGAACCCGTTGGAAGACTCGCGCTGCCCGTCAATCGAGACATCGCCAGGATTGAGATCGCCCGAGGGATTGATGGTGCCGGTGACTCCCGCCATGATCACGGAGGTCGGCGTCAACGTGCTCACCGGACTGACGCCCGGCTGAATCGCCAGCAAATCCGTATAACTGCGGCCGTTGAGCGGCAGCGCCTCCATCTGCGCCTCGGAAACCGTCTCGCCCAGATGCGTCGCCACGGTGTCGACCTCGGTTTGAACGTTGGCTTCGGTCTCGCGCACGGTCACGGATTCCAGCCGGGTCTGGATCTCCAAAGTGAAGTCCAGCGTGATGGCGGAATCGACCTCCACGATGAGATTGGATTTCTTTTGCGGCTGAAACCCGGCGCTTTGCGCGTTCAGCTCGTAGCGGCCGGGCGGAACGGCGGGGAAGGAATAAAATCCCTGCGCGTCGGAAACGGCCTGATACTCGGAGTGCAGTGCGAGGTTGACCAGCGTGAGCCGCGCCCCGGCGATGGGGGCGCCCTGGATATCCCGGATCAGGCCGGAAACGCTGCCTCCCGCAAAAGCCCACGCCCACCCGCACGCCAATACCAGGAGCCCGGCAAAGCGGTCCGCGCCTCGCAAATCGCGCGCCATGAACCCCACGATAGCACGATGTTTCGAAAAGTAATACGCCGGCGCGCCGGGTCAGCCTCGTCTTCGCGAATATGCGCCGCCGTGGCCGCCCACGTCGATAATGACCGCCACAATGAGCAGAAAAGCGTTCACCCCTGCGATCGGCATCCCGGAGTTGACCAGCCAGGCGTAGCACAGCGTCGTCAGCGGCAGGAAAATAAAACCCAGGATCGGGATAAGGATCCCGTGATAGGCGTGCTGCAAGTAATTCGAGAAGAAAAACAGCAGCGCCAGCGCAACGCGCGGGAACGCGAAGATCAAAATCAGCAGGAGGCAGGCCACGCCCTCCGATTGTCGCAAAACGGCTTACGCCGCGGGCGCCGGCTTCGCACCCCGGCTTTGGCGGCTCAAGCTCCGGTTGGCGACGGGACCAACTTGCGGACGGTTCTTTGCCAGAGCAGGACCAGCACGCTGCCGATCAGAATCAGCGCGGTGGACAATCCGATCCAAAGTCCCGGCGCGCCGAGCTGGAAATGATACGCCAGCACTGCGCCAAGCGGCAGCCCGATCACCCAATAACCGGCGAAGTGGCAGATCATTGGAGTGCGTGTGTCGCCGGCCCCGCGCAGCGCTCCGGTGGCCACCACCTGCAAGCCGTCGAACAACTGGAAAAAGGCCGCGATGCGCAGCAGCGGCACTCCGGAGGCGATGATCGGGGCTTCCGGAGTGAACAGCTCCGCGATCTGCCGCGGCGCCAGCAGCAGCGCCAGCGCCGAGCACGCCATCACCCCGCCGCCCATCGCCAGCGCCGTCCATCCGGCGCGCGCCGCCGAGGGCGGATCGCCCTGCCCGATCGCCGTGCCCACGCGGACCGCCGCCGCCGCGCTGATTCCCAGCGGCGCCATGAACGTGGTGCTGATCGTCGCCAGCGCGATCTGATGGCCGGCCAGAGCGGTGGCGTTCAGCCGGCCGATCAGCACCGTCACCGCGGAAAATACGGCGATTTCAAAGCCCATCTGCGCCGCCGCCGGCAGGCCGAGATCCACCAGCGCGCGAATGCGCTTCAGATCCGGACGCCACCCGCGCCGGAACAGCAGCGGATCGTGGCGCCAGGCGGCGTAGGCCAGCACCGCCATCATATACACGCGGGAAATGCAGGTGGACCATCCCGAGCCGGCCGCGCCCAACTTCGGCGCGCCAAGATTGCCGAACACGAAGATCCAGTTGCCGAAAATGTTCACCAGATTCGCGGTGACCAGCGAGAACAGGACCGGCCGCACCAGGTGCAGGCTTTGCAGGTAGCGGCGCAGGGCGAAGAAGATCAACAGCGGCGGGGTGCTCCAATTGACCGCCCGCATGTAAGGCCGAGTATCCGCCAGGACCCCGCGGTCGATCGCCATGCGCCCCAGCAGCGGAATCATCGCCGCCACCACCGCCATCACCGGCAGGATCAGCAGCAGCGCCAGCCACAATCCCTGAATCGCCCATCTCCGGCACTCCTGGGGGTCCCGCGAGCCGAAGGCGCGCGAGACCAGCGTGTCCAGGCCGAACAGCAATCCTCCGGCGAAGATGCAGACGTTATAGAAAAGCGAGTTGCCGATGCTGACCGCGCCCATTGCGTCCGCGCCGACCCGGCCGACCATCATGGTATCGACCACGCCCATCATCATCCAGCCGATCTCGGCCAAAACCAGCGGCGCGGCCAGCCGCAACATGGCGCGGATTTCGCCGCGGCCGGGTTCGGCCACCGCCGTCTTCACCGGAAAAGTCACCCCTTCAGAGTAACCCCGCCCGGCCCGCCGGGGACGGCGGAAACCGCCCGGAAACCGTGGATTTGCGCCGTAGATTCCGCATTCTGAAGTTGTTATACTGATTTTTTAAGCGCGGTCGGAGATTTCTCCAGGCGGGCGAAAACGGCGCGTTTTCAGGCCGAATCCGCAGGGTGGGTTATGTTTTTTCACGTTCGGGATCTGGAGGTTCGCGCCGGCCGGTTCGACGTGGATTATCCCGCCGGCAAGATTGAGTATTTGGACGCGAAACTCCGGCAGGCCGGCGATCTGCGGGCCGCCGGAACGGTGGAGCTAGTCGCCGGCGCGCTGGGCGAAATTCGGGTGAAGGGCCATGTTTCGGTCCACATGCAGGCCGAGTGCGACCGCTGCCTGGAAAGCGCGGATTTCCCGATCGATTCGGGTTTTGAGTTGTATTACCGCCCGGTCGCCGAAAGTTACGGAGAAGAAGTGGCCATCGACCAGAGCGAGCTGGAGATGGGATTTTACGAAGGCGACGGAATCGCTTTGGAGGATGTCCTTCGCGAGTACGTCCTGCTGGCGCTGCCGATGCAGCGCATCTGTAGCGAGTTTTGCAAGGGAATTTGCCCGGTCTGCGGGCAGAATCGGAATCAGAAAGAATGCGGCTGCCAGGCGGAGGCTGTTGATGACCGCTGGGAGGCGCTGAAGAATTTGGGGAGAGAGTCGCCGGGAGTGGGCAGCGGGCGCAGATCCCGCTGAGCACTTGCCGCTTCCCGCTCCCAACAGGAGTTTTCATGCCCAATCCAAAACGACGTCATTCCAAGCGCCGGACCGCGGCGCGGCGCACCCATGACGCCCTGCGCCGCTCGATCCTGGCCGAGTGCCCCAACTGCCATGAGCCCAAGCTGCCTCATCGCGTCTGTCCCCACTGCGGAAAATACAAAGGCCGAGAGGTGATCGAAGTCGCCGAAGAGTAGCCGGTTCTGCCGTCATGACCACCATCGCGGTCGACGCCATGGGCGGCGATCACGCCCCTAAATCTGAAGTGGAAGGCGCAATCCGCGCGGCGGCGGCGCTCAACGTCAATGTGGTTCTGGTGGGACGCCAGGACGTGCTGCAACGGGAACTGGCCGCGCATCCCGCCGCGCAGGACCTCCCCATCCGGATCCATCATGCCTCGGAAGTGGTGACCATGGAGGACTCCGCCGCCAAATCGTTCCGCGGGAAGAAGGATTCCTCGATCCGGGTGGCCTGCCGGCTCCAGCGCGATGGCGAAGTGCAGGGAGTGGTCTCGGCGGGAAACACCGGCGCCTGCATGGCCACGGCCAAGATGGTGCAGGGGATGATCCGCGGCGTCGACCGCCCGGCGCTGGCTTCGGCCTTTCCCACCCTGGTGGGAAAACCGGTGGTGGTGGTGGACGTGGGCGCCAACGTGGATTCGACGCCGGAGATGCTGGCGCAGTTCGCCGTCATGGGCGAGATCTACGCGCGCATTATCTTCAAAAATCCGCGTCCCAAAATCGGGCTGCTGTCCATCGGCGAAGAGGAGCATAAAGGCAACGAACTGACCCGCGCGGCCATGCCGCTGCTCAAGGCCCTGCCGCTCAACTTCACCGGCAACGTGGAAGGACGGGACATTTATACTGGAGTCGTCGACGTGGTGGTGTGCGACGGGTTCATCGGAAACGTGGCCTTGAAGGTTTCCGAAGGGCTGGTCGAAATGATCAAGAACATGCTTCAGGAGTCGCTGGCCAAGACGGTAACGCGAAAAATCGGCTATGTTCTTTCGCGCGCCGCCTACCGGGATTTCCGCAAGCGCGTCGATTACTCTGAGTACGGCGGAGCGCCGCTGCTGGGAGTCAAGGGCGTGAACATTATCTGCCACGGCCGTTCCAACGCCAACGCGATCAAGAACGCCATCCGGGTGGCGGCCGAGTTCGCCGAAGGCAGAATCAACGAGAAGATCGCGGCGGAGCTCGACGGCGCCGCCGCCTCGCGCGTTGCCGGGAAATGAACACAACTGCCAGCCGCCGGATTGCGGGAGCCGGGCTCCTGGCCCTCGGTGTGTTCTCCTCCGCCTTGGCCGCCCGGCTCGATCCCGTGCAGTGGCAGCTTTCCGCGGATCCGGCCAGGGCCCCGGCGGGAGCGACGGTCGCCTTAAGGCTGACCGCGAAGCTGGAGCCCGGCTGGCATCTCTATTCGTTGACCACCCCGCCCGGCGGACCGATTCCCACCACGGCGAAACTGGAAGACAGCCCGGCGGTGGAGAGCTACAAACTTTACCAGCCCAAGCCGGAGCGGAAATTCGATCCGAATTTCAATTTAGACACCGAAACATTTCAGAACGAAGCCGTTTTTTGGATCGCCGCCGCGCTGAAAAAAGATGCGGCGCCGGGTCCGGTGGATCTGACGGCGCAGGTACGATATCAGAGCTGCGATGACAAGCAGTGCCTGCCGCCGCGGACGAAAACGGCGTCCTTTACGCTGACGGTGGATCCGGCCGCGCCGGCTCCGGCCGCCTTTACGGTCCCGGCCGGATACACCCAGGTTGGCCCCGGCGCGCCCGCGCCGGGGCAAGTAACAACGGTCCAAGCCACCAACGACAGCTTGTGGGCCTTTCTGTTGACCGCGTTCGGATTCGGAGTGGCGACCATCTTTACGCCGTGCGTTTTCCCGATGATCCCGATCACGGTTTCCTTTTTCCTGAACCAGCGCGGCGGGATCGCGCAGGCTCTGGTATTTTCGCTGGGGATCGTGGTGCTGTTCTGCTCGCTGGGCTTCGGCGTCGCGGCGGCCGCCGGGCCTTTCGGCGTGGTGCAGCTCGGATCGAATCCGTGGGTGAACGGATTCATCGCGCTGGTGTTCGGGGTTTTCGCCTTGAGCCTGCTCGGCGCGTTCGAAATCACGCTGCCTTCCAGCCTTCTGACCAAACTCGATTCGGCGTCGCGCCGCGGCGGATATCTGGGAACGCTGCTGATGGGCGTGACGTTTACGCTCACCTCGTTCGCCTGCATCGGGCCGTTCCTGGGCACGATTCTGTTCGCGTCGGTGCAGCAAAAAGGGGCGCAACCGGTGCTGGGCATGGCGAGCTTCGCTACCGGCCTGGCGCTGCCGTTCTTCTTTCTGGCGGCCTTCCCGTCGTATCTGAAAAAACTTCCCAAAAGCGGGGGATGGCTGGCGCGGGTGAAGGTGGTGATGGGCTTCGCCGTGCTCGCCTTCATGCTGAAGTATCTGAGCAACGTCGATCTGGTGCTGCAAACCAACTGGCTCACGCGCGAGCGATTCCTGGCCGCCTGGTTTGTTCTGTCCGCCATGGCCGGTCTTTATCTGCTGGGATTGCTGCGGCTGGAGGGCGTCGAGCCGGGCGAGCATCTGGGCGTGGCGCGCCTGCTGGCGGCCAGCGCCATTCTGATCTTCGCCTTCAGCCTGCTGCCGGGAATGTTCGGCGCGCCGCTGGGGGATCTGGATGCGTTCATTCCGCCCGCCGCCAATGGCGCCGGCGCGCAGGCCGAGGGCGGTCTGAAATGGATGAAGAACCAGTACAACGAAGCGCTGGCGCAGGCCAAGCGGGAAAATAAGCGGGTGCTGGTGGCCTTCACCGGATACGCCTGCACCAACTGCCATTGGATGAAGGCCAACATGTGGCCGCGTCCGGAGATCGCCGCGGCCCTGAAAAATCTGATCTTGGTGGAGCTTTATACCGACGGAACCGACAAGGCCTCGGAGGAGTTCCAGAAGCTCGAAGACGAGAAGTTCCAGACTGTGGCGATTCCCTACTACGCGATCCTCGACGGGGACGGGAACGTGATCGCGAAGCTGCCGGGCCGGTCGACGAACGAAAAAGAGGTGCTGGCCTTCGTGCAGGCCGGCGGATGAGCCGCCGCGCGGGCGCCCGCGCGGATCACGATCCGGCCTCCCGGGAGGGATCGCCTGCCGCGACGGCGCGGCCGGCAACAGCCGGGTGAGTGCATTCTGCGGCGGATTGCGGTGGCCGGGATGGTCCGGCGGGAAGGGTGAAGCAGAACGTGGATCCACCTCCCGGCGCCGATTCCACCCAGATTTGGCCGCCGTAGCGCTGCACGATGCGGCGGCAGATGGCCAGGCCCATGCCCGTGCCCGGAATCCGGGGATCGTGAAATCGCTTGAAGAAATCGAAGACACGTTCGCGGTATTCGGGCGCAATGCCCAGGCCGTTATCGGAACAGGCGAAACGCCACCACGCCCCTTGGCGCTGCGCGGAGATGCGGATGATGGGAGCGGCCGCGCTCCGGTACTTGATCGCGTTGGAAATCAGATTCTGGAAGATCTGCGTCAGATGCGCTTCCCGCACCGGCAGGCGGGGCAAGGGGTCGTGGACGATAGCCGCCCCGCTTTCGTCGATGGCGGAGCAGCAGTTGAGCAGGACGCCTTGCAGGGCCATCTCGGCGTCGGCTTCTTCACCGGGCGGCGCGCTCAGATTGGTCGCGTCCACGTAGGCGCGCAGGTCGGCCAGCAGCGCGGCCATCCGCTGGGCGCCGTGGATGACGAATCCCAGGTACTCGTCCAGATCCGCGTCCACGCGCTCCAGTTTCCGCCGGATCAGCTCGGCGTAGACGCTGATCATGCGCAACGGTTCCTGGAGATCGTGGCTTACCGAATGCATGAACTGGTGCAGCTCCTCGTTGGCCTGCTGGAGGTGGTCGGCCGGGCGCTGCATCTCCTCCTGCGCGACCTTCCGCTCGCGGCGGACCTGCGCGAGGGAGACCGCGCGCCGGACGGCCGCGGGCAGTCCCGCCAGTTTGCCCTTCAGGAGGTAATCGTCGGCGCCGGCTCTCATCATCTCCACTGCGATCTCCTCGCCCGCGCTGCCGGAGACGACGATGACCGGCGCGCCGCAGCCGTACTCCTGGCAGACTTTCAATGCCTGGACGCCGCTAAGAGCCGGCAGCGCGTAATCGAGCAGGATCACATCCCAGCCGTCGCGCTCCAGCGCCTCGCGCATCTGCGCCTCCGTCTCGACGCGGTGGATGCGGGGATCGAATCCATCCTGCCGGAGGACGCCGGCCACCAGTTGGGCATCTTCAGCCGCATTTTCAACCATGAGGACGCGAAGTAGATCCGCCATTGCTCAATTTCTCCAAGTGGAGTTCGTCGGAGAGAGCGGGCAACGCTACTTATATTCTGAGGAAGCGTAGCGCGCCGCCGCCACTCTACGGTTCCGGTCCCGGACCGCGTTCCGATGCCGGCCCGCCCCGGATCTGGCGCACCACATCATCCACGGCGCGAAAGTAATCCTCCGCCTTCAGCGGTTTTTTCAAAAAGCGGGTGGCGCCCAACAGCTGCGACCGGTGTCTGTCGGCGCCGGCATTGGAAGAGGTGAAGACGATCACCGGAATATCGGAGAGCCGCGGCACGAAGCGGATGATCCGCAGGACCTCCAGACCGTCGGCGGCGCCCAGCCGGAGGTCCAATAGAATCGCGCCGGGCTGAAGCGTGGCGCGGCTTCCGCACAGGGCGTCGACGGCCTCGCGCGCGTCGGTGAAGGAGATGACGTCCACGGAGGGGTCGGCCCGCGCCACAGCTTCCCGTATCAGGCGAAGGTCACCCGGATTGTCGTCAATCACCACTATCGTCATCCCACTCTCCCTGCGCGTCGGGTGCAATTTCTTAAGGGAATGCGCCGCGAAATCAGACGGCGCTCCGGCCCGCGAACGCGGCCACGACGTTGTTGCGGCTGGCTTCCGGATCTGTGTTGGTAAGTTCAACCGGCAGAAAACATTTTTGAGGGCACCTCAAGAATCGCAGAACCGGCCGGACGAAAGGAAGTAAGAGCCGGGGGCCTTACTTTCTTACAGCGGGAGCCGGAAACGCTTCGCTTTTCCGGGATGCCGGCAAATCATTGATATCAAGCCACATCGCGTCCGGAATCCGGTTTTGGCACGCGCCTTGCCTGTTACGGTGTGGGTACACGATGAGACAGTGGCAGAGACGCGATATGCAGATAAAGGAGATGAGAAAGACCCGCGCCAGAACGGAGCGCTCCATCACTTCTCCCGCGCCCCATCCGGCAATGGTGCGGCGGCAGTTGGAGAAGATTCTGTCCTCGGCGCGTTTCCGGCGATGCGAACGGATGAGCCGTTTCCTGCGCCTGCTGGTCGAACACGCCCTGGAGCACGGAGGAGCTCCCACGGCGCGGGACATCGCCGCGCGGGTGTTCGATAAATGCGACTTCGACTCGCGCATCGATCCGATCGTCAGAGTGGAGGCGCGCCGGCTCCGGAAACTGCTGGCGGAGTATTACGAAAGCGAGGGCGCGCACGACCCGATCGTCATCTCGCTGCCGCGCGGCGCTTATCGGCCCGGTTTTACGCGTCAAAGCGCCCGTCCGGCCGCCGTGAAGTCGATCGCGGTGCTGCCCTTTGTGAACATGACCAACGACGAAAGCCGCGCGGCGTTTTGCGAAGGCGTGACCGAGGAGCTGATCAATGCGCTGACGCGAATGGGGGGTCTGAAGGTGGCGGCGCGCACCTCGGCGTTTCAATATAAAGATCCCCACGACGTGCGCGATATCGCCAAGGATCTCGGCGTCGCGGCGGTGATGGAAGGCAGCGTGCGCGTGGCCGACCACAGAGTCCGCGTTACGGCGCAGCTCAGCAGCGCCGCCGATGGATTCCACCTCTGGTCGGAGACCTTTGACGCGGCGTTTGAGGAAACCTTTCTGCTTCAGGAGCAACTGGCGCGCCAGATCGCGGAGATCACCGGCCAAAAGCTGCATTGCTGCGGGTAGCGCGGCGCCGATCTGCGAAAATAGAGTGAGATGTTTCCGACAGAATATCGCGCCGGCGGCGTGCGGATTGCGCCGGCGACCGTTCTCGCTCCCATGGCCGGCGTCACCGATACCGTTTTCCGCCGGCTCATCCGGGCCCAGGGCGGCTGCGGGCTGATCATGACCGAGTTCACCTCCAGCCACGGGGTGGTCGCCAGCGCGCGCGCCACCCGGCCCACGCGGACGTTCCGCTATCTATATTTCGAGCCGGATGAGCATCCGATTTCCGCGCAGCTTTTCGGCTCCGATCCGGTGGTGATGGCGGAGGCCGCCCGCTACTGCCAGGATCTGGGCTTCGACATGGTGGACATCAACTTCGGCTGCCCGGTCAAGAAGGTGGTGACCTGCAACGGGGGCTCCGGGCTGCTGCGGGATCTGCCGCGGGTGGAGCAGATTTTACGCTCGGTCCGCGCGGCGATCACGATTCCGCTGACCATGAAGTTCCGCGCCGGCTGGAACGACCGCGAACTGGTGGCGGTGAAGATGGCCCGGATCGCCGAGGACTGCGGGTTGCAGGCCATCGCGCTGCATCCGCGCACGCGCGAGCAGGGCTACAGCGGCCGCGCCGACTGGACGCGCATCGCCGAGGTGAAGGCGGCGGTGAACATCCCGGTGATTGGAAACGGCGACATCGTCACGCCCGAGGATGCCGTGCGCATGGTGAAGCAGACCGGCTGCGACGCGGTGATGATCGGCCGCGCGGCTTCGTCGAACCCCTGGATTTTCCGCCAGATCGCCGATTATCTGAGCCGCGGCAGCTATGAGATCCCGCGCGAGCAGGAGCGCTATGCGCTGATGCGGCGCTACTTCGAGATGCTGATCGCGCACGGCGCGCCGGACGCCGCGGGCAAGATGAAGCAGTTCGCCACGTATTTCACGCACGGGGTCCGCAACGGGTCGCGGCTGCGCGCGGAGATCTATCACGCCTCCGATCCCGCGGCGATCCTGGACTGCGTGGATGCGTTTTTCGAAAAAGAATTGAACGCGGCGGCCTGACGCCGTTTGGAAAGATGCCGCGCACCGGCGGGGACCCGGCGGCTAAAGCCCGGCGCGAGTGGAGTCCCGCTGCGGAGAGAACACGCGGCGGCCGCTGAAGTACACTTCGAGAACTTCGATGCTGCCGCCGGCCAGCCGGAAGCGCGCGAGATCGGCGCGCTCGCCGCCGCGCAGGCCGCGCTGGCGCGAAACGATGCGGCCGACGCGGGCGGGATTGACCGTGGCCATGGCCACCGCTTCGGTAAGCGTGAGGCCGGCGATGCGCATCACGTTGGAGATGGCCTGGTCCATGCGCAGGCTTGATCCGGCAAGCCGCTCGCCCC
The DNA here is from genome assembly GCA_021324615.1 of Terriglobia bacterium. Taxonomy (GTDB): domain Bacteria; phylum Acidobacteriota; class Terriglobia; order Bryobacterales; family Bryobacteraceae; genus Palsa-187. Next base: position 45,015 of record JAJPIT010000031.1, on the reverse strand, counting down.
CGCGGAGCACGACGCGGCGGTCTTCCTTTAACTCCACCTCGACTTCGCCCAGCCGGTAACAGCCGGGTTCGCACAGGGCGGGCATGACGGCGTCCGTCACCAGGATGCTCCGCTCAACTCCCTTGGCGCGCAGCGCGACGCGCAGAAAATTATCGGCCAGATGGATGCCGTCCACGATGAAGCTGGCGGCCAGGGCATCGGCGGCGAGCTGATCGAAGATGTAGTTGAACTTGGCCGGCGCCGCATGCGCCCCGTTGCCGAGATGCGTGGACAAAGCCGCGCCGGCGCGGATGGCGTCTTCGATCTGCTCGCGCGAGGCCGCCGTATGGCCGATGCTGGCCACCACGCCTTCTTTGGTAAGCTGATCGATGTAGCGCGCCGCCCCCGGCCATTCCGGGGAAAGCGTCACCAGGCGGACGTGGCCGCGCGCCGCCTCCTGCCAGCGGCGGAATTCCTCCAGGTCCGGCGGGCGGACCCATTGCCGCGGATGCGCGCCGCGCGGCCCGTCTTCGGGCGAGATGTGCGGGCCTTCAACGTGAAACGCCTCCATCGCCGCGCCGTTTTCAAGCGTCTCCCGAGCACCGGCCAGGTTCCGGAGCGCGGCCGCCATCCGCGCCGGATCGCCGGTGATGACGGTGGGAAAAAAACGCGTGACGCCGGTCGAAAACATCGCTTCGATGGAGCGCGCGATCTCCTCGTGCGCGGCTTCGGGCGCGTTGTAATCGACGCCGGCGAAACCGTTCACCTGAAGATCGATGAAGCCGGGGGCGATCCAGGCCTCGTCTGCTTCCTGAAGCAGCGGGTCGACGTGCTGGATCACGGAATCGAACTCCAGCAAGACGGGCTCGCCCGTGGAGACATTGCGGCCGCTACATTTCATCGGCATTCTGTTTTTCCACAGCATTCCCACACCGGCGGGGCGCTAAGTTCGCAAAGCCGTGAGGGAAAGAGCTGTTGAAATTCACCGTTTTGCTCTGGCCATCGAGGCCGTCTCCCTGATAAAACTGTTTCAACAAGATTCTGCGGGACGCCGGGTTGGCGAGTCAGTCTCGGGGGAGGTGGCCGCGCAGCCCGGTTTCCGCAGAAGATTGAGCCGGGAAAACGTTACTTCGCGGCGCCCACCGGCTGCGACACCGGCGACAGCCAGCCGAAGCGATCACTTTTCTTGCCTTCCACGATGTCGAAAAATTCGCGCTGCAGGCGTTCCGTGATGGGGCCGCGCTTGCCGTTGCCGATTTCGATGCGGTCCACCGAGCGGATCGGCGTGATTTCGACCGCGGTGCCGCAGAAGAAAAGTTCGTCGGCGATGTACAGCGCCTCGCGCGGGATCAGCGCCTCGGCCACCGGGATATCGAGCGAGCGGGCGATCTGGATCACGGTGTCGCGCGTGATTCCCGGCAGGACGCTGGCTCCCAGCGGCGGCGTGATCAGTTTGCCGTCGCGCACCAGGAACAGATTTTCGCCGGAGCCTTCGCTCACGTAGCCGGCGGCGTCCAGAGCGATGCCTTCGCTGTATCCGTTCACCGCGGCTTCCATGCGGATCAACTGCGAGTTCATGTAATTCCCGCCGGCTTTGGAGAGCGCCGGCAGCGTGTTGGGAGCCATGCGGGTCCAGCTCGAAACGCACGCGTCCACGCCCTTTTCCAGCGACTCCCCGCCCAGATATTTGCCCCAGGTCCAGCAGGCGATGTAGGTTTCGATGGGATTGTCCTGGGTCGGCATCACCCCCAGATTGCCGTAGCCGCGCAGCACCAGCGGCCGGATATAGCAGGCCTCCATCCGGTTGACGCGCACCACCTCGGCCATGGCGTTGCAGATCTCCTCGATCGAGTAGGGAATTTCGATGCGATAAATCCGCGCCGAATCGCGAAGGCGGCGGGCGTGCTCGCGGGCGCGGAAGATGGCGGGCCCGGAAGCGGTCGCGTAACAGCGGACGCCTTCAAAGACGGAGCTGCCGTAGCTGGTGACGTGCGCCAAAACGTGGATCTTCGCGTCGTTCCAGGGGATGAGCTTTCCGTTGTGCCAGATCTTTTCGGTGGGATTTATCATGACCGAATTATAGCCTGATGCCGTTTCCGGCAGGAGTTGAGTATAATGTCCCTCAATCGCATGGCGAGTGAAACCGCCGGGCCAGCCTCCGCCGCTTTCCGCCCTGCCCGCGGATCCTCCCGATGAAGTATCTGTTTCGAGACACTTCTCCGCAGGATGCGCCGGCGGTCGCGGCGTTTCTCCAGCGCATCTTCGAATTGGCTCCCGGAGATCCTCTCGTCGATCCCCGCCATTTGCGGTGGAAGTGCTGGGAGCCGCGTCCGGATTGGCCCGGTTCCCGCGGTTACCTGCTGGCCAGCCAAGACAGGATTGTGGCGCACGGCATTGCCGTCCCGCTGTTGTGCCTGGACTCCCGGCGGAGGCTGAGGATGTTCCACCTTACCGACTGGGCAGCCGATCCACAGTCGGTGGGGAGCGGTGTGATTCTTCTGAAGCGAATCGCCACGATGGTGGATGCGGTTGTCGTTGCAGGCGGCAGCGAGATCGCTCAACGAGTGCTCCCGGCCCTGGGGTTCACCGTATGCGGTGAAATCACGCGGTTTGCGCGGCCGCTGAGGCCATTGCGGCGGTTGAAGGGACAAAAGTTCAGCCTGCGCGCGGGAGCGCAGGCGGCCCGAGGCCTGCTGTGGTCCTGGCAGGCCCCGCCCGCTCGGACTCGGGGATGGGCCGCGAGCCGAATCGCGCCGGAACAGTTGGCCTCGGCCGCCATCCCGTGGCCCCGCCCGGCGCAGGGAGCCGCCATCTTTGAACGAACGGCGGAGATGGTCGCTCACTTTCTGAAGTGTCCCGCGGCGCAGATGGAGCTCTACTCGGTCGCGCAGGATGGTTTATCCCGCGGCTACTTCCTGCTCGCGTATGCGCCGGGTCAGGCCCGCATCGCCGACTTCTATAGCTGCGGCGAAGATCGGGAGAGCTGGAGAATTCTGATCGAGCTTGCGGTGGCGCAGGCCAGGCGGAATCCCGCCGTGGCCGAAGTTGTCGCGATCGGAAGCGACCCGATCACGCGCCAGGCGTTAGTCGACTGCGGCTTTCACGCGCGGGGGAGTTACCCGCTGCGCTTGCTGCCCGCCAGGGGTATCGAGTTTCCTTCCCTGCCGGTCCGGCTCCACAGGATCGATAGCGACGCCGCGTATCTGCACGGCGGTAAACCCGAGTACTGGGCCTGATCGGAAGGCGGTTCTGCGCATCTTGCGCTCGTTTGGCCCGGCTTGGAGAATAAGGTCCCGGAAACTCAAGGCCAGTACTTCCCCGTTCGCCGGCAGACGGCTGCCTGCACGCGGAATCGGGTCCAGCTTTGGCCTCCGACGCCGACGCGCTTGATGTCGTAGGGCCGTGTCATTCCCGGCAGATTCGTTCCACCGTAAAAGGAGAATGCCGCGCGGTAACCTGCCTCTTTGGCCAATTCCTGGGTTTGTTCAGAAAAACTGGTTTTGCCTCCGATGGGATAGGCCAGCGCATCGATCGCGCCACCCAGCCGCTCCCGGAGTTGCGCGCGGGATCGCTGTAATTCGTCGCGCTGCTGCTCCGGCGCCAGTTGGCTCAAGATGGCGTGGGAGTGCGTATGAGACCCAATCGCCATCCCTCCGGCGATCATCTCCCGGGCTTCGTCCCAAGCGAGAAAACGCCGCAGCGTGGTCGGGACCGGGTCCCCCTCCGCCGCACCCTCCAGTTCGCGCAGAAAGCGCGCGGGATCTGCGTTGCCGGACGCCGCATAAAGATTCAGCACGCTTCGAAGACTCTCCGTGAGTCCGTTCTCCGCCAGATCGACGGCCAGATCGGCTGGATAATGCAGGGCAAATCGGCGCCGCCGCGCAGTCTTCATCACAAACGCGATGTGATCCCACCAGGGCACCGCGCAAGACCCCACCATAGCGGTGACGAGAAAAAACACGCCTTGCACTCCCTGACCGCGCAGGATGGGGAAGGCCACCCGGTAGTTGTCGAGATAGCCGTCGTCGAAGGTGATCAACACACGGCATCGGGGGGTCTTCTCGCGCAGCGTTCCATCGCAGAACCCTGCGCCTCCTCAAGAGTCACCACCGACAGGCGGCGCTTCAGGTACGATATCTGTTCGTGAAACTCGTCGGCGGTGGCCGAAAATACGCCGGGATCGAAAGGATCGTCATCCGGGTCGCCGATCCGGTGGTAATTCAGGACCAGCAATGAGTCCCCGGGCGGCAGCCGGGCAAGCAGCGAGGAGGCCCCGCTCCAAAACAGGCCGCCGGACAGCAGCTCCCGCTTTCCGCCAAACCGCACCCGCGGATTATAGCAGAGGTCCGGACGGGTGGATGCGGCAGGCCTGGCGTCCTCCAGCGGGGCGGGCGGCGGCCGTTGTGGGACAATCGGGAAGAGATGCCGACTCGCCGGGGCTTTATCGCTTGAGCTGGGACGCGCTGCTGTTCGATTTCGACGGCGTGCTCGCCGATACCGAGCCGATCCACTTCGCCTGCTGGCGCGAGCTTCTTCATCCCTTCGGGATTCGCCTCGACTGGGATTATTACCAGCGGAACTGCGTCGGCGTTTCCGACCGGCAGATGGTGGAGCGGCTGGCCAGCGCGCACGACCCGCCGATCCCCTGGGACGACGTCTGGCCGCAATATCAGCGCAAACAGCCGATGTTCCGCGAAAGGCTGCTGGCCGATCCGCCGTTTTTGCCCCAGACCCTGGAGTGCATACGGGAGCTGGCGGGACAATACAAGCTCGCCGTGGTTTCCTCCAGTTCCCGGAGCGAGGTCGAGCCGCCAATCGCGCGCGCGGGAATTCACGGCTGCTTTCAGGCCTTCGTCTGCGGCCGCGAGGTCCCCAACCTGAAGCCCGCGCCCGATCCTTATTTAAAAGCGGCGGAATTGCTCTCGGCGCGGCGACCGCTGGTGATCGAAGATTCCGACGCCGGCGTCGCCAGCGCAAAGGCGGCGGGATTCGACGTTTTGCGGGTTTCCGGAGCGGATCGGGTCGCGCAAGAGCTGCGCGAGATTCTTGCCAGGCCACAAATTGTGCAGTCGTGATAGAATAAGGCTTACGTCCGTGCCGCCCAGTTTCCACGTCGCGCAGGTGAGCCGGTCCGCTCGCGCGGACCGGATCCTGAAAGACTACCTGGAGCTGACCAAGCCCCGGATCACCGTTTTTATTTTAATGAGTACGGCGATCGGGTTTCTGTGCGCGGGCCCTTTCGCGGGCTTCTGGACGCTGTTTCACGCCCTGCTCGGCACGGGGCTGATGGCGAGCGGAACGGCCGCGTTGAATCAGTGGTATGAGCGCGAAGCCGACGCCAAAATGCAGCGCACCAAAGCCCGGCCGATTCCCTCCGGGCGGGTAATCGAATCACGCGCGTTCTGGTTCGGCGTGGCGCTGTCGATCGGCGGATTTTTGGATCTGTGGATCGGCGCGAATCTGCTGGCGGGATTGCTCGGTTTGTTCACCCTGGTGAGTTATCTGTTCGCCTACACGCCGATGAAGCGACGCTCGCCGCATTCGACCACGGTCGGCGCGATCCCGGGCGCGATGCCGCCGCTGATCGGGTTCGCCGCGGCCGCCGGCACGCTGAGCCCGCTGGCCTGGATCCTTTACGGCATTTTGTTTTTGTGGCAGTTCCCCCATTTTTACGCGATCGCGTGGATGTATCGCGAGGATTACGCCAAGGCGGGAATCCGCATGCTGCCGGTGGTGGAGCCGGATGGCGCATCGACCGCGCGGCGGATCGTTTTGTTTTCGCTGGCGCTGGTTCCGGTGAGCGTGCTGCCCAGATTTTTGGGGGACGCGGGCAATGTGTATCTGCTGGGCGCGCTGGCTCTGGGTTTTTATTTTTCGCTGGCCGGCGCCCGCGCCGCCTTCGACCGCACCCGGCCGCGAGCCCGTCAGGTTTTGCTGGCCAGCGTCGTTTATCTTCCGTTGTTATATGGCCTCCTGGCTTTGGACCGTCCCGGTTTGTAGTTTCGCCATCTTGACCGGCTGCGCCGCGCGCGCGGGCCTGCCCAGCTATTCGAGCGTTCCCGATTTCACGCTGACCGATCAGACCGGCGCCCGGTTTGAGAGCGCGGAAAAGCTGCGCGGGCGGGTCTGGATCGCCGATTTTATTTATACGACATGCCCCGGCCCGTGCCCCCGCATGAGCTCGCAGATGCACCAGGTGGAAAACGCGCTGGCCGGCATCGACGGCGTGCGGCTGGTTTCCTTCACGGTCGATCCGGAGCATGACACGCCTGGGGTGCTGGCGCAATACGCGGACCGGTTCGGGGCCAAGCCCGGCGTGTGGTATTTTCTGACCGGATCGCGCGATACATTGCAGCATTTGTGCCGCGACGCCTTCCTGCTCGGCAACGTCGACGGCTCCTTGGAGCATTCGACGCGCTTCGCGCTGGTGGACCGGTCCGGAAAGATCCGCGGATTCTATGAGACGTCGGAGGCGGACGCGATCCCGCGGGTGATCGCGGACGCCAAACGTCTGGCGGCGGAGCGCAGTTGACGGTTCAGGATCTGCCGGCGATCAATGCGGCGCTGAACGCGATCGCGGCGGTGCTGCTGACCATCGGGTTCGCCATGATCCGCAACGGCCGCGTCGAAGCTCATCGCAAGGTGATGCTTTCGGCGTTCGGCGTCTCCGTTCTTTTCCTGATCGGCTACCTGACCTACCATTCGCTGGCCGGCGTAGTGTATTACCGCCGCACGGGAGTGATCCGCGCCGTCTATCTGGCCATTCTGTTCACGCACACGGTGCTGGCCGCGGTGGTGCCGGTGCTGGCGTTGATTACGTTAAGCCGCGCGCTGCGGGGGAATTTCAAGCGCCACCGCGCGATCGCGCGCTGGACGCTGCCCATCTGGCTCTATGTGAGCGTCACCGGCGTGATCGTTTACCTGATGCTGTACCGGTTTTGAGCCCCGCCTGGGGGCGCGCGCCGGCGGGAAACGCCGCACCGGAGCGAAACGTCTAGAATGTTTCTAGGGAGGGTCGCCATGAAGCTTGCCTGCGCCGTGCTGGCGGCCGGTTGCACCATTCTTCAGCCCGTCCTGGCGCAGCACGCCGGAACGGGAGGCGCACCGGCGAGAGGACCGCGATCGGGCCTCCGCTCTCCGCGGACGGGAAGGTTTCTCGCTCCGCCGCCGGTGTCGCATCCGGTGCACGGCCCGGCGGTGATTGTTCCTTATCCGGTTTTTTACGGGATTCCTTATTACTGCGATCCGGCCTATTGCAACCAGGCGGCGGGCGGTGATCCGGCCAGCGCGCCGGCGCCCGCCAATTCTTACGACGATGGCGGCGGATCCGGCGCGCCAGGACAGGCCCCGGTGGTCATTTTCAACCAGAGTTTTCAGCCGCCGGTGGCCAATCCGGTGATGCACGACTATTCGAACACGCCGCTGCCGCCCCCGCCGCCCGATCCCCGCGCGCCGCGCGACGATCAACCGACGATTTATCTGATCGCAATGACGGACCACTCCATCGTCGCGGCGATCGCCTACTGGGTGGACGGCGACACGCTCGACTACATCACCCCCGATGGCGATCAGAACCGCGTGTCGCTGGCGTTGGTGGATCGCGAGTTTTCGCGCAAGTTGAATACGGATCGGGGGCTCGAGTTTCGCCTGCCGGCCGCGAAATGAGCGGCGTCAGATGGCGAGGATGCTTTCAAGTTCGGCGGGTTTGATCCGGCGGCCGATATAAAACGGCCCGAACAGCGCGTAAACGGCGCTCACTTCATCGAAGCGCATCTCGTAGATGAGGCGCTTGAACACCAGCGGATCGTCGGCGAAAAGATCCACGCCCCACTCCCAATCGTCGAAGCCGATGGATCCGGTGATGATCTGCTTCACCGCCCCGGCGTAGCGCCGGCCGATTTCGCCGTGTTCCTGCATCTGGCGCTGGCGTTCCGCCATAGGGAGCTGATACCAGTTTTTCTGCTCTCCGCGCCGGCGGTCCATCGGATAAAAACAGATGTAGTTGTGCGCGGGCATCTCCGGGTAAAGGCGCGGCCGCATCGCGTTGCGCTGCCGCGCCAGAGTTTCCTCGACCTCGGCGTTCCACTCATTGGAGTGCGGCGCGATGCCGCGCTCGGACAGCGAACGGTAGAGCTTCACCGTCGAATCGTAAAGTCCCAGCTCCACCACGGAGACATAGGAGGTGGTTGGTTCCAGAAAATCGGAAAGCTCCAGGCGCAAGAGGCAGCGTTCGGCGGCGCCGAGCGCGTCAAAATCGGCGCGGAAATGCACCAGCATCAGATCGCCCTTGTGGCCGAGCAGGGAAAACACGGCGGTCCCCTCGCCTTCCATGCGCGCGGCGGCGGCGGCGGCTTCCCCGGTCACTTTGGCGCGGCCGGCTGCCGGCAGCGCCCGCCAGGCGGGCCATTTCAGGCGGAACATCTGATGCAGCACGCTGGCGCCTTCCAGCGTAAGCGGCGCCGGAGGAAGATTCGTTTCCATATTCCTCAATGTACAGGGTCGCGGCGGGACGGCGGAAAATCAAGCCGGACCGGGCGGGCGTGTTAAACTGAAATTGCTCATGCACCCAGATACTCATCTGGTGATTCAGCTCCAGTCGCTCGACCAAAAAATTGCGGCTCTTGAAAAGGAAGTGGCCGCGCTCCCCAAACACATCGCCGCGATCGAAAAGACGCTGGATTCGCACATCCGCAAGCTGGAGGCCGACCGCGCGGCGCTGGCCGCCAATCAAAAGGACCGCAAGAAGCACGAAGCCGACATCCAGATGCAGGAGCAGAAGATCTCCAAATTGCGGGATCAGATGCTCGGCGCGAAAACCAACGAGCAGTACCGGGCTTTCCAAAACGAGATCGAGTACGCGCAGAAGGAAATTCGCAAGGCCGAGGACCGGATTCTGGAGCTGATGAGCGAATCCGAGCCGCTGGACCAGAACGTCAAGAAGGCGGAAGCGGCGCTCCGGGAGGAAAAACAGGCGGTCGAGCGCGAAAAGAACGCTGCGCGCGAGCGCACCGCCGCCGATAAAGCTCAGCTTGATACGCTCCGCGCCGAACGCGCGGAAATATACGCGAAACTCCCCGCGGCGGTGCAGCACACCTATGAACGCGTGCGCAAAAAGTGGCACGGGACGGTGATCGCGGAGGCCGTCGAAGGGCGCTGCTCGGCGTGCCAGATCGTGATCCGGCCGCAATTCATGCAGGATTTAAAACGCGGCGATCAGTTGCTGGCCTGCGAGAGCTGCGGCCGGTTCCTGTTCTACAACAAGCCGGTGAATGTCGAGGACGTCGCCTCGGTCGGTTAGCGCCACGGGCGGCGCGCCAGCCCAGTAGCATGGAAGGGGAGTCATGCGACTGCTCAGCCGGACCATCTTCCGCGACATTCTGGTCGCCTCCACGCTCGGCGCCGTTTTATTCACATTCGTGCTGTTTTTGCAGCGCACGCGCCCGCTGTTCGAGCTGATGGTGCGATCCACGGGATCGCTTTCCTCGGTGGCGTATCTGTTCGCGCTGGTGCTGCCGCAGTCCATGCCGCTGACCATTCCGCTGGGCGTGCTGGTGGGCACGCTGATCACGCTGAGCCGCATGTCGGCCGACGGCGAGATCACCGCCATGCGCGCCGCCGGCGTGCCCGGGCGAAGCGTCGCGCCGCCGATCTTTCTCTTCGGTTTCCTGGGCCTGATCGCCTGCGCCGCCGCGTCCCTTTGGCTTACGCCGTGGTCCATCCGCGAATTTTATAAAGTCGAAAACCAGGTGATCCAGCACGAGCTGACGGCCGATATCGAGCCGCGCGTGTTCGAGGAGCAGTTTCCCAACACGATTCTTTATGTGAGCGACATCACCGCCGGGCAGGCCTCGCGATTGAAGCGCGTCTTTATGGCCGATATCACGCCGCCCGATCAGCGCAAGCCGGGCACGGCCGACCGCGGCGACACCCCGCGCGTCACGCTCGCCTCCGACGCCGTCGCCGTCCCCGATCTGCGGGAGAACCGGATTACGCTGGCGCTGCGCAACGGCACCAGTTACGAAACGGATAAGGAAAACAACTATCACGTCTCCGGCGCGCCCACCGGCGAACAGGGGCTGGAGGCGCAGCGCGCGCAGGGCGTGAGCAATTCACATCCCTCGACCGAGATCGATACGATTCCTCTGTATCGCGAGGCCTATCACAACAGGACCATCGACGCCGACCAGCGTCTGTCGGATCGCATCGAATTCCATCAGCGGCTGGCGCTGCCGCTGGCCTGCATTTTGCTGGCGATGGCCGGCGTTCCGCTGGGGATCGCCTCCCGGCGCGCGGGCAAATCCTCGGCCGTGGTGCTGACGGTGGTGATCGCCTTTGTCTACTACATCGGCCTGATCGGCTGCATCGGCCTGGCGCGGTCCGGACGGCTGCGGCCGGAGATCGCGCTGTGGATTCCCGACGCGGTGTTCGCGATTTTCGCCGCGGCGATGATCCTTCGCCTGGAAACCCCCGGCGACCGCGATTTCGTGGGACGCATTCTGGCGCTGTTCCGCGGAATGGCCAAGACGCCGAACCGCACCCGCCAGCGCGTGCTGGACCGCATCGAGCCGCGCGCCTGGCTGTGGCGCATCCCCATGCTTCCGCAGGTGGTGGACGCCTACGTGCTCACGACGTTTCTGTTCTATTTGCTGCTGTGGATCGCCAGCTTCGTCCTCATCTTTCACGTGTTCACCTTCTTCGAGCTGCTGAGCGACATCGTCAAGAACCACCCGCCGATGTCGCACGTGCTCAGCTATCATTTTTTCCTGACCCCGCTGCTGATCTACAACTTCACGCCTGTGGCCGTTCTGGGATCGGTGCTGGTGGCCTTCGGCGTCTTGTCCAAGCACAACGAAATCACCGCGTTCAAGGCCTGCGGCATCAGCGTCTACCGCCTGGCGGTTCCGGTCCTGATCGCCGGATTTTTCTTGAGCGGAGGGCTGTTCGCCTTCGATCATTACTGGGTTCCCGAGGCAGACCGCCGGCAAGACGCCCTGCGCGCGGAAATTCGCGGCAAGCCCCCGCAGACCTACCTGCGGCCCGATCACAAATGGATCTACGGCAAGCACGACCGCGTCTTCTATTACAAGTATTTCGATGCCGCCACCGACGTCATGCTCGACGTCAACGTGTATGAGATCGATCCGCAATATTTCCGCCTGAAGCGGCACATCTGGGCGGAGCGCGCGCGGTGGGAGCCGTCGCTTTCCGCCTGGGTTTTTCAAAACGGATGGAGCCGCGACATGGACGCCTCCTGCGTCGCCTGCCCGCCGAAACGATACGACAGCTTCGCCGGCGGCACGCGCGTTTTTCATGAGCTGGAGGAAGATCCGCACTGGTTTTTGCAGGAGGAAAAACAGGCCCGCCAGATGAATTTCCAGGAGCTGAAAACCTACATCGCGCAGTTGAAGCAGAGCGGATTCAACACCATTCCCTTGCAGGTGGAGTGGAACGAAAAGTTCTCGCAGCCGCTGTTCGCTCTGATCATGGCCATCGTGGCCGTGCCGTTCGCCTTTCTGGCCGGCAACCGCGGCGCCATGGCCGGCGTGGGATTGAGCCTCGGCGTGGCCATCGCCTACTGGTCCGTCGGCCAGTTGTTTTCGCAGATCGGAAATTTGAACGAATTGCCGCCGGCCGTGGCGGCCTGGTCGCCGGACGTGATCTTCTCGCTCGCCGGATTGTATTTTTTAGCGCGGATGCGAACCTGATGCGGCCCGCGCAACCAAGAAACGAGGAGCGGCAATGAAGGCGTGCGTCCTTTCTTCGCGGGCGCCGGTCGAAACAAATCCGCTGCGCCCGATCGACGTCCCCACGCCGGAACCAGGCCCCCATGAGGTGCTGATCAAGGTTCACGCCTGCGGCGTTTGCCGAACGGATCTGCACGTGATCGAAGGCGAATTGCCGGCGCTCAAATCGCCGCTGATTCCCGGGCATCAAGTGGTGGGCGTGGTGGAGCGCTGCGGCGGCCAGGCCCGGCGCTTCGAGCCCGGCGCGCGCGTCGGCGTGCCCTGGCTTCATTCGGCCGACGGAACCTGCAAGTTCTGCCGCGCGGGAAAAGAGAATCTCTGCCCGGCGGCGGCCTTCACCGGACACACGGTGGACGGAGGCTACGCCGAATACACCGTCGCGCCGGAGGCGTTTGTTTACCGCATTCCGGACGGCTTCCCCGATCTGCACGCGGCGCCGCTGCTGTGCGCCGGAATCATCGGATTTCGATGCCTGCGCGTCTCCGGCATCGCGCGCGGCGGAACGCTGGGGCTGTACGGCTTCGGCGCGGCCGCTCATGTCGCGATTCAGGTGGCGCGCTACTGGGGCGTCCGCGTGCTCGCCTTCACGCGCGACATCCGGCATCAGCAATTGGCCATGGAATTAGGCGCGGTCTGGGCGGGCGGCGGCGAGGACGAATCGCCCGAAAAACTGGACGCCGCGATTTTATTCGCGCCCGCCGGCGAGCTGGTTCCCGCCGCGCTGCGCAACCTCGACCGCGGCGGCGTGGTGGTGGCGGGCGGAATCCACATGAGCCCGATCCCGCAAATGCCCTACGATCTGCTCTACTGGGAGCGCGTGATCCGCAGCGTGGCCAACAATACCCGCCAGGACGGCGAGGATTTCCTGGAGCTGGCCGCCAAGATCCCGGTGCGCACCCAGACCCAGACGTTCCCGCTCGAACAGGCCAACGCCGCGCTGAACGCGCTCAAGCACGACGCCATCCGCGGCGCGGCCGTCCTCACGGTCTCCAATTCATGATGAAAATAGTCTTTCCCTTCCATGCATCGCGCGAGCGATACACCTGCGACGCCGCTGTGGTGTGGTGTTTCGATCATCGCTTCAACGACGGATTCACGCAGTTCCTCCGGCAGAAAGGAGTCCAGTTCCCCGACCCGATCAAAATCGCCGGCGGGGCGAAATCCCTGGCTTCGCCCGAAAACGAAGCCGAGCGCGAATTCGTCCTGGAGCAGATCCGCAAATCGATCCGGCTGCATCAGACCCGGCGCGTGATCCTGAAACTCCACTCCGATTGCGGAGCCTACGGCGGCCTGGAAGCCTTCGGCAACGATCGCGCCCGCGAAGCCGAACATCACCAGCAGGAATTGCGGCGCGCGGCGGCGTTTCTCGCCAAGACCTTTCCCGGAATCGAAATTGAGGCCTACTACGTCGATTTCGACGGCGTCTGGGAGGTCGGGCTGGCGCCGTCCGTGTCATCATAAAAATTGCTCTCTTCTCCGCTGCTCGCGATTTTTCTGATCGTCGCCGTAGACGTGCTCGGGCTGACGATCATGATCCCGCTGCTGCCCTTTTACGCCGAATCGCTGGGCGCGACGGCGACCGAGGTCGGCTGGCTGATCGGCGTGTACGCGGCCTGCCAGCTCCTCTCCGGCCCGCTGCTCGGCCGCGCGTCCGATCATACCGGCAGAAAGCCGCTGCTGCTGCTGAGCCAGTGCGGCACGCTGATCGGATTTTTAGTAATGGCCTTCGCGCCCTCGCTCTGGGTGGTGTTTCTGGCGCGCATAATCGACGGCTCGACCGCCGGCAATCTTTCGCTCGCGCAAGCCTACATCTCCGATGTGACGCGTCCCGAGGACCGGGCGAAATCCTTCGGGATTATCGGCATCGCCTTCGGCATGGGATTCCTGATCGGGCCCGCAATTTCCGGGTACCTGGCGAAGTTCGATTATCACTACCCCATCTTCGCCGCGGCGGCGCTGTCCTTCACCAGCATTCTTTCCACGGCGTTTCTATTGCCGGCGGTGAACAGCGGCCGCGCTTCTTCCGATGGGCCGGGCGGGCGGCGGTTGTCGCTGCTGCAATGGGGCGAGTACGCGCGATACTTCCGCGATCCGCGAATCGCGCCGCTGCTGTACGAATTTCTGAGCTTCGCCCTGGCCTTCGCCATGTTTACCGCCGGCTTTCCCTTATACGCCGAGCGGCGGCTGTACTGGCACGGCATCGCGTTCGGACCCGAGCAGGTCGGCTTCACCTGGGCGTTCGCCGGCTTTCTGGGAATTTTTCTGCAAGGGCCCGCGCTCGGAAAATTGGTGAAGCGGTTCGGCGAAGCGACACTCCATCGCGTCGGCTTCGCAGCCTACGTGACCAGCTACGCGCTGCTGGCTTTTTGCGATTCGATCCCGATGCTGGCCGCCGCGACGGTCGCCTCCGCGCTCGGCAGCCTGGTTCGGCCGACGCTCACCAGCATGATCACCCAGGCCGCGCCTCGCCAGGAGCAAGGCGTCGTGCTGGGATTGACGCAATCGCTGACGTCCATCGGCCAGATCGCCGGACCGCCGCTCGCCGGCTTTCTGATCCAGCGCGGGCTGCTGACCGGCTGGGGACTGACGGCCTCCGCCATCGTGCTCGCCGGTTTTCTCATTGCCGCGCGCTACCGCCCGGGCGATCACGCCGCCGTCGCTCGCTCGGCCGCACTGAGCCGCGATCCGGTGGATTGAATCCGCGCCCCGCCATATTTTGCAGAAGGGCGGGCTTTATGATATATTGAACGTTTCATGTTTGCCGCTCGCCGATTCTGGTCGTATTACTTTAGCACCTGAATCGCGCGAGTGGGCTTGAACGTTTTTTAAATAAAATCCAACCCACTCGAAAGAGTGGGTTTTTTGTTTTTTGGGGGTCTTCCATGATCGTTTCGATGAGATTGCATGCGACAAAGGAGGAGGTCGACGCGGTGCGGAGAAGAATTGAAGAGTTCGGCTATAAAGTTCATTCGATCGAGGGCGAAGAAAGGGTGGTGATCGGAGCGGTGGGAATCGGCGATGTGACGCAGTGCCTGGAGTCGCTGGAGGCGATGCCGGGCGTGGAGAAAGCGGTTCGGATTTCCGCGCCTTACAAGTTCGTCAGCCGCGAATTCCGGCCGGCAAAGACGGAAATTCGCGTGCGCGGGGTGACCTTCGGCGGAGATGAATTCATCGTGATGGCGGGACCTTGCTCGGTCGAAGGCGAGCGGCAAATTCTGGAGGCGGCGGAAGCTGTCGCGCGCGAGGGCGCCAGATTCCTGCGCGGCGGCGCGTTCAAGCCGCGAACCTCGCCCTACGACTTTCAGGGATTGGCGCTCGAAGGATTAAAGCTGCTCGACAAAGCTCGGAAGGCGACCGGGTTGGGCATCATCACCGAGGTGATGAGCGATGGCGATGTGGAAATGGTCGCCGAATACGCGGATATTTTGCAAATTGGCGCGCGAAACATGCAAAATTTCGCGCTTTTGAAGGCTCTCGGAAAATGCCGCCGGCCGGTGCTGCTCAAGCGCGGCATGAGCTCCACCCTCAAGGAATTGCTGATGAGCGCTGAGTACATCGTGGCGCACGGCAATCCGCAGGTGATGCTGTGCGAGCGCGGAATCCGCACCTTCGAGACGGCGACCAGGAATACGTGCGATATCGCCGCGATCGCCGCGCTCGAGGAGCTGACGCATCTGCCGCTGATTCTCGATCCGAGCCACGCCACCGGAAAGCGCAGCCTGGTTCCCGCAGTGGCGCGCGCCGGCGTCGCGATCGGCGCGGACGGATTGCTGGTGGAAGTCCATCCGGCGCCGGAAAAGGCGATGAGCGATGGAGCGCAGTCGCTCGATCCCCGGCAGTTCGCGGCCATGATGCGCGATCTTCAGCCGTATATCGGGCTGTGGAAGGCGCGGCGGGCCGCGGCGGCAGGGCGCGCCGTCGAGGTGACCGCGGGTCGGTTATGATAGCCAGTTGATCCCGGAAAATACAGCGCGGCTGAGGCCCTGGCACCTGGTGGCGCTGGCGTTGATCGCCGGCGGCGCGGTCCTGGGAGTGGTGCGATGGCGAATCCAGCAGCGAAGCTTTTCCGCCGCCACGCTCGTCGAATGCCTGCCGCCGGATCAGGCCATCCACGTTTATTTGAACGTCGCGTCGCTGCGGGATAGCGGGCTTCTCGATCTGCTGGCGGGCTCCAAAGCCGCCGAGGAGCCCGACTACAAACGATTCGTGGACCAGACCGGTTTCGACTATCGCACTGATCTGGATGAAGTGGCGGCGGCGTTTATCCGTGGCAGCGTCTACATGGCCGTCCGCGGGCACTTCGATTGGAAAAAGCTGAACGCCTACGCCGAGTCGCAGGGCGGCGCCTGCCGCAACACAATTTGCGAAATGCCGGCGAGCGATGGAAACCGGCACATCTCGTTTTATCCAATTCGCTCGAATGTTCTGGCGCTGGCGGTCTCCCTCGAACAACGCGGGGTAAATATGATCGGTCCGGAGCAGTGGTCGAATCCGCCGCGGCTGCCGCCGGAGCCGGTGTGGATTTCGGCGCCGTCGTTTGTATTCGCCGACGTCAAGGATCTGCCGGAAGGCACGCACGCATTTCTGAGCCCGCTCGCGGCGGCGCAGAAGGCGACGTTCAGCATCGGCCCGGACGGGAATCAGTTGCGGATACGCGCGGAAGTGCTGTGCAACTCCGCGGCGGAGGCGGCTTCGCTCGCCGCACAGCTCACCAAATCGACCGAGCTGCTGAATCAGATGCTGGCGCGCGATCAGATGACGCCCAACCCGCGCGATTTGAGCTCGGTTTTAAGCGGCGGAAAGTTCGAGCAGCGGGACAATCACGTGCTCGGCGCCTGGCCTCTGGATCGCCGCTTTGTCGAGGCCGTGGCGGGGCAGTAGATAACGCCCTTGCTGACGGGCCGGGCCTGATTTTTGCCACAATAAGGCCGATGCAAGTTCGCGTGCTTGCCTTTGTGCTGGCGGGAGGAAAGGGTACCCGCCTGTATCCGTTGACCAAGGAACGGGCCAAGCCGGCGGTGCCCTTCGGAGGCCGCTACCGGATCATCGATTTCGTCCTCAGCAACCTGATCAACTCCGGCTTCTACTCGATCTACGTGCTGATCCAGTTCAAGAGCCAGAGCCTGCTGCAACATCTGCGCGACGGCTGGGAAATGAGCAGCCTGCTGAAGCAGCACTTTATCATTCCGGTGCCGGCGCAGATGCGCTCGCCGGGCGAGGACTGGTACCGCGGCACGGCCGACGCGATCTATCAGAACATCAATCTCATCGAGCAGGCCGATCCGGATTTCGTGATCATCTTCGGCGCCGATCACATTTACCGGATGAACATCCGGGAAATGCTCGAATACCACATGCACAAGCGCGCGGAGGCGACCATCGCGGCGATTCCCATGCCCCGCCAGTATGCATCCGAGTTTGGCGTGATCGAAACCGCGCCGGACGCCTCGGTGCTGGCGTTTCACGAAAAGCGGGCCGATGCGCCTTCGATCCCCGGCAATCCGGGCGAAGTTTTCGCCTCCATGGGCAACTATATTTTTTCCACCAACGTGCTGCTGCGGGAACTGCACGCCGACGCGCGGAATGAGAACAGCTCGCACGACTTCGGGCGCGATATTTTGCCGTCGCTGGTGGGGCGTGCGCAGATGTTCGCCTACGATTTTCAGACCAACCGCATTCCCGGCGATCCGCTGACGCAGCAGCCCTATTGGCGCGACGTGGGAACCATCGACTCGTTTTTCGAAGCCAATATGGATCTTCGCTCGGTGACGCCGGCTCTGAACCTTTATAACCGCCAATGGCCGCTGCGCACCGCCAGCTATTCCGACGCGCCCGCGAAATTCATCTTCGACGAGCAGGGGCGGCGCGGGATGGCCATTGACTCCATCGTCTCCGGCGGCACGATTCTGTCTGGCGGCATCGTGCGGAACTCCGTTCTGGGGCGCGGCGTGCGCGTGCACTCCGGCGCCGTGGTGGAGGATTCCATTCTGTTCGATAACGTCGATATCGGCCGCCGGGCGCGCGTGCGGCGGGCCATCCTCGACAAGAACGTGCACATTCCCGAGGATGGCGCGATCGGCTACGATCTCGATCGCGACCGCCAGCTCTATCACGTCACCGAAAGCGGCATCGTGGTGATGGAGGGGCATCGCTCCCTGGTGGAAGTCGCCTCCGTGCTGGTGTAAGCCATTCGTCTCTGTTAGGCGACATTGTCGTGTATACTGGTCGGACGATGACGCTTCGTCCGGCACTGCTTGCTTGTTTCGCCGCCTCGCTCCAGGCGCAGGTTTTCGGGGTGATCTCGGGAACCATCACCGACCCTTCCGGAGCCGCCGTCTCCGGCGCTTCGGTCACCATCGTGAACCTCGATCAGGGCGCGGTGCGGGCCACCGTTTCCAACGGCCAGGGCTGGTATGAGGCCGGCTCCCTGCCGGCCGGCGTCTATGAAATCCGCGCGCGCAAGCAGGGTTTTGCCGAAACGGTGCGAACCGGCGTGCGTCTGGCGGTGGGGCAGGAAGCGGCGGTCGATCTTCGCCTCAGCCTGGGCGAATCGAACCAGCAGGTGACGGTCAGCGCCGACGCGCCGCTGCTCGGCACGGGTGCGGCCCCTGTTGCCGGCCTGGTGGGCGAAAGGGAGATCCGCGATCTTCCGCTCAACGGGCGCAGCTACGACGAGCTGCTGACGCTCAATCCGGGAGTGGTCAACTTCACCTGGGAGAAAACCGGCGGCGTGGGTGTTTCCAACTCAACCAACGGGAACAACTTCGCCGTGTCCGGCAACCGGCCGCAGCAGAACCTGTACCTGTTGAATGGCGTGGAGTTCACCGGCGCCGCGGAAAACAACATGCAGCCCGGCGGCACCAGCCAGGAGCTGCTGGGCGTGGATGCGGTCCGCGAATTCAACGTGCTCACCGACACCTACAGCGCCGAATACGGCAAGCGTCCCGGCGCGCAGGTGCTGATTGTGACCCAGTCCGGCGGCAATGTGCTGCACGGATCGTTGTATGAATTCCTGCGCAACAACGCCCTTGACGCGCGCAACTTCTTCGACGCCGGCTCCGCTCCGGGATTCGAGCGGAATCAGTTCGGCGGCTCGCTGGGCGGCCCCCTCCGCAAGGACCGGACGTTCTACTTCGTCAACTTCGAAGGGCTGGAACAGCACCTGCACCAGACCGGAGTCGATCTGGTTCCGGACAACAACGCCCGGGCCGGATATCTGCCCTGCGCTCTGATCAGCCCCGCGCCCCCGTCGTGTTCGCCGTCCGGACTGGCGTTTGTCGGCGTTTCCCCGCTGATCAATGCCTGGCCCGCCCCGCCGCCGGGAGCGCCGGATTTCGGAGGCATCGCGGAAGTTTTCAATAACCCGCTGCAAACCATCCGCGACGACTTCGGCACCGCGCGGCTGGATCATATTTTCTCCCAGCGGGATTCCCTCAGCGCCAGCTACACCATCGACGACAGCGCCGACGTCACGCCCACCAGCACCAATTCCTACAGCACGGATCTGGCGAGCCTCCGCGAGCAGGTGGCGACGCTCGAAGAGACCCGCGTCCTCTCTCCATCGGCCGTGAACACGGCCAGACTGGGCTACTCGCGCGCGGGATATTATTTCACCGGCGAACCGACGCCAGGATCGCCCGCGGCGAGCCTTCCCGGTTTTCTGAGCGGCGCTCAAATCGGCGCCCTGGTGGTGGGCGGAAGCTCGGCGTCCAATCCCGCCGCGCAGTTGAGTCTTGCCGGAAGCAACAACGGCAGCAACCTGCCGGTGGCGCGCAATCTGTTCACTTACGAAGATCAGATCCAGGTCACTTTCGGCCGCCACCAGCTCACCGCCGGAGCCTGGTTTCAGCGCCTGCAATCGAATGAGAACCTCGCTCTCAGCCAGTATGGACAGGCGACATTCACCAGCCTGCAAACTTTGCTGCAAGGCACCATTGCAACATTTCTCTATGATCCCGCTTCGACGCCGCTCGGCTGGCGGTCGCTGTTTGGCGCGGGTTTCGTGCAGGATGCGATCAAAGTGACTCCGCGGCTGACTCTCTCGCTCGGTTTCCGCGGCGAATTCACTACCGGATGGAATGAAGCTCACGGCCGCGCGGCGAACTATACTTATCCGAACGGCGTCATCTCCTCGCAGCCCAGCATCGGCAGCTCCGATTTTACGGTGAACCGCGCAAAATTTCTTCCCCAGCCCAGAGCCGGCCTGGCCTGGCAGCCCATCCGCGAGCGCACCGTGATCCGCCTGGGATTCGGCATCTATAACGACCTTCAGGACGCGCTGGGCTACCGCACCGATCAGAACGCGCCCTTTGATCCGACTTACAGTGTCGCCAATGTTCCTGTTTCGCAGCTTCCTCTGAATCGATCCGTAGTTCCCGCCGCGGCGAAGTTAGTCCCCGGCGGAGTTCAGCCGGACCTTTATACTCCCACTCTCATTTCCTACTCACTCCGCATTGAGCAGGAGCTGAGCGCGAATACTTTGCTGACCGTCGGGTATGTCGGATCTCATGGATATCACCAACTCATTGGGATCGACGCGAATGAGCCATTTCCCGTGATCTGTCCCGCCTCGCCTTGTCCGGCGGTCTACCCCAACAACTTCCCGGCGGGAATCGCCGGCACGCCGGTTCCCGCGGGAACTTACTATGTCCCTACTTCGACCAAGGCGAATCCCTCGCTGGGCAACACCTGGACCTATTTTTCCGAAGGCGTGAGCAGCTACAATTCGCTTCAGATCGATCTCAATCACCGCTTCAGCAAGAATCTGAACGTGCGCGGAGTGTATACCCGCTCCAAGACACTCGACGATGGAGATTCGCCGAACTCGACCACTTCCGGCGGTGAACCCGCCCTTGCTTCCAATCCTTTTAATCTCCGATCCGATTGGGGCCTGGCGAACTTCGACGTTCGAAACGTCGCCGTATTTCACGCCAGTTACTCGTTCCCGTGGGCCAGGCGCAACCTTTTCGCCGGCGGCTGGACCGTCAACTCCATCCTCACCTTTCAGGGTGGATTTCCCTTCACTCCCCAACTGAGCTATAACCCCTCCAACAACGGAGACACCAAGAATCCCGTCCGGCCCTTCGTGAATCCGAATTTTCACGGCCAGGTTATCCTCGGTAGTCCGAATCAGTGGTTCAATCCCGCCGCGTTTTTAGCTCCGCCGAATAACAGCGGATTTTACGGAAACCTGGGACGGGACACGCTGCCCGGACCGGGCCTGGCGGCGTGGGACTTTTCGATGATCAAGGAGACCCGCCACGGCGAGAGACTCAGAAGCCAGTTGCGGGCCGAGTTTTTCAACCTGCTGAACCATCCCAATTTCAATACCCCGAACGCGGTGGTGTTCACGCCTTCCGGCGTCTCCCCCACCGCCGGGCTGGTCACCAGCACATCGACCACTTCGCGGCAGATCCAGTTCGGGTTGAAGCTGCTTTGGTGACCTTGCGCCGTCTCTGCCCAGGTCAGGACAGCAGCACCTGGCCGGTGCGGCTGGTGTCGTAACCGGCGAGCGTCTCTAAATTTCGCTTGAGCGAGGCCCGGTTCAGCGCATCCAGCAGCGCCCCCACGGCGGGAGTTTTGACGAAGGCGCGCGCGATCACCAGATCATAGCGTTCGCTCGACAGCGGGATAAAGTCCAGGCCGAAGGCCCGCGCGGCGGCGCGGGTTGCGATGCAGCAATCCGCCTGTCCCGCGCTCACCGCCGCCGCCGCGGCCAGATGGCCTCGCGCGATCTGTTCATAGCCGGCGACCTCGCCGGCGGCGATTCCGGCCGATGCCAGTTCCGCGTCGAGCAGTTCGCGGCTGCCCGCGCCCTCTTCCCGGTTCACGATTCGCACGTTGTTCCGCTTCAGATCCGCGACGCGGCGAATCTTCTTCGGGTTGCCGGGCGCCATCAGCAGACCCTGTTCCCAGATCGCAAACGTCACCATCTTCGCTCCGCCCTTGGGGAACATGCGGCGGACCGCGGGAGTGTTGAATTCGCCGCTGTCGCGGTCCCGCAGGTGGGTGCCAGCGACGTGCACCAGGCCGCGCTTCAACCATTCGAGCGCCTGGCGGCTGGAGGCTGGCGCAATCACCAGATCGATGTTGTCAAACCTTGCCAGATGCTGCGCCAGCAGCGACATTCCGGGGTCGCAGCCGGCGATGAGCAAACGATTCGCCTCGACGGCGTCATTCTGAAACACCTGGATTCTGGCCGGCCCGTGCTTGCCCGCCGCCTGCGCGATCACTCCGTCGGCGAGCGGAAGCGTGGCCGGCTGCGGCGCCGCGGAAATTCCCACCAGCCGGCGCCCCACCTTGCATAACTGCACCGGCTGGCCCGGCCGGTGGGGGCCCTCGCGGGCGATCAGCTCCGCCTCCAGGATTCGCGGCGGGGGCGGCGCGTCGGGCTCCAGCTCGAACAGATCTTCGACCTTCACCTCCAGAATGCGCGCCAGTTGCAGGGCCAGGGCGGTGTTGGGCACATAATCGCCGGCCTCGATCGCATAAATCGTCTGGCGGCTCACCTGCGCCAGTTCGGCGAGCCGCGCCGCGCCGATCGCCCTCTTTTTGCGAACTTCCTGAAGCCGCGTTCGTGTCTCCATTATTTTCAGTGTCGCATCCGGACGCGCTATGATTGACTCAAGCCGCCGCGCAGCATATCCGATGAAAAGAGCGCTGATTACCGGCATTACGGGCCAGGACGGATCGTTTCTGGCCGAATTTCTCCTGGCCAAAGGCTATCAGGTGCACGGCATTGTCCGCCGCGCCTCGACGTTCAACACGGAGCGTCTGGAGGCGATCTATAAGGATCAGCACGAGGCCGGCGTCGGCCTGTTCCTTCATTATGGCGACGTTTCCGACGGCACCGGATTCCGCCATATTCTGGAAAGAGCGCAGCCCGATGAGGTGTATAACCTCGCCGCGCAGTCGCACGTGCGCGTCAGCTTCGATCAGGCTGAGTACACCGCCGATGTGGTGGCCACCGGAACGCTGCGGATCCTCGAAGCGGTGCGCGACTACGCCCGGCAGGGCCGCTCCCCGCGGATGTACCAGGCCGGATCGTCGGAAATGTTCGGGGCCGCGCCGCCGCCGCAGAACGAATCCACGCGGTTTTATCCCCGCAGCCCATATGCGGTGAGCAAATGCGCGGCGCACTGGTACGCGGTGAACTACCGCGAGGCTTACGGCCTGTTCATCTGCAACGGCATCCTGTTCAACCACGAATCGCCGCGGCGCGGGGAAACGTTCGTGACCCGAAAGATCACCCGGGCGCTGGCGCGGATCAAGCTGGGTCTTCAGAAAAAGCTTTATCTCGGCAATCTCGAGGCGCGCCGCGATTGGGGATACGCAGGCGATTACGTGGAAGCGATGTGGCTGATGCTCCAGCAGCCTTCGCCGGACGATTATGTGGTCGCCACCGGTGAATCGCACTCGGTGCGCGAGTTCCTGGACACCGCTGCGGACTATTGCGGCGTGAACTGGAAGAATTGCGTCGAAACGGATCCGCGCTATTTCCGGCCCACGGAAGTGGACGTGCTGCTGGGCGACGCGTCCAAGGCGCGGGAGCGGCTGGGTTGGCGCCCGCGGGTCACCTTCGAGGAGCTGGTGCGGATGATGGTTGATCACGATCTGGAACTGGCGCGCCAGGAAGAAACGCTGGTGGCGGCGGGCCACAGCCTGCTGCGCCAGGGCGGGGCGTCGTATCGTTAATCCATGGAACGGGATTCGCGGATCTTCGTGGCCGGACACCGCGGGCTGGTCGGCTCGGCCATCTGCCGGCGCCTGGCCGCGGCGGGTTATTCCCACCTGATCCTGCGTGACCGCTCGCAACTCGATTTGCGCGACGGGCGCGCGGTGCGCGACTTCTTCGCCGCCGAGCGGCCGGAGTACGTCTTTCTCGCCGCCGCCAAAGTCGGCGGCATTCTCGCCAACAGCAGCCGCCCGGCCGAATTTATTTACGATAACCTGGCGATTCAAACCAACACCATCGAAGCCGCGCGCCTCTCCGGCGTGAAAAAATTTCTGTTTCTGGGATCCTCCTGCATCTATCCCAAGTTCGCTCCCCAGCCGATCCGCGAGGACGCTCTTCTCACCGGCCCGCTGGAGCCGACCAATGAATGGTACGCCGTCGCCAAGATCGCCGGCATCAAAATGGCGCAGGCCTACCGCGCGCAGTATGGATTTCGCGCCATCTGCCTGATGCCCACCAATCTCTACGGCCCGCAAGACAACTTCGATCTGGCGACTTCGCACGTTCTTCCGGCGCTGATTCGAAAATTTCACGAAGCGAAGGTGGCGGGCGATAAAGAAGTGGTGATCTGGGGCACCGGCTCGCCGCGCCGCGAGTTTCTGCACGTCGACGATCTGGCCGACGCCGCACTGCATCTGATGCTCCACTATGACGATCCTCAGATGATCAACGTGGGCGCCGGCGAAGATATCACGATTCGCGAGCTGGCCGGGCTGGTCGCCTCCATCGTGGGCTTCCAGGGAGAGCTGCGCTTTGATCCCTCCAAGCCTGACGGCACGCCTCGTAAGTTGCTGGACGTTTCGCGGCTTCACTCCCTCGGCTGGCGGGCCCGCATCCCCCTGCGGCAGGGAATCGCCGGGACGTATCAGTGGTTTCAATCGCAGGCGCTGGAAAGTGTGGTCAAATAAAGCCATGGCGGCTACCACGTCGTTACCGGAGCATCCGCCGTCAGCCGAATCTCGCGGCGTGCCCTGGGCGGCGATCGGCTGGTTTACCGCGCTGCTGGTGATCGTTTACTTCCCGACCTGGAAGGGTCTGGTGAATCAGTGGGCCACCGACGAGGATGTGGGCCACGGTTTTCTGGTGCCGCTGGTGGCGGGCTACATCGCCTGGCAGCGCCGCGCCGAACTTCTCGCCCTGGAGTGGAAACCCGCCTGGTGGGGAGTGGCGGTCATGCTGTGGGGCGTGCTGCAAAGCGTGATCGGCATCCTCGGAGTGGAGCTGTTTTTGCAGCGCACTTCGATCCTGATTACGCTGGCCGGAATGCTGCTGGTGCTGGGCGGAACCGCGGCCGTGCGCGTCCTGTCGTTTCCGCTGCTGCTGCTGCCCTTTATGATCCCGATTCCGGCGGTGATCTATAATCAGGTGACGTTTCCGCTGCAACTGTTCGCCAGCTCCGTGGCGGAAATGGCGCTGGGCTGGCTCAACATCCCGGTGCTGCGCGACGGCAACGTGCTGCACCTGGCCAGCCAGACCTTATCGGTGGCGGAGGCCTGCAGCGGGATCCGCAGCCTGCTCAGCCTGTCGTTTCTCGCGCTGGTGTACTCTTACTTTTTCGACAAAAAGGTGTGGATGCGGTGGGCGCTGCTGATCGGAGTGGTTCCGATCGCCATTCTGGCCAACGCGGCGCGCGTGACCCTCACGGGCATCCTCAGCGACGAGGTCAGCCCGGAACTGGCGCACGGCTTTTATCACACCCTGGAGGGCTGGATCGTGTTCCTGGTGGCGTTTGCGATGCTGCTGGTCCTCCACAACACGATCAACCGGATTTATAAGATCGGCCTTCAGCGCGCGGCCCGGTAACTGCCCAGCACCCGCAGAAAATCCGCGACTTCGCCGAGATGCGACAGCGCGTTCTTCATTCGCGGCTCGTCGCGATGCGCGCGAACGTCCAGATAAAACATGTATTCCCAAGGTTTGCCGCGCCGGGGGCGGGATTCGATCTTCGCCAGATTCAGATCGCGCAGCGCCAGCGCACCCAGGGCCCGGAACAAAGATCCCGGCGTGTTGCGCGTCGAAAACACCAGCGAAGTCTTCCACTCCCCGCCGCGGCCGCGCGGCGCCGCGCCCGATTTTTCCAGCAGGAAAAACCGCGTGAAATTCCGCCGGTCGTCTTCAATTTCACGCTTTAGGATTTTCGCGCCATAAAGCTTCGCGGCCAGTTCGGAGGCGATGGCCGCGGCGCCGGCCGGCTTCTCCTCCATCACCATTTTGACGCTGCCCGCCGTGTCGTAAAACGGCACCCGCTCCAGGCGTCGGTGGCGGGCGAAAAAATCCCGGCACTGATTGAGCGCCACCGGATGCGAAAAGACCCGCCGGATCGAGGAGAAACTCGCGCCCGGCGGAGCGATCAGATGGTGCACGATCCGGACGTTCGTCTCCGCGGTGATCTCGAAGTCGTATTTGAGCAGCAGATCGTAGTTTTCGTGCACCGAACCGGCCAGCGTATTTTCAATCGGCAGCGCCGCCGCGTCCACCTCCCCCGCGGCAAGCGCGCCGAAGACGTCCTCAAACCGCTGTTTCGCAACCGGCTTCGCGCGCGGCCCGGCCAGTTGGGCCACCGCCTGCTGGCTGAAGGCGCCGAGCTCGCCTTGAAAAGCCACCCGGAGGGCGGAGAGCTTCGCGGACCTTCCGATTTGATCCAGAAATCACCTCTTAGGGATAATTTTGTTCTGAAATCAGAACAAGACCGGCGAAATTGTACCTTGATCCGGCATCTTTCGCCCCGCTATAATCGACTCATAAACGTTCCCGGAGAGAACGTTTTGCATCCCCGCGCACCACAGGATGCGTTCCGACCCTCTATCATGGAGGATGCTGGCCAAAAACTCAAGCGAGTCAGGGAACGCCTTCGGCTGAAGTTCCGCGATGTCGAGGAGGCGAGCGCACGGATCGCCGCGCGCCATCACAACGACGAGTTCATCGTTGCCCTCAGCCGGCTTGCCGATATTGAAAACAAGGGGACCATACCCTCGGTCTTCCGGCTGTACTCGTTGTGCGCCATCTACCGCCTGGATTTCAACGAAGTCCTTTCCTGGTATGGCGTCTCCCTCCCCGAGCTGCCCGCCGACGCCGATGTCATCCAACACGCGCGGACGCATCTGGTGAGTTTTCGTCCCGATGAAGGCGAAGTTCAGGTGCCTCTGGCGATCGACCCGGGCCTGGATCTTTCGCGCACCGTCTATTTGAGCCGGCTGATCCAGCGGTGGGGAAAGCTGCCGCTCATGCTGTTGAATCATCTTGATTTAAAGAATTTCCGCTACGGCCTGATCGGAACCGAAGACTGGTCCATGTTCCCTCTCATCCCGCCCGGTTCGCTGGTGGTCATCGACGATACCCGCCGCCGGATCGCCGCCGGCGGATGGTCCACTGAATTCGAGCGGCCCATCTATTTTCTGGAGGACCGCGAAGGCTACCGCTTGGGCTGGTGCAGCCTGCGCGAGGGCCAGCTTACCGTGCAGCCGCATCCGGCCTCGTTGGAGGATCCCGAGGTGTTCGCCTACCCGTCGGAAATTGAAGTCATCGGGCAGATTACCCGCGTAGCGATGACCCTGGGCTTGACGCCGCCACGCTCCAGCCGGCCTTGAGGACCTCGACCAGCGCCGCCAGTTCCCGCGAAAACAGCTCGCTTTCCGGCTTCCCCGCACCATCCGGAAGCAGTTGCTTGTAGGAGCCGGCGCGGGTCCAATGCTCCAGCACCAAGGCCGGAGATTCTTCCAGGTTTTCCAGATACGCGATCAGCTCGGCATGCTTCTCCGCCAGCGATAAATTCAGCCATTCCTGAAAGGTGCTGGCATGGCTTTCACGCAGCGCCTTGCTGCTCTCTTCCCGGCCGAAAAGAGTGCTCAGCCCGTGATGCCGGTAAAGGCCGGAGTTCTGGTCGCGCAGCGACGCCAGGTATGCCAGCCGGCCATACACCGTCGGGATACGCGACAGTGTATTTTTCCACAGATCCCCGGACGCACTTCGCTCCAGAACGCCCTTGGGCTTGAATCGTGGCATCCTGTTTTACCTTATTTTACGCCTCCGCCCGCGGTTTTTGGTATGCCAAAGGGGGGTGTCGCGCGCGAGCTTGTTCTGATTTCCGAAAAAGATGAACGGAACATGCCCCTGCTGACTGGCGCCGCCCGCCGCTGGAGCGCGCGCTCAGGACTTCTTGCGGATCTCAATGTTGAGGCGCTTGATCTTTTGATTCAGCGTGGATAAGGGGATGTGCAGCGCCTCGGCCGCCGCCGTCTGGCTCCAGTCGGAGGCCTCCAACTGCTCGATAATTTTCTTCCGCTCGAACTCGGCGACAATTTCAAACAGGGACGCGTCGGGGGCGAGGCCGCCGCTTTCATCGCGCCGGATCCGTAAGCCTTTGGCTTCAAGCAGGTGCTCGGGCAGCACATCGACGGGCACCACCGGCTGGGAGGCCAGCACCACCGCGCGCTCCACCACGTTTTCCAGCTCCCGCACGTTGCCGGGCCAGTGATGATCCATCAGAATCTGCATCGCCTCCGGCTCGAAGTTCAGGCGCGAACGGCCGTTCTCATCGAGAAACTTCTCGTTTTCCCGGCAGTACTTGGTGAAAAAGTGCTCCACCAGCGCCGGAATATCCTCCTTGCGCTCGCGCAGAGGCGGCAGCGCCAGGTTGATGACATTCAGCCGGTAATACAGATCCTCGCGGAACTTGCCCTCCTCGACCAGCCGCTTCAGATCGGCGTTGGTGGCGGCGACGATGCGGACGTCGACGCGCACGGTCTCGGTCGAGCCCAGCGGCATAAACTCCCGCTCCTGGATTACGCGGAGCAGCTTGGTCTGCGTCTCCAGCGAGATGGTGCCGATTTCATCGAAAAAAATGGTGCCGTGATTGGCGATCTCAAAATAGCCCTTGCGCGCGGCGACGGCCCCGGTGAAGGCTCCCTTGACGTGGCCGAACAGCGCGGATTCAAGCAGGTCCGGCGGCACCGATCCGGAGTGGACCGGAACAAAAGCGTGCTCGGCGCGCGCCGAATGCGCGTGGATGGCGTTGGCGATCAGCTCCTTGCCGGTGCCGGTTTCGCCGGTGATCAGGATGGTGGCGCGGCTGGCGGCGACCTGGGCGACCAGGTCGAGAATTTTCAGCATCCGCTCGCTCTTTCCGACGATGTTGGGGAAGCTGTAGCGCTGCTTCAAGGCGCGCTTGAGCTCGACGTTTTCCCGCTCCAGCCGCCGTTTCGAGATCATGCGGTCGATCTCGATCAGCAGTTTTTCGTTGTCCCAGGGCTTGGAAAAATAGTCGCTGGCGCCGCGCTTGAGCGCTTCTACCGCCACCTCCACCGAACCGTAAGCGGTGATCATGAAGACCGGAGTGTCGGCGTCGCGGGCGCGGATCTCCTCGAGCACCTCCATGCCGCTTTTGTCCGGCATCATCAGGTCGAGAAGAACCAGATCGTAGGAGGAGTGTTCCAGCCGCTTGTGGCCCTCGGCGGCGTTGCTGGCCAGATCGACCTGATAGCCTTCGCTGGAAAGCAGCGCTTCCAGACTTTCGCGGATATCGGGCTCGTCGTCGATGACCAGAATTCGCCCGCGGGCGCGGCGGCCCGGAGCATCCGGAGTGAGATCGGCGGCGGCAGCCATCAACTCCCTATTCTGTCGGATCGCGCAAGAACCTGCACGGAGGCGGGAGAGGAAGGAGATAGGGGTGCCGGAACAGATGCGGGGGCCGGAACGGAAGCGGCAGCCGGGCGGGAAGCCGGAGAGTGCACCACCGGAACGGACGCGGCAGCCGGGGCGGCGGTTTCTCCCGGCTGCGCCGCCGATTCGGGCTCCGGCGCGGCTTCGGCCTTGCGCGCGGCCTGGGGAAAGGAAAGCTCAAATCGCGTGCCCGCGCCGAGCGTGCTTTCGACCTTGATGTCGCCTCCGTGCTCGCGCACGATGCCGTAGCTGACCGAAAGGCCCAGTCCGGTGCCCTTGCGCGCGCCTTTGGTGGTGAAGAACGGATCGAAGATGCGGGCGAGATTTTCCGGAGCGATGCCCGCCCCGGAGTCGGCGACGCTGGCGCGGACCCGATCGCCTTCGGCCGCCGTGCGCACCGCCAGCGTTCCGCCGGACTCCATCGCGTCGCGGGCGTTCAGAAACAGATTCAGAAAGACCTGCTGCAATTTTCCGGGATTTCCCTTGATGCGCGGCAGCGTCTCCTCAAACGACGTCTTCACCTCCAGGCCGGCTTTGGCCAGTTGATGTTCGAGCAGCGTGAGCGTCTCGCGAATCACCTTGTTCAGGTCCACGCTGACAAACTCGGTGGGCGAGGTGCGCGAAAAATTGAGCAGGGAGTTTACGATTTCGCTGGCGCGGAAGGTCTGCCGCGCGATCTTTTCCAGCAGCGGAGCCTTGTCGGCGTCGCCCGAAATCTGCTTGGCCAGCATCTGCGAATACGTCGAGATGACCGCCAGCGGCGTGTTCACTTCATGCGCCACGCCCGCCGCCAGCAGGCCGATGGAACTGAGCTTGTCGGCCTGAACCAGGCGCTTTTCCAGCTCGGCGCGGTCGGTGACGTCGTCAAAGATAATCAGCCGGCCGATGCGGCGCCCTTCGCGCGACACCAGCGGCGCGACGGCGATGTTGAGCGTGGCGTTTTTCAGAACAAATTTGTAGATGTTGTGGATCTCCTGCTCGCCGCGCACGGCTTCCAGTTGCTGGCAAAGATCCGGCGGGAAAAGCTCGGCCAGCGGCCGCCCGATGGCCTCCTGGCGCGGAATGCCGGTGAGCTTTTCGATCTGCGAGTTCCAGCTTTCCACGCAGTCGTTCAGGTCCGCCGCCAGGATGCCGACGTTGATCGATTCGACGATATTTTCCGAAAACTCCTTGAGGCGCTCGTATTCGGCGACCTGGTGCTTGAGCGAGCGGTACAGCATCGCGTTGTCGATGGCGATGCCGACATAGCCCGAAAGCGTGACCAGCAGCTCGACGTCGTCGCTCGACAGGAAATCGCCGGCCTCGGTCCGGCTCACTCCAAGATAGGCGATGGTGCGCCCCCGCGCCGAGCAAGGCAGATAGTAGGTCAGATCCAGTTCCGCGATGGAGCGGCGCACCGAAGCCGGCATTTCGTGCGAGACCACGTCCAGCGAATGGCGGGTGCGCTCAAAGAACAGGTACGGCTTGCCGGGACTGGGCCGCAGAAAGCTCAGATCGAGGCCGTAAGGAATATTTTCCGTTTGCCGGCCGCGGCGATTGCTGGCCAGCTCCAGCCGGAACGACGCCTCTGCTTCATCCCAGACGAAAAACGCCACATGACGGATGCTCAGCGTGCGGATCAGGCGGTCGGCGACGCTTTCCAGCATCGCCTCCAGATCGGTGGGCGAGCCCAGCTCGCGCGCGAACTCGATCAGCGTGCGCCGGTAGTCGTAGCGGTCCCTGTAGAAGTAATACCGGTCGAGCTGCTCCTGAATCCAGTTGCGGATGGGCTGAAAGACGAACGCCGCGATGAGGATGATCGCCACCATCGCCGTGCCGCTCAGATCCCCCGCGCTCTTGGCCGCGAAAATCATTCCGTAGAGGATCCCGAGCACGGCCAGTGTCGCCAGCGTATACACGTAGCCCTGCTGGAAAATCACGTCCACGTCCATGAGCCGGTAGCGCAGGATGGCATAGGCCCACGTCAGCGGGATCATCGGAAGAGAAAGAACCGCCAGGTTCATGGCGTGGTTCGGCGCGACTCCGAACGCGTACGGAACGACGTAGAGAATCGTGAACGGCAGAATGCCGATGAGCGCGCCGTTGCGCAGCCAGGTGAGCTGCCGGCGGACGATGGGGTCTTCGGCGCGCCGCATCTGGAAGGCCAGGACGATTCCGCCGGACGCGTAGCTGGCGCTCAGGAAGATCATCCAGACCCGGTCCAGCAGCCAGCGCAGCTCCAGCAGCGGCGCCTGCGTGGTGAGCCAGCCGGTGGCGAACCCCAGATGCCCGCCGAGCAGCGCCAGACCGGGCAGATAGATCAGCAGCGCCGCGCCGCGCCGCCGGATCCATTTCTGCGGTTCGGGAAAGACGAAGCAGAAATGCAGAAACAGCATCGGCGCCAGATAACCCGCCACCACGTTGCCCAGGTAGATCGCCTGGTCGAAGGCGTTGAGCTTGCCGGTGTAATGGAACGTGCTCATCACGAAGCTCGCCAGGCACAGCAGGAAAAAATGGAAGGCGCGCGGCGCGCCGCTGCGGCGGAAATACACGAACAGGCCGATGGCCAGATACACCGCGCCGTCGGCGTAAAGGTAAAAAAGCGTGGAGTCCCGCTCGGCTTCCGCGGTGATGACATTGGCGGGAACCTGCACGCCGCCGTGCAGGATCTGATATTCGGCCTTTTGCCAGGCTCCCAGCCGGGTCAGCACTTCGGTGGCGTCGGAGGCGTGCTCGATCTTCACTCCTTCGATGGAAACCAGAACGTCTCCCGGATGAATGCCGGCTTTTTCTCCGGGGCTGCCCGGGGCGACGTGCACGGCGACCACGCGGGTGCTTTGGCCGTCCGGGGCGGGGCGGTCCACCCAGCTCACGCCGTCGTCGGTCAGGTGAACCCGGCTCTGCTGTTGAAAGTTCAGTCCCGCCGCAATCACCGCCGCCACGGTGAGAATCACCGCCAGGGCGCTGACGAGTTGCTGCTTCAACTCCCTCATGGTCTTAGCCGCGAGACACAAACCCATCCAGGACGAGAGCAAGTTGAAGACCAACCCCCCATCGACCCTTTTGGTTGATAATACAGAACTTGAACAGGGCCCGCAAGCCGCTCCTTACCGTTTTTGGGAGAAAAGATCCCGGGATGCGTAGCAGCCCGACCCGCCGCCCGGCCCGCCCCCCGCTCCCAGCTTAACCCGCGCCCGCCCGGGCAATCCCACCCCGCAAGGCAGGCGCTAGTATAATCAACACGGGTACAAAAAATGCGATCAGAATGGGTAGCGCGGCGCTCCGGCGACCGCATCCGCACGCAGATTCACTACGCCCGCCAGGGCCGGATCACCGAAGAAATGGAATACGTCGCGCGCCGCGAGAAACTCGCGCCGGAGTTCGTCCGCGCCGAGGTGGCCCGCGGGCGCATGATCATCCCCGCCAACGTCAACCACACCAATCTCGAGCCGATGTGCATCGGCGTCAATTCGCTGTGCAAGGTGAACGCCAACATCGGCAATTCGGCGACCACCTCGAACATCGCCGAGGAGCTCGAAAAACTCCGCTACGCCTTGAAATACGGGGCCGATACGGTGATGGATCTCTCCACCGGCGGCGACATCCCGCGCATCCGCAAGGCAATTATCGAAAATTCTCCGGTTCCGGTCGGCACCGTGCCCATCTATGAAGCGTTGGCCCGGGTGCGGCGCGTGGAGGATCTGAATATCGGCGTCATGCTGGAGGTAATCGAGGAGCAGGCCGAGCAGGGCGTCGATTACATGACCATTCACGCCGGCGTGCTGGTGCAGTATATCCCGCTGACCACCGGCCGGGTGACCGGCATCGTCAGCCGCGGCGGGGCGATTCTGGCGGAATGGATGGTGAAAAATCACCGGCAGAATTTTTTATACGAGCATTTTGAAGATATTTGCCGGATTTTCCAAAAATACGACGTCAGTTTTTCCCTGGGCGACGGCCTGCGGCCGGGATCGCTCGCCGACGCCAGCGACCGGGCGCAGTTCGCCGAGCTCGAAACGCTGGGCGAGTTGACGAAAATCGCCTGGAAGCACGACGTGCAGGTGATGATCGAGGGGCCCGGGCACATCCCCATGGATCAGATCAAGCTGCAAGTCGACAAGGAAAACGAGATCTGCCAGGAAGCGCCTTTTTACACCCTCGGGCCGCTGGTCACCGATTTCGCGCCGGGCTACGATCACATCACCTCGGCCATCGGCGCGGCCATGATCGGCTGGCACGGCGCCTCGATGCTCTGTTATGTCACCCCCAAGGAGCATCTGGGCCTGCCCAACCGCGAGGACGTCAAGCAGGGCCTGATCGCGTACAAAATCGCGGCGCACGCCGCCGACATCGCGCGGCACCGCCCCGGCGCGCGGGACCGGGATGACGAATTATCGCGCGCGCGGTTCGCCTTTGACTGGAACCGCCAGTTCGAACTGGCGCTCGATCCGGAGACCGCCCGCGCCTACCACGACGAAACGCTGCCGGAGGAAGGCTTCAAGGACGCCGCCTTCTGTTCGATGTGCGGGCCCAAGTTCTGTTCGATGAATCATTCGGCCAAAACGCGGGAGTTTACCGAAGCGGACGCCGAGGCCGTGCTGTCGCGCATCGCCAACGCCCGCTAGCCGGCCGCCGAACTTATACTGGAGTTATGGATGCGCTCCAGGCCAAGCAGGACCAGCTGTTTTCGGACCTGCGCGCCATGGGCTCGGTGATCGTCGCCTATTCCGGCGGCGCGGACTCCGCCTATCTGGCCTGGGCGGCCAAGCAAACCTTGGACCAGGCCGCGCTGGCCGTCACCGCGGACTCGGCCTCGCTGGCCGAATCGCACCGGCGCGACGCCGGGGAGTTCGCGAAAGCCCACGGCATCCGGCACGAGTACATCGCCACGCGCGAGTTCGAAAATCCCGATTACGTCAAGAACGACCGCGACCGCTGTTTTTACTGCAAGGACGAACTGTTCACCCGTCTTGACGAGCTCGCCCGCGCCCGCGGCATCGCGCACGTGATCTACGGCGTGAACGTCGACGATTTGGGCGATTACCGGCCGGGGCAGCGCGCGGCAAAGCTCCATCAGGTAAAGGCGCCGCTGGTCGAGGCCGGGCTGGCCAAGGCGGAGATCCGCGAACTATCGCGGCGCGCCGGTCTGGAAACCTGGGACCGGCCGGCATCGGCCTGTCTGAGCTCGCGGATTCCCTATGGCACGCCCGTGACGATCCAGAACGTGAAAACGGTCGACCGCGGCGAGGACGCCCTCCGCGCGCTCGGGTTCCGGCAGTTCCGCGTGCGCTTTCACGGCGAGGTGGTGCGCATCGAGATCGCGCCGGAGGAGCTCGGCCGCGCACTGAGTCTGGAAATGGCGCGGAAATTCACGGCCATTTTTAAGGCGCTCGGTTTTCATTACGTAACGCTCGATCTCGAGGGCTACCGCCAGGGATCGCTCAACGCGGTCCTGTCGTAACGCGCAGATTCTTACTGGCCCCCGCGCCCGCCCGCCGCGACCGCCGGCGCCGGCGGCAGGAATTTCGGATCGAGGATCCTGGCGATCTGATCCCGCGCGCCTTCCAGATGCGCGCGCGTATCGTGATCGGCGGCCTTGGGAATCGCCGCGGCGATGGCGGAATTCAGCGCGCGCAGCTCGGCGCGGAAAAACGGCTTTTCGTCGTCGCTCCTCTCCGGCGGACGCCCGCCGCGCCCGCCGTTGCCTCCGCGGCCCGCCGCCGGCGCTCCGTTCAGCTTGGTGTTCACGATCTCCAGGTAGGCGTTTTGCAGATTGCGGCGGTAGGCGTCGATCTTCACCCGCGGCGACTCCAGTTCCTTCCACACCCCTTCGCGGACCGCCGCCAGGAACTCGGCCGCCGGGTAGGCCGCCGATCCGTCGATGGTCTGTTGCTCGATCAGGCGCGCGAAACGCTGATCGTTGAACAGGGTGTTCAACACCGAAGCCTGCGCATCGCGGATCCGCGCGAGCACGCCGGCCGGCTCGATGCGGCGGAGAATTTCCGGATCGACCATCCACAGCGGCGTGGCGAAGGCGTTGTCGATCAGAAATTTCACGGCTTCCTGCTGGCGCGCCCTGGGAATCAGGGTGAAGATGCGCCCCTCCTGTCCCACCATCTTTTCCTGGCTGTTAAAGCCGCCGACGATCTGCGCCACATGATTCATCTCCAGTTGCCACTGGCTGATCATGCGGCCGTACAGCTCGTCCAGATCCTCGTAGGTTTCGCCTTCCTTCCAGGCCGTGGCCGGCATCAGCATTTTCTCCACGCGCTGGAGATTCTTCAACCCCATCGCCGTGGATTTGACCGCGTCGGCGTCGCCCACCGCTTCGGTCTCTTCGCCCGGATCGGAGCCCTCCGAGTCGGCGGTCGAAAAACGGTACCACGGCGTCGAGTCCTGCTCGCGCGCCATCTTATCCAGCACGGGCCGCTCGTCATTGGGCGTCTTCGCGCCGGGAATCGGCATGTAGCCCCACTTGGTGGCCCAGATATCGTAGGGGCCGATGCGCGGGATCAGATCGGCGACATCGATGTGATCCTCCGGCTGGGCCACGTAGTTGAACCGCGAGTAATCCATGATCGACGGGGTGTGGCCCATCTTGTGAACCCAATCCCGGTCGCGGACTTTATCGGCCGGATACATCGAGCTGGCTTTCATGTTGTGCTGGAAACCCAGCGTGTGGCCGACTTCGTGCGCGACCACGTATTCCAGCAGCCGGCCCATCAGATCGTCCGGCAGCGGGAGTCTTTGCGCGCGCGGATCAAGCGGGCCCACCTGCACGAAATACCAGTCCCGCGCCAGATTCATCACGTTGTGGTAGAACTGAATGTCCGCGTTCAGAATTTCGCCCGTGCGCGGATCGGAGATGTGCGGGCCGCTGGCGTTTTCCACCGTCGAAGGCAGCCAGCGGATGACGCTGTGGCGCACGTCCTCCGGGCTCCAGTCCGGATCCTCCTGCGGCGTCGGAGCATCCTTGGCGATGATGGCGTTCCGGAATCCCGCGGCGGCAAAGGCCTCGTTCCAATCCTCCACGCCTTTCTTCAGCCACGGCACCCATTTTTTGGGCGTGGCCGAATCAATGTAATAAACGATGGGCTTCACCGGCTCGGAAATTTCGGCGTTGGGATCTTTCTTTTCCAGGCGCCAGCGCGCGATGTAGCGCACCTGTTTGGCGCGGTAATCGTCGGCGGTGTAATCGAGCTGCTGGGTGGTGAAATAGCCGACCCGGGCGTCGAACAGCCGCGGCATCATCGGATGCTCCGGCAGCCGCACCATACTGTGGTGCAGCACCACGGTCGCGCTGGAGCCGCGCATCGGCGACACGCCCAGGCCGCCGCCGCGCCCGCCCGCCGCCGCCGGCGCGTTGTTGTTGCGCGTGTAGGTCGCCGCCGCATCCACCTCGATGTTTTCCGGAAAGGCGGAGATGTGATCGATGTAGGAGCGCGAGGCGTCGAACGCCGTCGCGCCCAGCCGCTGGCGCGCGCTGAACTCGGCCACGTCGGTGGTGAACAGGCGGCTGACCTCGATGACCGGATTGCCGTCATGATAGGCGGCGACATTGAAGGCCAGAATAATGGTGTCGTTGTTGGCGTCCTTCACCGCTTCCGCGATCGGCGAGTCGGGACGCGCGGTGATGCCGAAATTGATGTCGCGGAGATAGACGCGATTGCCGCGCTGCTCCCAGGCAACCACGCGATTGGTCAGTTCGCTGCCGCCATAGCCGGCCCCGAGCGTGGTCTTGGCGATCTGCGTATTCCACAAATATTGCTTGCCGAGCTCGGCCTTGGGAATCTCGTAGTAGTAGCGCTCGCCCACCTGATAGACGGTGAACAGGCCCTTTTTCGCTTTCGCGTCCTTGGGGATCACCCGGTCGAAGGCTTGCGGATTGGGCGCCGCTAAAGCTCCCCCGCCGGCGCCTCCGGCCGCGCCGCGCCCGCCGCCGGCCTGCGGCGGCTCCTCCTGCGCGAAAACGCAAAATACGGCGCAAAAAGCAACGAAAACGGCAGATTTCGACGACATTGTGTGTACATCGTATCACGTTGACCGGCCAATCGTCGGCGTGCTATCCAGGAAGCGGACCGGGACGAATGCATCACGATTTTTCCGACGCCGAGCGCCGCGCCGTCTATCGCGCCATCTACGAGCGGCGCGATATCCGGTCCCATTTCCTGCCCGATCCGGTTCCCGACGCGGTGCTGGGGCGCATTCTGGACGCGGCGCATCACGCTCCCTCGGTCGGCTTCATGCAGCCCTGGGATTTCATCGTGATCCGCGGCATCGAGGTGCGGCGGGCGGTGCACGATTGCTTCCTCCAAGCCAACCGGCAGGCGGCGGAAAAATATCGCGGCGAGCAGCGCGCGCTCTATGACCGCCTGAAGCTGGAGGGGATCCTCGAGGCTCCCCTGAATCTGTGCGTGACCTGCGACCGCCAGCGCGAGCGCGGATCGGGATTGGGGCGGCAGAGCGATCCGGCGGCCGATCTTTACTCCACTGCCTGCGCGGTCCAAAATTTATGGCTGGCGGCGCGCGCCGAGTCGCTCGGCGTGGGCTGGGTCAGCATCCTCGATCTGGACCGCTTGCGCGAAATTCTCGGCATTCCCCCGGGGCGGATCCCGGTGGCGTACCTGTGCGCCGGATATGTTTCGGAGTTTCCCGCCCGGCCGGAGCTGGAAACCGCCGGATGGGAGCGGCGCGAGCGGCTCGCCGGCTTGATTCATTTCGAACGGTGGGGCGGGCGCGACGAACGGCGCGGCGCCGCGCTGGCCGAGGCCGGCCGGGGCTGACCGCCGGCGCCGGCGGGCTCGCATCTTCACTTCACTTCGCTTGGCTCCGGGCGCGGCCACGCCTCTGCGGCTGCGGTACTCTCAAAACATGCGGAGGAACGTTTCGCGGCGCGCGGCGCTGGCTGCGCTGGGGGGTGCGGCGGCGGCCGCCCGGGCCGGCAACCGCCCGGTGCAGATCGGCGTTTGCGGATCCCCCCTGAACTTCGAGAAAGCCGCGCAGTCCGGATTCGATTACTATGAGCCGGGCGCGGCGGCGGTCGCCGCCATGAGCGAAACCGATTTCGCGGCGTTTCGCGACCGCGTGCTCGCATCGAAGATTCGCTGCCGCAGCCTGAACAGTTTGATCCGGTCCGGGCACGTGGTCGGGCCTGAGGCGGATCTGGAGGCGGCCTGCCGGTATCTGGAGACGACGCTGGAGCGCTGCCGGGAATTAGGCGCGGAGATCGCTGTGTGGGGCAGCGCCAGCTCGCGCAACGTGCCGGACGGATTTTCCCGCGACGAGGCGTGGCGGCAGATGAAGATGTTTTTGAATCGCGCGGGCGATATCGCGCGGTCGAAACAGATGACCCTCGCCATCGAGCCCCTGCGCAAACAGGAAAGCAACATCATCAACACCGGCGCGGAGGCGCTGCGCCTGGTGCGCGAAGTGAATCATCCGCGCGTCCAGATGATCATCGATTATTATCATCTGCGCGCCGAAAACGAAGATCCGGAAATTCTGCGCGCCGCCGCCGGGCACATCGTGCATATGCATTTCGCCAATCCCCAAGGACGGCGCTGGCCGCGCCAGGCAAGCGAGGATCCCATGTACGCGCGCTTTTTCCGCATTCTTAAGGAAGTGAACTACCGCGGCGGCATCTCCATCGAGGGAAACGGCTCCTTTGAAAACGACGCCGCCGCGAGCCTCGAATTTTTCCGAAGCGAGCTCGCCGGATCGTCTTTTGAGCCGCCGCGGCCGCGACGGAGTTAAAAACGCGAGCTTGTCCGGCGCGGGCGCCACCGTCGCCGTGTTGACGTCCTGGGGATCGTCGCGCAGCTTCAGGTAGAGGGTCGATCCGGCCGGATGCGGCACCTGGAGAACGGAATCGACAAATCCCTCCGGCACCGAAACCGCGGCGGTGAACTGCGGATCGGCGGCGATGGAATCGATCAGGAATAAATTGGTCCCGCTCAAGGCGCAGGGCTGCGCCGGATCCTCCGGGCAGCGCAGTTCTTTGAGCAGCGGCACCCGTACCAGGGTCGCCAGCGGCTGCCAGTCTCCCGCCACGCCGCGCGCATCCACGGCGCGAAAGCGAAGCGGGCCGAAAGCCGAGCCGCCGAAGGCCTTGGCCGGGGCGAGCTCGGCCAGCACCGTGCTGGCGTCCTGGAGCGTAAGGCCGCCATTGGCGATCGTCAGGGTCGCGTGAATCGAATCATCGGCGGCGGCGATCTCGATCATTTCCTCGCGCGGGAAAACCTCCGGAGAACGGCTTTTTAAGGAAAACCAGAGATGGCCGTCCAGGGGAAGCTCGTCCGGATTGGCCAAATGAATGGCCGAAGCCGCCGATTCCGCGCCGAGATCCACGCGTTTTCCGAGCAGAACCACGCTCGGGCGGGGAGCTTCGATGATCGCCGGAACTTCCAGCTTCCGGCCGTCCTTGAGGACGGCGTAGCCGCTGGTCTTGCTCTCCGGCTTGAAGGACTCGGTGGCATTGGCGCGCTCCGCGCTCAACAGCACCTCGCCGTCCCGCGGCGGCGCCGCTGGAGTGAACCGAACCCCGTTCACTTCGACGCTGGCCACTTCTTCCAGGCGGGAGCCGCGGAGCTTGGCCGCCGCCACTCCGGGGATAATTTCGAACCGGTCCAGATGGCCCGTCTCCGCGTACAGGGTGGCCTCCACTTGGTCCGGATGGGGAAGGCCGGTTTGCCGCACCAGCAGCTCGAGTTTTCCCGGTCTGGCGCTGCCGGCCGCGATCTTCACCTCCACCTCATCCGGTTTCGTCATCTTCCAGACCGCCTTGGAAGGATCGCCGCCGCCCGATCTCGTGCTGACCTGATCGACACACGCCGCCGCGTCGCCATGAAGATGAAACGTGTGCTCCCGGCCCGCCACCAGGGAGGCGGCTTCCGCCGGCGGGATGCTCCACTTCACCGGGTGGGCCCACTGAAGTTTGAACGAGGGTCCGGTAAACGAGTCAAATCCCCAATAGCCGCGAAGAACTCCTTCAAGCGGGTTCGCATCGGGGACCGCCTTAGCCAGCAGCCTGGTGTCGATGACGTAGCCGCCGCGAAGGGCGTCGGCCCGGGCCGGCAGGTCGAGCGGAGGCGCTCCCTTCGCTTCGATATGCAGCGTCATATCGTGCAGCAAAGCGGTGGAGAAGGCCAGCGGCGCGCCCGCGGCTTGCAGCACCAGCGGATTGCTTTGCAGGCAGTAGACTTGCATGGGATCGGCGGCGCGCAGCGGAGGCGGTTTCGCGCCATTAACCGCCGGCAGCGCGATGACAATCACCGATTTGGGATTGTGAAACGACGGAGGACTGTTCAGCTTCAGTTGCAACTGATCCTGCCGGGGCAGCCCCAGCGCGGGAATATATTGATACTGCGCCGTGTGCAGGCTGTCCAGGATTCGGCCCATATCGATGATGGCGCCCACGTAAGGGCTGTAATATCCGCTCCCCATCTTCGGCGTCGTGGCGATCTGGCCGATCAGGTCGGATGCCGGACCCTGCGTGAGAGCGCCCACCAGGGACTGGCTGTGCCCGTCGTTCATCACCAGATTTTCGCTGCGCTGCGTCAGGCATCCCGCCTGCTGATCGACCGGTTTCTTGAAACAGTCCTCGTCCAGCCGGATGCTCAGGCTGCGCGCCAGCAGCACGCTTCGCTCGTGCACCGCCGCCGGATCGGCTTCCGCGGTCTGATACATCGCCGAGAGATAGGCGTCCAGGCGCGAGCGGTCCAGACTGGCCTGCTCCAGATCCTGGATGGCGCGGACAAACGATCCGGGCCTGCCGCGCACGGCCGAACGCAAGGTGCTGAAATCCCCGGTGGTTTCCGGAGCCAGAAAGATCACCGCCTGCTCGGCGCCCGGCGGCACAACCACGAAAATACCTTCCTGGCGGACCTTGCGATTCCAGGTCTCGGCGCGAACAAACCAATCCTCCGGGGGAGGGTTGGTGGCGCCCCGCAGAAAGGCGGCGATCAGCAGGTAGCGGACGGACTGATTGCTGGGCAGCGCGGGATGGATCCACAGCCGGTCGCCGGGTTGCAGATTCGGAACTTCCGAGATGGGCAGAGTTTTGTCGCCCCGTTTCACCCTTACGTCCACCGGCGGACCGGTCAAATCAAACGCGGCGGTGTCCGCGCGGGTGAGGCTACTCAAAGCGAAAAAAAAGAGCAGTGGAAGACGCGACGCAACGCTGCGCAGTTCCATAACGACAATTTTAAAGTCTGTGGCGGCGGGCCGTTGGGGCCGAACAGGTCCAAAAAAGTTTACAGCCGGGCAAAACGTCACGGTCACAAATTCTCCCCCCAGCGGCCATCCCAAGCCGCTTTGCTCTAAGGGTTTAGCTGGTCCGGCGCCGCGCAGCGGCCATCGCTTACGGATCATTACGTTCCCGGGGGTTTTGTAACGCACGCCGGGCGGCGGGGTCTAAGCCAATGGAAACATGCCTGCCGCGGAATCCGCGCCCATGCCTGTAACCCTAAAGATTGATTTCCAACATTTCCTTTCCGGAGATCGCCCGTGACCTCAAAAGACGGCCCGCTCCCGGACGTCCGGAGCGCAGGCGCGTGGAAACTGTTGCACAGCGCCGTGCCCGAGACCGTTTTGATCGCCGATCCGGCCGCCGTGGAGCTGAATCCTGATCCCATCCGCCGCGAATGGATTCTGAGCGGAGCGCCGCGTGCGTGCTCCCGGATCCTGGCGCGAAGCCGCGACTGGTTATCGATCCTGGTGGTGTGGGAATGCAGCGCCGGCCGATTTCGCTGGCGCTACACGCGCGACGAGATGCTGGTGGTGGTTTCAGGCTCGGCCAGGATCACCGATGAGCGCGGCCTGGAACGGCGGTTCGGGCCGGGCGAGGTCGTCTTTTTTCCGCGCGGCGCCAGGTGTATCTGGAGCATCGAAGATCGCATCCGCAAGATCGCAATGGTGCGCGAGACGCTATGGCCGCCGCTGGGGCTGGCGGCGAAGGTATGCAAAAAGGTGGCGAGGTCGCTCGCTTCCGGCGACCGAACGCCCCCGGAGAGCGGCCTCCTAGCGCCCTTTTAGGGCGTTGTAGTGCATCACGGTGTTAAAAAGCATCCCGAATTCGCCGAAATTCTGCCACCGGTAACACGGATTCGTCGCGAACATCACCACCGTACCCTGGCCCACCGGCACCTCCAGCACCGCGGGACGGTTGCGGATTTCGTTGGCGCCGCGCATCAATCCGCTCAGGACGCTCGCCTCGCCTCCGGGGAAGCGCATGAGAACCTCCTGCTCGCGGTCCTTCTGCGGAACCTGCAACAGCGGACCGTTCGCCCAGCGGACCGGAACGGTCTTGTCGGAATAGCCGTAGAAGATCGGATTGGATGAATGTAAAATTTCCGCC
This sequence comes from Terriglobia bacterium, assembly GCA_021324615.1. Classification (GTDB taxonomy): domain Bacteria; phylum Acidobacteriota; class Terriglobia; order Bryobacterales; family Bryobacteraceae; genus Palsa-187. The sequence continues at coordinate 2,567 of JAJPIT010000031.1, read as the reverse complement.
TCGACGATCGGACCAGGCGCGTAGAACTGCGGCGAAGTGCGCGACGCTTCCACGTCGCGCGTGATGCCGAACTCGGCGGGGAACGCGCTGGCCGTGCCCAGCGTCACCATAATTCCGCCGGCATCGACGAACTTGCGGAACTCGACGACGCCTTCCAGCCCCATGCCGCCGCTGATGTCCTCGGATGATCCGTACATGCCGAGATTCTTGAACTGCTCCGATTTCGTATAGGCCAGCGGCGGGCGGTTCTTCGGCGCTTCGATATCGTAGACCAGTCCCTTGGCGCCGCGGCCCTGATTGGGCACCACGATCACGTCGTAGGAGCCGCGCAGATTGCCCTGGCGGACCCGTTCCTTGAAGATCAGATCGTAGGGGATCTCGTAATGATCGAAGGCATAGCGCACCCAACCCACTTCCTGCGTGCTGCCCCAGGTGGAATAGACCGCCAGGCGCGGCGGATCGACATTATGCATCGGCACCGCCGGCGCGGCGTTCAGCGCGACCGCCGTCAATCCGAGCGACTCGATCGCGCCCCGCGCGCGGTCCATCGCGCTTGCCGGAAGAATGAACGATCCCGCCGGAATCTCCTGATCGCCGTTCTTGAACGCCTGCTCGTTGGCGCGAACGGCCACATCTTTGATGCGGTAGCGCAGCGTGACCAGGTTATTCGATCCGTGATCGAGCACCGCGTAGTAGGCGCCCGAGCCGCTGACCGTTCCGCGCGGCTCGAATTTATCGATCAGCGGAGCGGGAACATTCAGAATCGCCGGGTCCTGGCTTTCGATCACTTTGGCGTGCGACATCAGCCCCATGGTCCAGGCCGTGTCGTCGTAGGTGGTCAAGCTCGGATCGGGGAAATTTTGCTTTTCCAGAAGAATTTTGGCGAGCCGCCCGTAGGGTTGGTCGCGCTTGATCACGAACGATCCGGCGGGGAAAGTCCCTTCCTTGATCTTCACTTCTCCGGAGGAGCGGCCGACTTCGATGCCTTGCAGGCGCAGAATATTCACGATGGTCGCCACGCGGGTCATGTCCGGCTGGTTGGCCGGAATCACATAACCATGCACTGGACCCTTCTTGCCGTCTTCAATCGAATTTCTGCTCTTTTTATAGAAGTTTTCCAGGATGATATCGGGAAAAGCCGAGGTTAACTCGAGTGCGGTCAGCACTCCGGTTTCTTCGTAGTTGGTGTTGTCGCGCTGGCTCCAGTCGGTTTCTTTATAGGGCGGAAGCGGGCGGTACCATTCGCGTGTGGTCATACCGCCGCCGCGGCCGCCGCGCCCGCCGCCGTCCGGTCCATCGATGTGGCGGTGCATGGTGTTGGCGCCGCCGTTGCCGAAGGTCTCATACATCCGCAGCATGCCGTTGTGATTGGAGGACATGAAACCCAAATATCCGGGCGACCACATATCGACAAAGGCGTGCGTCCACACGCCGGGCATTCCGTATTTGGTCATCTGCTCCATTTCGAAATTCGAAAACCAGGGCAGCTCCCCGTAAAGAATCGGATCGAGGGTCGGGTTTTGCGGCGCCTGGCCGCTGAAGGTATACATGAACGGCTCCGATTCGTGCAGCTCATGCATAATCGGCGGGTGCCATTGCAGGTACCAGTCGAGCAGCGTTCGCATGGTCATCTGCGAATAATTGATGTCGCGATTGTTGTCGTGGAAGATGTACTTGCCCCAGTAGGGAGGTCCGGGCGCCTGATCATCCTCGCCGGTGTCGTTGATTTTGTACTTGTAATACCAGTCGAGATAACGATCGCGGCCGTCGGGTTCGGCGGCGGGGGTGATGCTCACGATCACGTTATCGCGGATCTTCCGGATCAGCGGCGTATCTTCGGTGGCCAGGCGGTAGGCCAGCTCCATCAGCATCTCGCTGGGGCCGGTCTCGGCGCTGTGCAGGCCGCCCATGAGGTGATAGATCGGCTTGGCCTTGGCGATAATCTCGCGCGCCTGCGCGTCGGTGATGTTGCGCGGATCGGCGAGCTGAGCCAGGGCTTGGCGCTCGGCGTCGAGATTCCGGATGGACTCTTCCGAGCCGACGAACACGATCACGCATTCGCGCCCCTCGTCGGTCTTGCCGATATTGATCACCTTGACGCGCGGGGATTTGGCGGCGAGGGCGTGGTAGTACTTCAGCAGATCGGCATAATAGGTCAGCTTTTTCGGCGCCCCGGCGTAGTAGCCGAGAACGTCCTTGGGCGAGGGGACAGTCGAGGATTTCGGAAGATGATCGACCAGCGGGCTGATGAATTCGGGCCGCGTGGTCCATTCCTTGACGAGCCTGGCGAACTCGTCGTCCATGGGCTGGGAGAAAGCGGTAGCCGCGAGGAGGAGAAAAGAGAGCAGTCGCATGGGTGTGCAACCATGATATCCGATCGCCGCGGGGGGAAATAAGAAGGACTCGCCGGGCCTCGCCGATGCTCCCCGGAGACATCCAGGAGCGAGACGCCGCCGCGGGTGAAAAAGGCTTGCCGGACTATAAGCCGGTTTCTGTACTCTTGCGAGCGGCGATCATTCCTCTTGGCCGGCGATTGCTCGCCGGCTCCAGCGACCTACCCGGAACTG
>JAJPIT010000049.1 GCA_021324615.1 Terriglobia bacterium | reverse complement strand
GCGGGTCCGGTGAAGCGATGACTGTCGACGAAAAAAAATCCCGCGGCGGCGAAGAGCGCCAGCGGGATCAGCTTCAGCGCCGCGAAGGTGTTGCCGGCGCCGGCAACCACGCGAATGCCGCGAATATTGATCGCGGTGAGCGCGGCCACCAGAAGGGTCACCAGCGCGGCGCGCGGCCATCCGGCGGCCAGCGGCGGAAAAAAGAAGCCGAGATATTCCGGCAGCAGGGTGCAGTTGGCGGAAAACGCCGTGAGCCGCGCCAGCCACACGAACCATCCGATGGTGAATCCGGCGAGCGGGCCGAAGGCTTGGCGCGCGAATAAATACGGACCTCCGGTTTCGCAAAAGCGGCTGGATGCCTCGGCGAAGCTGAGCACGATGAACGACACGCACACCGCGCAGATGGCGAACGAGGCGAGGCTATAGGCGCCGGCGAGCGCGAAGGTTTTCGAGGGCAGGCCGAAAATTCCCGCGCCGATCACGCCGTTGATCACCACCGCGGTCAAGTCCGCGCGGCGCAGGGATCGGAGCAGGCTCTTTGATCCGCCGCTCAACTGAGACGCGCCCGCCAAGAGGAATCATGCTACCAGTTCGCCGCGCCGGCGCGCTTTGCCCCGCCCGCGGCGTTGCCGCCGCCGGGTCCCGCGAGGGGCTTACCCGCGCGCACTCTACAATCGGAAGTGATGATCGAGCCGCGGGCTGCGCTGCCCTCTGAAATCGATTCGATACCGGATGCGCCCGCGGTGTTTCTGTTGTGGGCGGCCGAAGGACCTCCCTATCTGGCGCGCACCGCGCTGCTGCGGCGGCGATTGCGCCGGCTGCTTGCCGAGAGCGGCCGGGTCTCGCGCGTGCTCCATCTGGGCGGCGTGGTGGAGCGCGTCGAATACTGGCCGGCCGGCTCGCAGCTCGCCTCCACTCTGATTCATCTGGAGCTCGCCCGGCGTTATTTTCCCGAGGATTGGCCGCGCATCACCCGGCTCCGCCCGCCGGTGCTGCTGCGCCTGACGCTCGACAACCCTTTTCCGCGGCTGATGATCACCACGAAGTTGGGCCGCGGTCTTCATTTCGGCCCGTTTCCGAGCCGCGCGGCGGCGGAGCGCTACCAATCGGGCGTGCTGGATCTGTTTCAGATGCGCCGCTGCGAGGAAAATCTGGCGCCCTCGCCCGATCATCCCGGCTGCATCTACGGCGAGATGAACCGCTGCCTGCGGCCCTGCCAGCAGGCGGTTTCCCTCGACGAATATCGCGGCGAAACGGCGCGCGTCGAGCAATTTTTGCGGACGCGCGGCGCGTCGCTGGCCGAACCGGCGGAGGCGGCCCGCGACCGCGCCAGCCTGGAGATGAATTTCGAGGAGGCCGAGCGGCTGCACCAGCGCGCGCTGCGGATTCGCGAAGTGCGCGAGCTGGCGGGCGGCCTGGCGGGAGTGGTGGATCTGCTGAGCGGCGTCGCGGTGGCGCCGTCGGCTGAGGCGAGCGCGGTGGAGCTGTGGTTCCTGCTGGGCGGCTGCTTCGCTGAGCCGGTGCGCTTCGATTTATCGGAAACCGCGGGCTCCGGGCAATCGATGGATCAGCGCCTGCGCGAACTGGCGGGCGGCATCCGCGGCGGCGGCGCGCCGAACCTCGAACATCTGGCGGTTTTGCTGCGCTGGCACGGCGCAAGCTGGCGCGACGGCGAGTGGATCGGCTTCGACTCCCTTGAAAAAATTCCGTATCGCAAAGTGGTGAACGCCATCGGCCGCGTTGCGCGCCGCTGAAGACCGTCAGCGGCGCAAGATCAGCGGAGCCGCGACAAACTTCGCTACGAGCGCGGCCAGGCCGGCCAGCAGCGGAATGCCCGCCCAATAGAGAAACGCGTTGTCGAACAGGCCGTAAAAGCCGAGCGCGGCCGCCAGCGCCTGGCAGATGCCGATGAAGCGCATCGCCTTGCCCTTCCCGCGCAGGAACAACGCCGCGAAGATCGCCGCCGCCGCAGAAGCCAGCGTCCATTTCGCCAGGCTCGCATGGCGGATCGAATCGATCATGGCCGGGGTGGTCTGGGCCAGCGGCGCTTTGAGGATGCGGAGAATGGCCAGATTTTCGAACACGTCGCAGACCGCCGCTGCGGCGCCGCAGAGGGCTCCCAACGCCGCCAGCTTCGATGCGAACAGCCGCCCCAGCGCCAGGAACAGGCCGGCGTACACTGCGATGAAGCCGAAGTCGAGGTACTGCTTGATTCGCATGGCCTCGCGATCGGGGCTGGGAGCTTCGCCCAGGATCGCATCCACCTCGCCGATGTTCCGTGCGACTTGGAGCGCCAAGCCGGAATCGGGAATGCCGCGTGGAGGGATCGAGGCGTTGGAAAACCGCGGCGCACCGTTTAAAATCACGATCATGATGATCGCCGCGGCGGCCAGCCATCCCGCCGCCGGCGTCTTAGCCGAGCGCGCGGGCCGCATCTTTGGCGAAATACGTCAGGATGAAATCCGCGCCGGCGCGGCGAATGGAGATGAGCGACTCCAGCATCGCGCGGTCCAGATCCAGCCAGCCGTTGCGCGCCGCGGCGACGATCATGCTGAATTCGCCCGAGACCTGATAAGCGGCGATCGGCACGGAGAACCGCTCGCGCGCCAGGCGGATGATATCCAGATACGGCATGGCCGGCTTCACCATCAGCATGTCCGCGCCTTCCTCCACGTCGAGCTCCATTTCCCGGAGCGCCTCGCGCGCGTTGGCCGGATCCATTTGATAAGACCGGCGGTCGCCGAACGCCGGCGCCGATTCCGCCGCTTCGCGAAACGGGCCGTAGAAGACCGACGCGTATTTGGCGGCGTAGGAAAGGATGGGCGTTTTCACGAATCCGTGCGCGTCGAGCGAATGGCGGATCGCCGCCACGCGGCCGTCCATCATGTCGGAGGGCGCGACGATGTCGGCGCCCGCCCGCGCGTGCGATAAGGCGGTCTCGGCAAGCCAGGCCAGGGTCGCGTCGTTATCCACGTCGTTTCCGGCGATCTTTCCGCAGTGGCCGTGGCTGGTGTATTCGCAGTTGCACACATCGGTGATGACGAGCAGATCCGGAACCGCCGCCTTCACCGCCCGCACGGCCCGCTGCGTAATGCCATTTTCCGCGTAAGCCTCCGAGGCGAGTTCGTCCTTGCGCTCGGGAATGCCGAAGAGGATCACGCCGCCCAGGCCCAAGGCGCGCGCCTGCTCGCATTCCTGCACCAGTTGGTCGATGGAGAGCTGGAAGTTCCCCGGCATGGAGGAGATCTCCTTGCGCACCCCCTCGCCGGGGCAGACGAAAAGCGGAAGGATGAATTGCTGCGCCTCCAACCGGGTTTCGCGGACCAGCCGCCGCATCGCCTCGGAAACGCGCAGGCGGCGCATGCGGTGAATGGGGAATGCCATCGCCTCATTATATTGGAGGAACATATCCCACGCGGCATGCGTATCTCCATTCTCTCAGGAGAAAAAAATCGATGGACGTGAAGTCCTATCTGGTCCAGGTACTGGCTACCGGCATCATGTGGCTCGTGCCTCTGATACCCCTAGTGCTGTGGGTTGCCTGGACAATGTCCAAGGCCGCCGCAGTAGACCTCAAGCAGTTAATGTTTGTTGCGGTGCTGGTGTTCGTGGATCTGGCTTGTGTGATGGCCCCGCGATTCAGTGTATTCTCCCGCCTGGATTGGAATTGGCAAGGGAAACTGCTGGAAATCGCTTGGGTGCTTGTGCTGACCGTCTTTCCAGGCTATTCGTTGGCACGTCTGGGGATCAAAGGACATTGGGTACCTGGTACGTTGCCGTGGCTCGGCACCGCTGCTGTGATCGCGGTATTCGTTGGATTGCTTCCCTGGATGCGGGGAATGCAACTGCTGCCGGATCGCGAGACCTTGCTGTTCGAGCTTACAATGCCCAGCGTCGCTGAGGAGTTCGTCTTCCGCGGTGTCTTCCAGTCGTTGTTGAATGAGACGTTTGGGCGCCCGTGGAGGTTTGCCGGCGCCAAGTTCGGGTGGGGTGCGCTGATTACAGCTGCGCTTTTCACAATTGCCCACGCCGCGGTCTTCGGTCGGAACCTCCACCTCATTACCAGCGTTGCTGGCGCTATACTCGCTTTCGCTGCTGCCGCATTGCTCGGCTGGGTACGCGAACGCGCCGGTAGCGTGTGGCCCTGTGTAGCACTGCACAGTGTGGTCAATGTGACCCCGTTCTTGGCAACCTGGATCTTCCTGCCGCGCTAGACCGGCGCGGTCTTGCGTATGTCTTCCCTTTTGAGGTCGGCGAGTACACGTTCAAAGATCAAATCCAAACGCGTGATTGTCAAAATATCGAAAGGCTTGGTTCTTAACTGGCGCGAATAGGAAGTTGAGTCGAAAATTGCCGTGAGACCAATTTGTCGGTGAGAATGAATTCTGAAGGGGTGGAAAAACATGAAGCCGATTGCCGCGTTGCTTGCCGGAATCCTTGCGGTCACGGCCGGGGGTGGCCAAGAGACGTCGATGACGGCGTCCGAACTAAATGCTGAAGCTGTAAAGGCATATCAAGGGAAAGACTATGGCCGTTTCCTCGCCTACGAAAAGCGTGCACTGGACCTTGATCCAACCAACGAGCGATTTATTTACAACGTGGCTTGCGGAGAGGCGCTGCTGGGCAATGCCAGGGAGGCGGTCCGGTTGCTGGGTCGACTCCTGGCCGATAAGCTCGACTTCGGCGCCGAAACGGATTCCGATTTCGAAGGCATTCGAGGCACGCCCGAATGGGACGCCTTCAAAAAGCAATTGGCTGAACTTCGCAAGCCCGTGGTCCGGAGCAGGGCGGCCTTCATCCTTCCCGATCCGAACTTGCTCGCCACAGGAATCGCGGTGGATCCGGCCCGTGGCGACGTCTTTATTGCCAGCGTGCGGGAGCGCAAGATCGTTCGCAGGAAACGAGACGGCACGATCTCCGATTTCATTCAGCAGGCCCAGGATGGATTCCTTGCGGGGAATTCCCTTGCGGTGGATTCCGCTAGGCATCTTCTCTATGCGACGACTTCCGCAGTTCCTTACATGCTGGGCTACCAGCAACAAGATTTTGGCCGCACGGGAGTGTTTGCGTTTAATCTTGAATCAGGCAAGCTGGCGAGAAAGACCATGCTCCCGGCCGATGGCAAGCGCCATTTGCTCAACGCGCTGGTGGTCCATCACAATGGTACCGTGTATGTTTCCGACACGGGCGCATCGAGCATTTACTTGTTACAGCCTGGTGCAAGCGAATTAGAACGGTTTGTCCCTTCCGGCGCGTTTCGCGCCGCGCAGGGATTGGCGTTGTCCGCGGACGAAAAGACCTTGTTCGTCGCTGACTACGCAACCGGCTTGTGGGCGGTTGATCTTTCGACGAAACAACAACGCCATCTCGATTCTCCGCCCGGGACGTGGCTGCAAGGCCTCGACGGGATCTCACGAGTTCCCGACGGGTTCATCGCGGTCCAGATTGGTCCCAAGCCCGACCGCGTCGTAAGAATTCGCGTTGATCGGCAGCAGACACGTGTCAACAGCGTGGAAATACTGGAAATGGCACATCCGGATTACGAAGGGCCGATTCAGGGGGCAGTAAGGGGCGGTGAGTTTCTATATGTCGCAAATAGCCAGCTCGATCTCGGAAATGGCAACACCGGATCATTCGCTGCCGAACGGGCACGACCTACCGTTGTTCTGGCTCTTCCTTTTACTGGAGAGCGAGGGTCCAAGTCTTTAGGCCGAGGATCAGCCGCTCGGCGGTAACAAGCAATTCTGGAGAATTCTCTTCACAGCGCACGTAATGCAGGGCCCAATCGGTTTCCCTCCATCCTCCCTGGCGAGGAGCTTCACGGCTGTCCAGTCTGCAATTTCTGGGCGTCCATCACCGCCAGATAGGCTGCCAGCGCCGGTTCAGATGGTAGCGTCTGCGGGGCGCCCGCAGGTCCGGGTCAATCCACCAGCCCTTGCTGGATTGCGTAGCGCGTGAGCTCGGCGTTGCTGCGCATGTTCATTTTTTCGAGCACGCGCGAGCGGTAGGTGCTGATGGTCTTGACGCTCAGCCTGGCTTCCGCGGCGATCTGCGACACCGTCTGACCCGAAGCGATCTTGCACATCACCTGAAACTCGCGGTCGGAGAGCCGTTCGTGGGCGGGACGCCCGTTCAGGGGCGAATTGGCCAGGGTCCCGGCCACGGCTGGGCTTACGTACTTCAGCCCCTTAAGCACCTTGTGGATGGCGCTTACCACCTCGGCGGGGGTGCCGGTTTTGCTCAAATAGCCGCTGGCGCCGGCCTTGATGGCTCGCGCGGCGAACTGTTCCTCGGCGTGCATGCTCAAAATCAGCACGGGCAGGTGCGGTCTGGTTCTCCGAATCTCGCGTAATACTTCCATGCCGCCGCGGCCGGGCATGCACAGATCCAGCAGCACGAGATCCCAGCAATCCGTCTGGATCTGCGCCAGGACCTGGTCCGAATCCGCCGCTTCGCCGGCGAACTCAAGGCCGGGTTCGGCATCGAGCAGTTGTCGCAGCCCGCTGCGCAGAAGCGGGTGGTCGTCGGCTACAAGAACGCGCGCCATCGAAGAAACGTCACCGGAGCAAACGTAAGTTAATTTGTAATCCGTTGAGTATAATCTTGAAATCCATTGGAAACCAGACCCTATATCTTACCCTACGCGGATCTCAAATCGCGGTGTTTCTTCGGATTAACCGTAAATTTTCTTTACGCAAAGCCGGCGCCGGGTTGGCGCACCACGTGCTGATGTAACCGGCGTGCGGTTCGGTAATCGCTCAGAATCAGCGGGATACGTGGCGGGACGGAAAATGTTTCCGAAGGCCTTCCTGAAGATTCTACCGGCAGCCGTGGCAGGAGCTTTCCTCGCCGGCTGCCATGGCTCGACCGTTGCGGTGGAGGCGAGCACCAGCCGGGTTCCCGTGGTTGCTCCCGCGGGCACCGTTCTTCGGGTTCGGCTCGGCGAAACGCTGGATTGCATGCAGAGCCGTCCCGGAGACCGGTTCACCGGCACTTTGGAGTCGCCGGTCATGGCGGGAAACGTGGAAGTTCTGCCGAAAGGTACGGTTGTAGAAGGACACGTGCTGAGCGCGCGTGGGCCGAATGAGGGTGGGGAGGCTTGGTTGGCGGTCACGCTGGATTTCTATGAGCGCGGCGGGCGCCGCGTTGCGTTGGAGACCAGCCCGCTGGCGCGGGTCGCCCATCGGGACCAGAACAGGAATGGAAAGAGTGTGGCGCGGATCTCGCTGGCGGCCGAATCGATTTTAGGATTCACGTTGAAGAGCATGCTTGCCGCGCAGGCCTAACAGGAATGAAAGGGGAAAAACAATGAAGAACTTCGTGATTACATCAGCCGCAGTGGCTTTCAGTCTTCTCGGCACCGGTTGCGCGACGCACAAGTATGTAGCCAAGACCGTCGCTCCGATCAAACAGGAAGCCGATGAGGCTCAGGCCAAGAATGCGGAACAGGATAAAACCATCTCGGCGCAGGGAACCGAGATTCAGGAGCTGGACCGCGATCTGTCGCGTACCAAGGAACAGTTGAAGGATACCGATAACAAGGCGACGCAAGCCGCCGAAGCGGCTCGCGCGGCCGATCAAAAGGCCGCCGGCGCGCAGTCGGCCGCCGAGAACGCGCAGCAGGCCGCCACCGGCGCCAGGACGTTCGCCGAGCAGGGTCTGGACCGGCTGGGCAAGACCATCGACGGGATGAACAAGTATCAGTTGGCGAAGTCGGAGACCGTGCTGTTCCGGATCAACAGCGACAGGCTTACCGACGAAGGAAAGCAGCAGCTTGACGAACTGGCCAAGCAGGCGCAGGGCCTGGACCGCTTCGTCATCGAGATTCAGGGATTCACGGACAAGACCGGCTCGCCCGCCTACAACGACATGTTGAGCGAGCGGCGCGCCGAAAGCGTAGCGCGGTACCTGACGACGCAGTACAAGATTCCGGTCCGAAATATTACAATGCTGGGCGAAGGCTATGCCATGCCGGTCGCCGACGACAAAACCCGCGACGGCCGCAAGCAGAACCGGCGGGTGGAAGTGAAGCTGTGGGTGCCGGAGACGGAAGCGGCGCGGAACGTTCCGTCGGGCCCGGGCGAGCAATAGAGTTTTTGCGGGATAGCCGCCGGCCCCTCCGACCCGGCGGCTTCGGGGCAGGAAATTCGAGGAGATCCGAACGCGGGGAAATCTGCACGCCCCGCAGGTTGACTTCGGTCGCCCGGACTCCCCGGTTCCTGCCCTGTTTTGTCTTTACGGGACCCGCGTCAGCAAATCGTCGGCCAGCGTAGCGGCGCGGCGGGCCAGAAGGTCCGCGCCGGCCAGATCGTGCGCGCTGCGCGCTTCCTCGGCCTGTTTCTGAAACGCGGCGATGCGGTTGGCGGCTTCGGCCTGATCGGAGTTGAGCCGCTTACTGGATAAAATCGCCAGCGCGCGCCGCACCCGGTCGAGGCTTTCGTCGATATTGCGGTTGTACTCGCGCTCCTGCTCGGGAGTGAAAAGCTGGACCAGTTTTGGCGGCGGCGGACCCTGATCCGGGGCGGGGGCCGCGGCCGGTTTGGGCGGCGGAGCCACGACGGTTTTCCTCTGCGGCGGCCTGGGCGCGGGCGGAGGAGGGAGCTCGGGAAGGGAAGCGGCGGCCACCGGCGGAAGGTTCGCCTCGGCATCGGCGGCGATTTGCGGCGGCGGCGGCAGCAGCGGCGGAGCCGCAGGCGGAGGCGGAGTCTGCGCCCGCGCCGGCGGCGGCGTGAACACCATCGGCGAATGGCGGAAAAAACAGGAACTTGAAAACGCCGAAAATCCCACCAAAAAAGCGATCCCGGGCGACTTTGGCTTCCAATTACGCATGTCCGACCAGAGCGGGGAACTGAAGCCGGAACGTCGTTCCCCGGCCGTTTTCGCTGGTGAAATCGATAGTACCATTATGCAACTGCACCGCCCGGTAGGTCATCGCCAGCCCGATGCCGGAACCATTCGGCTTGGTGGTGAAGTAAAGTTGAAAAACCTTGTTGCGCAGCTCCGGCGGGATGCCGGGGCCGTCGTCGGCGACCTCCAGGGTTACGGTATCGTCCTGGCGTCCGGCGCGAAGATGGAGATGGCCGCCCTCCTTCATGGCGTCGAGCGCGTTGGTGACCAGATTCAGGATGGCCTGCTTGAGCAGATCGGCGTCGCCGCGGATAAGAGCCGGCGCGGGGGGCGCCTCGAACACCAGATCGATGCCGGCCAGACGCGCCTGCGGCTTCATCAGCTCGGAAACTTCCCGCGCCAGAGCCGCAAGATCCACCTCTTCCAGGCGGACGTCGACCGGGCGCGAAAAGTCGAGAAACGTTTTGACCACGCGGTCCAGCCGCCGGACTTCTTTCGATAAAACGTCGATTTCGGCGGTCAGCTCGTCCTCCGGGCCGCCCAGGCGGGCGCGCAGCAGATCGAGATGGAGCGAAATGGCGTTCAGCGGATTCTTGATCTCATGCGCGACGCTGCCGGTGATGCGGCTGATCGCGGTCAGCCGCGAGGCCACGTCAAGATGCGATTCCATGCGCTCTAAAAGCTGATCGAGACTGTGCTGCATCTCGCTGGCTTCCTTGCGCGCGCCGCGGAACTGCTCGCCCAAAACGTTCAGCTTGCTTTCAACGGCGGCGAACTCCTTGGCCATTCCCTCCGACTTTTCCGGGCGGCCGAACTTTCCCTGCACCATGCGGTCGATCATCTGCTCCAGCCGCCGCACCGGGCGCAGCAGCCAGTTGGTGGCGACCGCGGTAAGGAGCAAGGAGGCGATCAGCGCGGCGAGCGAGACATAGGCCACCGTCCGCACCTCCGGCAGCAGAATATTGCTCAGCAGCACGGTGGAGGTGACCACCTGGACGGTGAACAGCTCCTGGCCGTTGAAGCCCAGCGGCACGGTCACCTGATAATCCGGCTTTCTTCCGAACAGATCGGCCAGGCGGCGGGTGAGCGGCAGCGAGCTCCAGACTTGCAGCGCCGGCAGGCGGTCCATCATCTGGCCCACGCGCGAATCGACCGAGGAGGCCAGAATTTCTCCGGTCCGTCCGGCGACGTTGATCTCCACCACGCCCTGCGAGGTGGCCAGCATCTTGAGCATCTTGGCGATGTTGCCGTCGGAGGTGACGATCTGGTTCCACAGCGCGATGGTCTCCTCCAGGTCCGCGGGCACGGCGTATTCCGAGGAGACTTCGTTCACCTGCTCGATGACGTAGCTCTTGACCTGCTGGCTGACCAGCTCGCTGCGCTGCAAAGCGTCTTCCGACAGGGAGTTGATCAGCGTATCCAGATGCAGCACCGAAAGCGCCGCCGCGACGAGCGTCACCAGCACGACGATGACAACAACGAGGCGGACACGCAGGGACATGGTTGCCTTGCGGGGTCAGGATCCAGAACTCGCCAGAAACAAGAACACCGGCTTATCCCACGGCCGCGCCTTGCGCGCCGTATTCCTTAAGCTTGTTGAAAAGCGTCTTCTGGCTGATGCCGAGAATTTCGGCGGCGCGGGTTTTATTGTGCCTGGTGTGTTCCAGGGTCAGCTCGATCAGGGCGCGCTCGGCCTGCTCGATGGTATAGCCGACCGGGATGCGCAGTTCGCCGCTTTCCGAGGCCAGCGCCGGCGCCGGAATCGGTGCGCCGCCGAAGCCGGGCGGCAGGTACGAAGGAAGAATGGTGCCTTCCCCGGCCAGGATCACCGCCCGCTCCAGGACGTTCCGCAGCTCCCGGACATTGCCCGGCCAGTTGTAGGCCCGGAAGCGGTCCAGCACCTCGCTGGAAACGTCGGTGACCTTGGTGGCGTGCTTGCGGTTCAAGTCCTGCAACAGCGCCTGGGTCAGCACCGGAAGGTCGTCTTTGCGGTCGCGCAGCGGCGGCAGCGGAATGGGGAAGACGTTCAGGCGATAATACAGATCCTCGCGGAATCTGCCCTCGCGGATGGCGTTATCCAGCGGCGCGTTGGTGGCGGCGATCACCCGCACGTCAAGCTGCACTTCACTTTTCCCGCCGAGGCGGCGCACGCGTCCGTCCTCGAGCACGCGCAACAGCTTGGCCTGCGTGTTGACCGGCATGTCCCCGATCTCATCGAGCAAAACGGTTCCGTTTTGCGCCAGCTCGAAGCATCCGGCGCGGCGCTCGACGGCTCCGGTGAAGGCGCCCTTTTCGTGGCCAAACAGTTCGCTTTCCATCAGCGTATCGGGCATGGCCGCGCAGTTGATGGCGACGAACGGGCCGGCGCGGCGCGGGCTCAGCGCGTGGATGGCGCGCGCGGCGAGCTCCTTTCCGGTGCCGCTTTCCCCGGTGATCAGCACCGCGGCCTTGCTGGGGGCCACCTGCTGGATCAGCGCGAACACTTCCTGCATCCGCGGCGAAGTGCCGGCCATATCGCCGAGCACGCCTTGATAGCTCAACTGCCGTTCCAGCCGCTCGGCATGCTCGGCCAGACGGCCCTGATTCGCCGCGCGCTCCAGCAGCAGCCGCAGCGCCTGCGACTGCACCGGTTTTTCCAGGAACCAGAACGCCCCCAGGTCGTGGATGGTGGCGATGGAGGTTTCCAGATTGCCGAAGGCGGTCTGCACGATCACCGGCGGCCCTCCGCCCTGGGCTTTCAGCCGGCGCAGCAACTCATTGCCGTCCATACGCGGCATCATCAGGTCGGTGACGATCACGTGCGCGCCGAAGGCCGCCAGTTTTTCCAGCGCCTCCTGGCCGTCGCAGGCGGTCTCCACCGCGTATCCCCACAAGGCAATCATGCTCGCCAGCGCCGTGCGCTGCGACTCTTCGTCATCCACCACCAGGACCCTGGTCACGGGGCGTTCGCTTTCCATCTCTCTCTTATTGTGACAGGCAATCGAACCGCCGTGCTAGAATCTTGGGGCGATGCAACTGCGACCGTCGCTGAAGTTCGTCCACTTGGGCTACTTGTTCTGCGTGCTGCTGGCGATCGCCATCGGCGTATGGCTGGCGGCCGGCAAAGATGACCAGCAGGTCCGGGACTGGGGCAAGTGGGCCTTTCTCCTGCCCGCTATTCTCGCATTCTTTACGCTGATTCGCCACATCCGCAACCGGATGGTGCGGATCACGGTATCCGAGGACCGGGTGCGCGAGGAAGTCGGGTTCCTTTCGAAGTCAACGCGCACCATCGAGCTCGATAAAATCCAGGAGGTCAATGTCCGGCGAACGGTGTGGCAGCGCCTGTGGGGGGTGGGCGATCTGTCGATGGAAACGGCGGGGCGCTCCAGCGAACTCGCCATACACTCCATCGATCGCCCGCAGGAGGCGGCGGACCGGATTCTGGAAGCGGCGCGGGCGCTGAGGAGCCGTCCGGACACGGGAACGCATCCCGGCGTGTAGCCCCGAGATGTCGACCATGGCGGGGCAGGCTTCCAAACGGGCTCCAGGAGTCCTTCCGCGTTGACCGCCACGCTTATTTTTCTGGGGACCTATCTGGTCCTGGCGGTGGGGCGGATTCCCGGGCTTCGCGTCGACCGCACCGGCGCGGCGATCATCGGCGCGAGCCTGATGGTAGCCGCCAACGTGCTCACGTTGAGCGAAGCCTATCAGGCCATCGATATGAACACGATCGTGCTGCTGTTCGGCATGATGATCGTGGTCGCGCATCTGCGCCTTTCCGGATTTTTCGCCCTGGTGAGCGAGTGGGTGGTGGCGCACGCGCGTCATCCCTTGGCCATGATGGCCGGGGTGGCGGTGGTGGCGGGAGTGCTTTCGGCGTTCTTCGTCAACGACACGGTCTGTCTGGTGCTGGCTCCTCTGGTGGCGGAAACCACCTCGGCGCTGCGCCGGAATCCAACGCCCTATCTGCTGGCGGTGGCCATGGCGTCGAATCTGGGCAGCGTGGCGACGCTGACCGGAAACCCGCAAAACATGCTGATCGGCAGTTTTTCGGCGATTCCCTACACCGTTTTCGCGCGGTCGCTCGCGCCGGTCGCCGCGCTGGGAATCGCGGTGTGCATCGCGATACTGGCGCTTCTTTACCGGGCTGAATTTCGGGACGGAGGCGTGCCGTGCCGGACGCCGCGCCCGGCGCCGGTGGATCGCGCGCTGCTGGCCAAGTCGCTGTTGATCTCGGGCGCAATGGTGGCGTTCTTCTTTTCCGGCTGGCCCATCGCCGAAGTGGCCATCGCCGGCGGAGCGGTGCTGCTGCTGATCTCGCGCAACGTGCATCCGGAGGACGTTTACCGGCAGGTGGACTGGGCGCTGCTGGTGATGTTCGCAGGATTGTTTATCGTGGTGGCCGGAGCCGAGAAAAGCCCCCTGGAACAGAATCTGGTGGCGGCGGCGCAGCGCTCCGGCCTGGAAAATCGCGTCGTGTTCAGCGCCTCGGCGGCGGCGCTGGCCAATCTGGTAAGCAATGTTCCGGCAGTGCTGGTCTTTAAGCCGCTGATCGCGCACTTGTCCCACCCTGCGCTGGCCTGGCTGCGTCTGGCCATGGCGTCGACGCTGGCGGGCAATCTGACCATTCTAGGATCGGTCGCGAATCTGATCGTGGTGGAGAAATCGCGCCCGGTGGTGGACATCGGATTCTGGGAATATTTCCGCGCGGGATTGCCGGTGACGCTGATCACCCTGGCGATCGGCCTCTGGCTGCTCTGAAACGGTCCCGGAGATCGCCCGCCCGCGCGCCGCCGGCCCTTTGACTTGCATCCCGGCATCCGGTACACTTCCCTCACAAGGAGAAACGATGCGTATGCCCCAGGCTGTTTCCATCGCCGCCGAACAGGATCTTCTTTCCCGCGGCTTTTCCCGCCGGCAACTTGGCAGAATCGCAAGCGTGGTTGCCGCAGGCGCGGCTCTGCCTTTTTACAACGAGGCGGCTTTCGCGCAGCGCTATGTCCGCGGCCCGGTCTCCGACGACGCCGTCCGGATCAATCAGAACGAAAATCCTCTCGGGCCGTGCCCGGAAGCCCTGGAGGCGATCAACCGCGTGGCGCGCTTCGGCGGGCGTTATTCGCCGCACAATGAAGCGGGCGAGCTGGTGAAGACGGCCGCGGCGGTGGAGGGCGTCAAACCCGAGTACATCACCGCCTACGCGGGCTCCAGCGATCCGCTCCAGCGCGTCGTTTGCGCGTTCTGTTCTCCCAGCCGCGGATTCGTGATGGCCGATCCTGGCTACGAATCCGGCGCGCAGACCGCGAAATTCATCGGCGCCAGAGCCATCCACGTGCCGCTGCGCGCGGATCATTCGCATGACGTTCAGGCCATGGTCAAGGCCGATCCGAACGCCGGCGTCATCTACATCTGCAATCCGAATAATCCCACCGGCACGCTCACCTCGCGCGCCGATATCGAGTGGGCGCTCGCCAACAAACCCAAGGGTTCGATTCTGCTGCTCGACGAAGCATACTGGCATTTCACCACCCTGGCCAAATCCGGAGTGGATCTGGCCGCGGCCGATAAGGACATCATCGTGCTGCGGACGTTTTCCAAGGTTTATGGCATGGCGGGACTGCGCGCCGGCCTGGCGATCGGCCGCCCGGATCTGCTCGAAAAGCTGCGCCCCTACGGCCCCGGATTCACGCCGATTACCGGCACCGCGGCGGCCACGGCGAGCCTCAAGGTTCCCGATCTGGTTCCCAAGCGGCGCAAGATCAACGCCGACATCCGCTCCGATGTTTTCGAGTTTCTGGATAAGAAAGGTTATAAGTTCACCAAAAGCGAATCGAACGCCTTCATGATCGACGTGCGCCGGCCCAATACGGAAGTGATCCAGGCCATGGCTAAGGAAAATGTGCTGATCGGCCGGCCCTGGCCGGTCTGGCCGACCTGGGTTCGCATCTCCGTCGGCACCCAGCAGGAGATGGATCGTTTCAAAGCCGCGTTCTCCAAGGTAATGGCCTGACCGGCAAACCGCGGAAGTGTAAAAGTGTGGAGGGCGGAGCTGTCCGCGCCGTCCTCCCCGCTCCGCAATGACCCCGCAAGGTAAGGAAGGAAACTCCTCCGCGGTAAAACTTGCCCGCTACTTTTTCTCAGTACTCTTAGCGAGTCCTTAAGCGAAACGCCTTAGCGCCGGCGGTTCGAGCAGGCACATCAGGTGCTTGGGCGTGAACCATCTGGGCGACCAGGTCGAATCGATATCCAGGGTGACCTCAACCAGGTAGCCGAGCACACCGGCGAACCGGCAGGACCGGACAGCGCCGCGCAAGTTGTACGTCTCACAACGAATATTCACCTGGGAGTTGCGCCGGATGGGCGTGTCCACCAGCACCAGCGCGCTTCGCTCTCCAATCTCTTCCAGATTCCCCGTGATCAGCCGCCCGCATCCGCACAGGATCGATACCAACTCCGAGCATAAGTGACGCTTCTCAGTATGATTACGCATGCCCTTGACGGTGCAATACGGCTGCCAGAGGGTACTATTCGGTGGAATGCTTCTTCAGGAATTCGTCATCGATGGGCTTTCGTCCCCGGAATCCTTCTTCGGTTCCGTGCCAGAAGCCGATCCGATCCTCACCTAATCTCCAGCACAAACAGACCTCGCGGCCTTCATAGAGGCAGAGGAAATCGATCAGCCCGATCTCCAGATCCTTCACCTGGGCGCCGGTTCGCTCGATCTGTTCGAGCGCGTGCTTCATCGCCGCCAGGCTGGTATCGCGCCGGGCCCGCAGCGACAAATAGGCGGACCGGTCCACGCGCGCGCCGCCGGAGATACGGATGTGCGCCTGAAAGGCGTTCAACTCCTGGTCAGCCTTCTGAAATTCAGCGCGGTGAAAAACGGCCTGGCGCAGCAGCCGCCCTACTTCCGGCAGAGCCCTTTCGGCGTCGGCCAGCAGGAAATATTTCGGCATGGCGAATGATCATCCCTCCACAACCGGGGCAGGCCGCCTGGCGCGCGGCAATACCGGTCCGGCTCCAGCCGTTCCCGCTCCGGCGAAGACATAAACTAATAATAGAGAAAAACATGAGCGAGACGGATTTCACGCATCCCCCGGCGACCTTCGAATTTCTCGTGTTTTCCCTGAAGGTGCAAGCCGAAATGCGCCTGATGGGCGATGTGCCGGAACCCGGCCAGCCGCAGCCGGCCGAACCGGTGCCGGATCTGAGCGGGGCGCGGCACGCCATCGACCTGCTGGCGGTGCTGGAGGAGAAGACGCGCGGAAATCTGACCCTGGAAGAGCGCCGGATTCTGGAAAACTCCCTCACCGAGCTGCGCTTCCGCTATATCCAGGCGACCGACAGAGTGCTGAAGAAGACCAACGCCGGATGAGCGCAGCGTAACGGATGAATCCGGCGATCTCCATCACCGTGCTCGGCTCGGGTACCAGCGCCGGCGTGCCCACCATCGGCTGCTCCTGCGCGGTGTGCGCTTCGGCCGATCCGCGGGACCGCCGGCTTCGCCCCTCGATTCTTCTCCGCTACGGCGGGCGAGCCGTGCTGGTGGACACCTCGCCCGATTTTCGCCAGCAGGCGCTGCGCGCGCGCATCGAGCGCGTCGATGCGATCCTGTACACTCACGCGCACGCCGATCATATCCTCGGCCTGGACGATGTCCGGCCCTTCAACTACCGCCAGAAACAGGCCATTCCGCTGTACGGCGACGAAGCGACGCTCGAAGCGATCCAGCGCGTTTTTCGTTACGCCTTCAGCGAGGAGCCCAGCGAATCCACCCGGCCGCGGCTCGAACTCATAACGCTGAACGGGGACCCCTTTCAAGTTTTCGGAATCGAGTTCACCCCGCTGCGGCTGCCGCACGGCAGAACTTCGCAGGTGCTCGGCTTCCGCTTCGGCTCCGCCGCTTATCTCACCGATCACAGCGACATCCCCGAAAACGTAAAAGCCAAATTACAGGGACTCGACGTTTTGTTTTTGGACGCACTTCGGCATCGCCCTCATCCGACGCACTCCACCGTGGAGCAGAGCCTGGCCTGGGTCGAGGAGCTGAAGCCGCGCCGCGCTTTCTTTACCCATATCTGCCACGATCTGCCGCATGCGGCGACCGAAGCCGCGCTGCCGCCGCACGTGCGGCTGGCCTACGACGGTTTGGAAATCGATGTTGATTCATGAATCCAGCATGAAGATTGCGCGCCGCATCGAAGAAGCCGCCGGATTCGCGCCGTCCGCCGTCACCATCGGAAACTTCGACGGCGTCCATCTGGGCCACCAGCACCTGTTTGAGGAGGCGGTCCGCGCCGCCTCCGAAGCCCGCGCGCGCCCCACCGTGTTGACCTTCGATCCGCACCCGGCCCGCGTCGTCGCGCCGGATCGCGCGCCCGGGCTTCTGACGCCCATCGAAGAGCGCTGCCGGCTTATAGAGCAATACGGCATCGCCCAGGTGCTCATTCTGCCCTTCGACGAGACTCTGGCGCGGCGGAGCCCGGAGGAGTTCGTGCGGGAAATTCTCGTCCAAACATTAGGAACCAAAATTGTTCTGGTGGGGGAGAATTTCCGCTTCGGCCACAAGCAATCCGGAGACACGCGCCTGCTGGCGCGGCTGGGGGAGCAGTACGGCTTTGAAACCCGCATCGTCAGCGCCATCCGGCTCCGCAACCGCATCGTTTCCTCCAGCGAAGTCCGCAAGCTGATCGAAGCCGGCCGGGTCTCTCTCGCCTGCCGGATGCTGAAGCGTCCCTACGCGCTGTGCGGCGAGGTGGTTCGCGGCCACGGGATCGGATCCAAGCAGGTGGTTCCCACGCTGAACCTCCGCGTCTCCGGCGAGGTGCTTCCCAGGCGCGGCGTCTACATCACCCGCACCGCGGACGTGGATTCTTCGCGCCAGTGGCGGTCGATCACCAATATCGGCTATCGGCCGACCTTCGGCGGCGATTCCGGACTGAGCATCGAGACGTTTCTCCTGGATCCGCTGGAAGACCCGCCGCCGGGAAGGATCCGGGTGGAGTTTCTGCACCGCGTGCGCGAGGAAAAAAAGTTCGAAAGCCCGGAGGCTCTGAAGTCGCAGGTGCTGCGCGACGTGAACCGCGCCCAATCCTATTTCCGCCGGATCCCGGCGTGAAGGGCTAAAATGGCGGTATGGCGATTGTTTCGGCGGGCACCCGCATCGAAGAGTACCTCGGCGACAAAGCCGCGTATCTGCTCGAATTCAACAATCCGAAGATTCCCAAAGAGCGCCTGCATCTTCCCACGCCGGAGGTGGTGGACCGGTATTTCGCGCCTTCCGACCGCAACAACCGGGTGCTGGCGAACCTTCATCGCCTGTTCCATCACGGCCGGCTGGCGGGCACCGGATATCTCTCGATCCTGCCCGTCGACCAGGGCATCGAGCACTCGGCCGGGGCCAGCTTCGCCAAAAATCCCGACTACTTCGACCCGGAAAATATCGTCAGGCTCGCCATCGAGGGCGGGTGCAACGCCGTGGCGTCCACCTTCGGAGTGCTCGCCGCCGTCTCGCGCAAGTACGCCCACAAGATCCCGTTCCTGGTCAAGATCAATCATAACGAGCTGCTCACGTATCCAAATCATTTCGATCAGATCATGTTCGGAACCGTCAGGCAAGCCTACGAGCTGGGCGCGGCCGCCGTCGGCGCGACCATCTATTTCGGATCCGAGGAAAGCAGCCGGCAGATCGTGGAGGTGAGCCAAGCCTTCGCCCACGCCCACGAGCTCGGCATGGCCACCGTGCTGTGGTGCTATCTCCGCAACCCCGCCTTCAAAAAAGACAAGGATTACCACCTCTCAGCCGATCTGACCGGCCAGGCGAATCATCTCGGCGTGACCATTGAAGCCGACATCATCAAGCAGAAGCTCCCGGAAAATAACGGCGGCTATCTGGCGCTGAACATGGGCGACTCTTCCTACGGCAAATTCGACAAGCGGATCTACACGGAGCTGGCCAGCGATCATCCCATCGACCTGTGCCGTTATCAGGTCCTCAACTGCTACGCCGGCCGCGTGGGATTGATCAACAGCGGCGGCGCCAGCGGCCAGCACGATTTCGCCGAAGCCGTCACCACGGCCGTGATCAACAAGCGCGCCGGCGGCATGGGCCTCATCTCCGGCCGCAAAGCCTTCCAGCGTCCGATGAGCGAAGGCGTAAAACTGTTCCACGCGATTCAGGATGTCTATCTGAATCCCGCAATTACCGTGGCCTGAGCGCTCACGCCGCCAGTTTCACGCCCTCCCAGCGAGCGACCACCGCCGCCGCCAGGCAGTTTCCCAGCACGTTCACCGACGTCCGCGCCATGTCCAGAATCGTATCGATGCCCAGCAGGAGCGCGATCCCCTCCGCCGGAAGATTGAAGCTCGCCACGGTTCCCGCCAGGATGACCAGCGCGGCGCGCGGCACGCCGGCCACGCCCTTGCTGGTCAGCATCAGCGTAAGCATCATGACCAGTTGCGTCGAAAACGGCATCGCGATATCCGCCGCCTGAGCGATGAAAATCGAGGCCAGCGAAAGATACAGCGTCGTTCCCACCAGATTGAAGCTGTATCCGGCGGGCAACACGAACGCGGCAATATGTTTCGGCACGCCGAACGCTTCCATGTTTTCGAGCGCCAGCGGCAGCGCCGCCTCGCTGGAGGCGGTGGAAAACGCGATCAGGAACGGCCCTTTGGCGTACTCGATGAAGCGCCGGATGGGCACCCGCGCAGCCATGGCGCACGCCCCGAACACCACCACCACGACCACGGCCTGCGCGGCGTAAAGCGTCGCCACCAGCTTGCCCAGATTGACCAGCACGCCCAGCCCTTTTTGCCCCACCGTCGCCGCGATCGCGCCGAAAACTCCCAGCGGCGCGAACAGCATGACGTAGTTCGTAAATCGGAACATCACCTCGGAAAGCGAGTCGCAAAATTCGACCATGGCCCGCGCCTTCGCTCCGATGGCCGCGCACGCCGCGCCGAAAAGAAATGAGAATACGACGATCTGCAAAACATCGCCGCGCGCCATCGCGTCGATGATGCTGGTCGGAAAAATGTGCTCGATCATTTGCGAGTAACTCTGCGTGGGCTGTCCCAGTCCCGCCGCCGGCGCATTGGCGATGCGCACGCCTGCGCCGGGCTTCACCAGATTCACCGCGCCCAATCCGATGAACAGCGCGATGGTGGTGACGATCTCGAAATAGATCAGCGCCTTTGCGCCGATGCGCCCCATGGTTTTCAGGCTGCCCGTGCCCGCAATGCCGACCACCAGCGTCCCGAACAGCAGCGGCGCGATGATGGCGCGGATCATTCTCAGGAAAACCGATCCCAGCACGCCCATGGCCCGCGCCGGCCCGGGAAACCAGGCGCCGAGCACGATCCCCGCCACCAGCCCGAGGAAAATCCAGCCCGTCAGGGACGGATTCTTCATGCCCGCTTTCATCGGCCGCCCCATTTCAGTTTTTCGCGCAGCACGTCAAAAAACATCATCTCCGGCGGGCGAATCAAATTGATGCAATGTTCCGAGCGGCGGCACGTCACGCGATCGCCGGTGCGCAGCAGCTCGCCGATCTGGCCGTCGATGGTGAGATATGTCGCGTTGTCGTCGCTGCGGTTGATCACCTCGATCACCGCCTGCTCGTCCAGCACTACCGGCCGGTTGCTCAGCGTGTGCGGACAAATCGGGGTGATGCTCAAGGCGCCCACGTCCGGGAACACGATGGGTCCTCCGGCTGAGAGCGAGTAGGCGGTTGAGCCGGTCGGTGTGGCCACGATCAGTCCATCGGCGCGGTAGACGCAGACGAAGCGGCGGTCGACGTGCAGCTCCAGCTCGATCATGCGCGCGATCTGAAACTTGGTCATGACCATATCGTTCAGCGCGTCGTGCGCGGCCAGCAGCGCGCCATCGCGATGCAGCTCGCAGCGGAGCATGCGGCGGCGGCTGATGGCGTAATCGCCGGAGAGCGCCCGTTCGAGCTGCGAATACACTTCTTCCACCTTGATCGCCGTCAAAAATCCCAGCCCGCCGAGGTTCACCGCGAAAATCGGAATCTCCGTCGCCCGCGCCGAGCGCGCCGCCGAAAGCAGCGTTCCATCTCCGCCCAGCACGAGGATCAACTGCGCGCCTTCCACGATCTCCTCGCGCGGCGCGCCGTCCGGCCGGGCGGCGTAGGCCGCCGTTTCGCGGTCGATGCGCACGCCGACGCCGCGCGCTTCCAGCCAGGCGATCAGCTCCGGCACCAGCCGGGCCGCGTACTCGCTGCGGGGCTTGGAGATGATCGCGACGGTGTTAACGGTGGACATAAAGAGGATTATCTTCGCCGTCCATGGAGCAAAAATTCCTTGTTCCCCTCGGCCCCTAAAATCGGGCTTTCGATGATCTCCGCCGCGAACCCGGCCGCCTCCACCGCCCCGCGCACCCGGTCGCAGGCGGCCCGGTGCAGCGCCGGATCGCGCACGATCCCGCCTTTGCCCACCTCGCCGCGCCCGGCCTCGAACTGCGGCTTCACCAGCACGATCATCTCCCCGTCGGGCGCCAGCAGCGGCGCAATCGCGGGAACGACCAGCGTCGCCGAAATGAAGCTCACGTCGCACACCGCCAGCTCTATCTTTTCCGGAAAATCCTCCGGACGCAGATAGCGCGCGTTCACTCCCTCGCGCGCGATCACCCGTTCGTCGCGCCGCAGCTTCCAGTCGAGCTGCCCGTGCCCTACATCCACCGCATAAACGCGGGCCGCGCCGCGCTGGAGCAGCACATCGGTAAATCCGCCCGTGGACGCCCCCACATCCAGGCAGACGCGTCCCGCCGGGTCGATCCCGAAATGATCCAGCGCGCCCGCCAGCTTGTATCCGCCGCGGCTCACATACGGCATCCGCCCGATCACTTCCACCCGGGCATCGTCCGGCAC
This sequence comes from Terriglobia bacterium, assembly GCA_021324615.1. Lineage (GTDB taxonomy): Bacteria > Acidobacteriota > Terriglobia > Bryobacterales > Bryobacteraceae > Palsa-187. The sequence goes on along the minus strand of JAJPIT010000049.1, from coordinate 7,280 downwards.
CGCATGCCCCGGCTTCTCCGCGCGCTGATCCTCCACGCGGACCCGCCCCGCCAAAATCAGCGCGCGGGCCTTTTCGCGCGACTCCGCCAGCCCGCGCTCCAGCAGCAGTTGATCGAGCCGGATCTTCATGCGCTCCGCCGAACAATAAAATCGGCGAGCTGCCGCAGCCACTCGGCGCGCTCGCCGAGCGGCTTCAGAGCCGCGTGCGCGTTGCTCCGCTCCCGCTCCGCCATCTCGCGCGAGCGCTCGATTCCATACACCGCCGGGAAGGTAATTTTTTGCTGCTGCGCGTCCTTGCCCGCGGTTTTCCCCAGCGCCGCCGAGGGCTGCTCCACATCGAGGATGTCGTCGACGATCTGAAACGCCAGGCCGATGTGCTCGCCGTACCGCGTCAGCGCCTCCATTTGCCGGTCGCTGGCGCCCGCGTAAATCGCGCCGAGGCGGACGCTGGCCCGCAGCAGCGCTCCGGTTTTGGCGCGGTGAATCGATTCGAGCAGCTCCGCCGTCGGAGGCTTGCCTTCGCCTTCCAGATCGTTCACCTGGCCGCCGATCATTCCGCCCACCGTGCCCGAGGCCGCCGCCAGCTCGCGCACCATCTGAATTCGGCGGCCCGCATCCACCCGTTCCAGCCCGGATAGAACCTCGAAAGCCCGCGTCAGCAGCGCGTCGCCCGCCAAAATCGCGATCGCCTCGCCGAATACCTTATGGCAGGTCGGCCGGCCGCGCCGGAGATCGTCGTTGTCGAGCGCGGGCAGATCGTCGTGGATCAGCGAGTACGTATGGATCAGCTCCAGCACGCACGCCGCCTCTTCCACGCCGGCCGCTTCGCCGCAAACCGCGTCCGCCGCCGCGATGGCCAGCAGCGGCCGCACGCGCTTGCCGCCCGCAAACAGGCTGTAGCGCATCGCGCGGTGGATGGTCGAGGGATTCTCCGTCTCCGCCGGAACGCACAGATCCAGCGCGCGGTCCACCCGCCGCTGCCGCGCCGCGATATATTCGGCAAGCGTCATCGGTCGTTTCGGGACGGCTCGTTTTTGAAGGGCTGGGGCTGCATTTCTCCGGCGCGCTTCATCAGGATCTCTACGCGCGTCTCGGCGTCCTCAAGCTGTTTCCGGCACTTCTCGGAAAGCTTCATGCCGCGCTCGAAAAGCTCCAGCGCGCGCTCCAGCGGAAGCTCGCCGCTCTCCATTTCCTTCACGATCGCTTCCAACTGCTGGAGTCCGGCTTCGAAACTCAACGGCGCGTCATCGGGCATCGTTGCTATTATGCCGCACCCGCGCAGCCGCTCACTTTTGCGGCGGACCGAGCGGGCTCGGCTTGCAGCCCTGCGTTTCGGTGGTGTATTCGATGCTCGAAATCTTCCATTCTCCGCCGGTCTTCACCAGCAGGAAGGCGTCGATGCCGCAGTGATGAAATTTCCCGTTCGAATGAAAATCGTATTCGGCCCAGACCGCCGCGATGCCGCCGCGGATCAGCACTGTCGGTTCCCAGATGCGTTCGAGCAGGGAGCCCTTTGGAGCCGAACCGATCCGCTGCGCGAAATCGGCGCCACTGCGCGTGGTCACTTTGTCGTCCTGCACCGCGATCAGCTTCGCGTCAGCCGTCATGGACGCGGCGACCATTTCCGCATCGCCCGCCGACATGCCCTGAAACAATTTATTCACCGCGGCAACCACGTTTTCCTTTTCGTTCTGATCCGCGGCCGCGCAGCCCAGCGCGCAGGCGAGCAACCAACATGCGATTCGCGTCATCAGTCTTATACCTTATCAGGAGCAGCCGGCAGCCGCGGGGCGTCTTGCGCCGCGCGGCTAACGCGAAGCCACGTAGGCCGCGATCGCCAGCATGTCGTCGTTCGATAATTTCGCGACCACCGGTTTCATCAGGCTGGTCCACAGGCCCTTGCGCGTACCCTGCTGCATATCGTACATTTGCCGGACCATATAGCTCGGCGAGCGGCCGGCGATTCCGGGCACCGGCCCCATTCCCTTCAAATCCGCGCCATGGCAGGTCGCGCAGGCGACGGTTTTGCCTTCTCCTTTGGTGACCAGCGCTTCGCCCTTTTTGATGCTGCCGGGAGGTGCGTAGGCGATGAACCCCGAACGGGGATTGCGAAGAATCTCGGTCTGTTCCGCATCCACCGGAGTTTCAAGGATGCGATCGCCCAGCGGCTCCTTCTCATCTCCCGGCAGCGCCAGCAGCAACCCGCCCTGATTGCGGGTCTTGGGAACGGTTTTCGCTTCCACCACTTTGATCCACGGCGTCCATTTGATCTCCGAGTAATACTCGGCCGCCGCTTTGATCTCCGTATCGGTCATCGCCTTGGCGATGGCGATCATCACGTGCGTGTTGGCCTTGCGCGCGTCCGCGCTGGCCCGCAGGCCGTTTTTGAAATCCTCCATCTGCTGCACGAAGTAGGCCACCGGCAGATCGGCGATGCCCGCGTTTTCCGAGCGGCCCTTCCCGTTCGGATAGTGGCACAAGGCACAGGCGCGGACCTCCGGGCGGCGGCCGTGCGCGACGATATCGGGCATCGGCGGATGGTCGCCCGGAAACCAATCGGCGGGACCGAACGCGTTGCTGATCTGCGCGCGGGTGAAGGCCAGATCGGTGCCGGCGATGTGCTTCAGGCTGGTATCGGGCGTGTTCGCCCCGCTGCCCGGCGGAGGCGGCGGCGTGGGCGGGATCGCGTAAGCCCAGGCGGGCGGCTCTGCGCCTTGCGCAGCCGTCATCGAAAGAATCGCAAACGTGAAAGCGAGGGCTGTTTTCATCGAAAGTACCTCATCCAGATTACTCCTACAGCCTGGAATCTTAAACTCCGCGCGCGCCGCGCGGGCGCCTGCTAACCTCATGGAATGAGGCACGGGAAAAAAATCAGCGTGCTGGCGTGCGTCCTGTTGACAGCCTGCGCGGCCAAAAAGAATATGCAGACTTCAGGAATCGATGTCGCCGGAATGGATAAATCCGTCGCGCCCGGCGACGATTTCAATGCCTACACCAACGGCGGATGGATCAAGGCGACGCCGATCCCCGCCGATAAATCGAGCTATGGAAATTTCACCATTTTGCTCGATAAAGCGCGCGAACGGACGCGAGAATTGATCGAAAACGCATCAAAATCGCCCTCTGACGGCGAAGCCCGCAAAGTGGGCGATTTTTATGCCAGTTTCATGGACGAGTCCGGCATTGAAGCCAAGGGATTGAAGCCGCTGGAGCCGGAACTGTCCTCCATCGCCGCCATCAAGGACCGCCGCCAGCTTGCGGGTGTGATCGGCAGCCGCCTTCGCGCCGACGTCGATCCGCTGAACAACACCAATTTCGAAACGCCCAACCTTTTCGGCGTATGGGTGACGCAGGGTCTGGAAGATCCGTCGAAATCCTATCCCTATTTGCTGCAAGGCGGCCTCGGCCTGCCCGACCGCGATTACTACCTTTCCGAATCGCCGCACATGGCCGCGCTTCGAAAGCAGTATCTGGCCCATGTGGAAGCCATGCTGAAGCTGGCCGGCCTGAGCGATCCCGCCGGGCGCGCCGCGCGCGTATTCGCCCTGGAAACCGCGATGGCGAAGGTCCACGCCACGCGCGTCGAATCGGAGGATGTGCGCACGCCGGTTTCCTGGAATCGCGCCGATTTTCCCAAGAAAGCTCCGGGACTCGACTGGACCGCGCTGTTTGAGGCCGCCGGCTTGAACGACGTTCCGGTGATCATCGTCTGGCATCCGAAAGCCATCCCGGGATTATCGGCGCTGGTTGCAAAGGAGCCGCTCGATTCCTGGAAGGACTGGCTCGCTTATCATTCGATCGAAGACGCCGCGGCGTTCCTGCCCAAGGCGTTCGCCGACGAGCGCTTCAATTTCTTCGGCAAGGCGCTGAATGGAATCCCGGAACAGCGCCCGCGATGGCAGCGCGGAGTCGATCTGACCAACGGCGCCTTGGGCGATGCGGTCGGCAAGATGTACGTGACCAAATACTTCCCCGCCGAAACGCGGCGCAAGGCGCAGGCGATGGTGGCGGATCTGATGAAGGCGTTCGCCCGGCGCATCGACGCGCTGCCCTGGATGTCGGCGGAGACGAAGGTCAAGGCAAAGGAGAAATTACAGACGCTCAAGGTCGGCGTGGGCTATCCCGACCAGTGGCGCGACTACTCGGCGCTGGAGATCGTCAAAGGCGACGCGCTCGGCAACGCGCAGCGCGCCGAACTGTTCGAATACCGCTGGCAGTTGGCGAAGCTGCGCAAACCTGTCGACCGCGGCGAGTGGTGGATGACTCCGCAGACGGTGAACGCCGTCAATTTGCCCTTGCAGAACGCGCTCAATTTTCCGGCGGCGATTTTGCAGCCGCCATTCTTCGACGCCAATGCCGACGCGGCGCACAACTATGGCTCGATGGGCGCGGTGATCGGCCATGAGATCAGCCACAGCTTCGACGATCAGGGCAGCCAGTTCGACGCCGAGGGGCGCCTGAAGAACTGGTGGACCAAGGAGGACTTCGATCACTTCCGCGCGGCCGGGCAGGCGCTGGCGGCGCAGTTCGACGCCTATCATCCCTTCCCGGATCTGGCCGTGAACGGGCAGCAGACGCTGAGTGAAAACATCGCCGACGTGGCCGGGTTGCTGGCGGCTTATGACGCCTATCGCCTCTCACTCAACGGCGCGTCCGATGTGGCGAAGGACGGCTTCACCGGCGATCAGCGATTCTTCATCAGCTTCGGCCAGAGCTGGCGGAACAAAGTCCGCGAGGAAGCGCTGCGCCGCCAGATCGCCACCGACGGCCACGCGCCGGACGAATATCGCTGCGACACGGTGCGCAATCTCGATCCCTGGTACGCCGCTTTTCCGGTCCAGCCGGGGCAAAAACTTTATCTGCCGCCGGATCAGCGGGTCCACGTCTGGTGATGACTATTGGGCAACGCGCCAAGGGGACAGGTTGCTCCAGGTTTTCAGCGTGTCGGCCGCCCACCTGGCGGTTTTATCGGCGTGACAGATGTTGCAGGGGTTCGGAATTTTCACGGCGTCCGTCATGGCCGGCGAAATGAACCGGAAGGTGTGGGCGCGCACCGAAACGTCGGCGATGGTCTGCTCGATCTTCGGCATGTGGCAGGCGACGCACTCGCCGCCCGCGCTTCCGGCGCGATGATGCGTGTGCGCCTCAATCGTCGGCGCGCGCGGGCCGTTCGGCGAATTGGGACCGTGGCACTCCAGGCACAGCACGCTGGCCGGCTTGATCAGATCCGCATTGTTGCCGGTTCCGTGGACATCGTGACAACTGAAGCAGCTCACCCCGTGCGTATACATCTGGCTGGTGACGAAATCATTGCCCTGCATCCTGTTCTTGCGGGCGGTCCCTTCGGCGAAATGGGTGAACGTCGTCTCTCCCGGTTTGTGTTCTTCGAGCCTCCAAAAATCCTGAAGGCTTTTTCCGGCCACATAACCGACCGGCCAGTCGTAGTATTGGCCTTCGATCTGCCTTTGCACCGGCTGTCCCTGCGAGTGGCATTGAATGCAAACATCGTTGGCGCGCACGAAATCGAGCCGCGCGGGATTCACGATATTTGCGCGCGAGGGAGCGCGCACGTGCCCGGCTCCGGGTCCGTGGCATTTTTCGCAGCCGACGTTCCATTCCGTCACGGTTTTTGCCTGAATGTTGTAATTCACCGAATGGCAGCCGTCGCACAACGGACCGGTGGGGCGCGCCATGTTGTCGTCCGGATAAAACGCGGTCCACCAGTCGGTTCCCGCCGCGGCATGATAGGGACGCCAAACCTGGTGGGTCACGTCCCACTGCGCGCCCAGCACGTAATAATCGCCGCCGCGCTTAACGAAATAGCGCTGCTTCCATTTACTGCCGTAGACAAATGCGATATCGTTCGCGGAAAAGTTCACCAGCGGATCCGGCTTCGACAAATCGGGAAGGATCGCATCCGGGTGAGTTTTCGGATCGCGGACGACGTTCGCCATTCGCGTCCTGGTCCAGCGTTCGTAGATCGCCGGATGGCAATTTTTGCACGCCGCCGACCCGGTGTACGATAAGTCCTGGCCAAAGGCCGCTACCCAGGCAAAAACGAGAAGGCTCGCCGATCTCATTTAGCTTACGCATTCTAACAATGTGACCGGCGCAAATCCAAATTTTTTTGGCGCTGCCGATTTTAACCCGCGCCACTCTCCGGACGCGACTTCAACGATCTCGATCGGCCGGACGGCGAAGCGGTGGTGATTATCAACAAGACCGTGGCCGACGCATGTTTCCCGGCCAGGACCCGCTCAATCGCCACGTCGCGCTCACCGATCCAATCCTGAAGTTCATCGGCATGAAGCCGGCGCCGCGGGGATTCTGCTCACCGCGGCTGTGATCGGGTGCGCCTGGCCCGCGCTGCGCGCTGCCCGTGTCGATGTGATGCAAGCGCTGCGCGCGGATTAGCGGCACGCGAAATCCGAGGCACTAATCGAAGCGCCATAGGATTGGCCCCAATACATACGCGGAAAAGAAACCCGCCAGATAGAGCGCCGCCGAACACCACAGAACGGCCCGGCTCGCGCGGCCGGCGATCCGGCAAGGTCGGCCCTCATTTGGATTGCATGCTCCGGAGCGGATCTGAAGCTTCGGAGCAAGAACGTAAATATAAGCGAAGTTGCCGGAGATCAGCGCGCCCGCGACAATAAATACCCAGTGTTTGTGGCGCGATAAAGTCACAAGCCAGGGCGCATAAGAAAGGAGCGACGCCACGACCGCGCCAAGGCCAAACAACACGAGTAGAGACGGCAGCGCGCAGCAAAACAGTGTGCCGACGGATGTAAATAGGGATAAATAACTAAGTGCCGCCGCGCGCAAGGGAAATTTCGAGGGCGCGCTGATCGACTTCATTTTGCCTCCTGTTTCACGCGATTGACTTGAAGTGGCGCCGGCGCCTTTAGATTCTTGCCCGGAATCATGACGCCCTCGAGTGTGGCGTCCTGCCCGACTCTCCGCACTGCCTCCTGATATGCAGCGGAGTTTTTCGGGTCAGCGATCACGGGAATAACCTCATTCGTACCCGAAATCTTAAACTGAAGGCTGCCTTCAGAACCCGCCAGCATCCCGCGTGCATCGATCCTGGTCGCTTTCGGCGAGTATCCCTTGTCATGCAACACTTGCCAGAATTGCGCGACTGCCAGCCGGTTTCCAGGTTTCAGTTTCACTATCGCTAAACCTTTGTTCAAACTCACCTCAACCGATTCCACTCCAGGCATTCTCTTGAGTGCCACATCCACGATGTGGGCGCACGTCATTCAATCCATGCCAAAGAT
>JAJPIT010000087.1 GCA_021324615.1 Terriglobia bacterium | reverse complement strand
GCCGGCGCGCGTGTACATCACCTGGGTCTGATTCACGATGCCCGTCAACTCGTTGAACATGATCGCGTAGTTGCTGAGCGCGCTCGCCGCCGCGCCCTGCGGCAGCGTGTAAGCAGAGGTGCTCAGATTCGCGCCCGAGGACCAGTAGGTCACCGACGTGTCGATTCCCACGCCGTTGTCGTTGCGGCCGTGATAATCGAAGATCCGCAGATAGGAAGCCCCGTACTGGAACAGGTGATTCCCGTGAAGCTGGCTGAGGTTCTCGACAAAGTCGTAGTCATGGCCATCCCAGAAGCGCTGGCGGACGTCCTGGGAGTCCACGTTATAGGGAATCAGCGCACCGGTCGAGCTTTCCCCGCCAATTTCGAGCGCTCCGCCCAGGCCCGGGATCAGCTTGCTCTGCGGCGGACCGGCCTGGTCCGACCACTGCCAGAAGTTGCGCAAATAGCTGAACCGGAAGTCGCTGGTCACGTTGGGATTGATCGTCGTCGTCAGGCCCGCCACAAAAAAGCTGGGCTTCTGCGGGCGGATGCCGTAAGCCTTGTACTGACCCGGGGTCGCTCCAGGAAGCTGGCCGCCGATGTCGGTCTGTACGTTGACGAGCTGGCTGTAATCGTAATAACGATAGCTCGACATGAACTTCCATTTTTCCCCGAAGTCATGGTCGATGCGCCCCACCACGAAGTTCGAGGTCTGCGGCAGACTCAGAGGGCCGTTGAAGCCCTGCGCATTGACGCCATCCACCAGACCCGTGGTAGAGCTGCTGATGGTGAACGTCGGATCATTCGGAAGAGGGAGCGTGCTCCAGATCTTCTGGACATTCGGATTGATCCCCAGCCCGCGCGGATCGCAAGCCCCCGCCGCGCCGTTGATCACGCATTGCGCCGGCTGATACGTGACGCCATTGACCGTCACCGGACCCGGATTCAGGTTGAACGTCGCGTTGCCGCCGCTCGAACTCGGCAGCGTCAGCACGCCGGCTCGCATCAAAGCCGTCGGAACGCCTTTTTCGTAGGTGACCGAGTTGGGGAAGCGCATCCCTTCGTAGTTCACAAAGAAATACGTCTTGCCGCCCCAGAACTTCGGCGTCAGCGGGCCGCCCAGAGCGCCGCCAAAGCGGTTGCGGTGAGTGTCGGGAAGAGGCGTCGCGTCGCACCTCACGCCGGGCGCGCAGTTGGGACCGGCGATCAACGTATGGTTGTTCCGCCACAGATTCGCCCCACCTACCGTGCTGCCGAAATAATATTCGTAGGCCGCGCCATGGAACTGATTCGTTCCGCGTTTGGTCACCATCTGCACCTGGCTGCCGGCGGCGCCGTTGAAGTCCGCCGTCTGGCCGGTGGTGCCGACCTTGAACTCTTCGATGCTCTCCACCGGCGTCGGCATCACCCCCGTCGGCGTGCCGCCGGTCGAACCCGAACCCTGATAGCCGTTGCCGGGCGTATAGGTCGTATTGTTGCCGGACATGTCGTCGCTGTTGAAGCCGCCATCGAGCTGGAACGCGTTCTGATCCGACGCCGCTCCGGCCACGTTGCCGGTTAACGAGACGCCGACCTGAAGCACCGAAAGGGTCGAAACGTCGCGGCTCAGATTCGGCATCAGGTTCAACTGCTCATTGGTGATGGTCTCCCCGACGGTCGAATTGAGCGTCTGCAATTCGGCGCCCGCCGCCGCCTGAACTTCGACCGTGGTCGTGGTCGCGCCGACCTGCAATGCCACATTCAACGTCAGCGTCTGGCCCACGTCAACTTTTTGCGCGCTCAATTTCGCCGCGGTGAATCCCGTCTTGCTCACCGTCAGATCGTAGATTCCCGGCGGTACGTTCGGAATCGTGTACCGGCCCACTTCGTTGGTGCTCGTCGAGAACGTCGAACTGGTGGCGGTATTGACCAGTTTCACGTCCGCGCCCGCAATCACCGCATTCTGCTGGTCCGTCACCTGCCCCACCACCGTCCCAGTGGCGCTCTGCGCCATCGCCGGCACCGCGCTCAAGCCGATACACAATGCGAGCACAAGGGCAAAAATGGCCGAAGATACTCCGAGCTTGACGCTCGTCGCCATGACACTACCTCCTTCAGATTTTGAGTGTTCCAAAAAAGACCCTTTCCTCAGCTTCGATGGATGCAAAATTTCAGTTCCCACCGGGAACTGGCCGCGCGGGCAAGACCCCAATATCTCCGCAATTCGACCCATTCCCGTTCAAGTACGATTAATCGGTATTCTAGAATCCCCGCCTTAGGTGTGTCAAGAAGTATTTTCTTAACAAAGGGTTGCAGGAGATTTTATCCACAAATCGGAAGCCCGGGCGGTCCGGAAATTCAGGAATTGGAAGATTTAAGCTCTGCAAACGCGTGCGCCCGGGCCCGCGTGCTCCCCGCAACTGGTTTGAATCCAAACGAATTAAGGTCGGCGGGCTCTTTTGCGCTGGCCGCGGTGCTTCCCGTGTCGCCAAATCGGAAAAAATTTACGATTTTTTATTCTTATTTTAACGGCTACTGCGCCACCAGCTCCTGGCGCGCGCCGATCCGCCGCAAGCAACGGTCTATCCATTGCCTGGTCAGCTTCTCGGCCGCGCCGTTTTGCGAAAGGCGCGTGCGCAGATTCGACCAGTCGACGTGATCGAGAGACTGGTCCTGATTGAAGCAGGAGAAGACCACCGTTTCCTGGCCGGTGGCCGGATCTTTATGCAGTTGCAGGCACTGCGCGCAAATCTCCTTCATCATGCACTGCATCGGCGAGTTGATGGAGCCGATGGCCTTGTGAGCAGGGTTTAAATAGGGCGCCAGCACCCCGTGCCGCGCCCGCGCGACCGCGGCCATCATGGCGTCCGAGCCGATGACCACGAGCCGGTCCACGGCGTGCAGCGGAATTTCCGTCTCGCCGGCGCCGTCCGGCCCGCGCAGATCGCCGCGGCCGTAGGCGACCATCGCTTCCACGATGTTTCCGACGAAGGCTTTATCTTGAACCCGGCGGGGCGTGAACCCGGGCGCTTCATCGCAGCACCAGATCACCACGTCCGCCGCCTTTTCGATCTCCTCTACTTTATAGCGATCGACGATTTTCTTGTAGCCGGCGAAATAAAGAGTGCGCGAGCCCTGCGCGCGCAACTGCTGGCCGATCGAAAACAGCACCGCGTTGCCGAGCCCGCCGCCCGCCAATAAAACAGTTTCCTTGGCCGGCGTTTCGGTGGGAGCGCCGGTGGGGCCCATCAGGATCACCGGCTCGCCGGGCTGGAGCAGCGCGCACAGATCCGAGGAGCCGCCCATTTCAAGAACGATGGTTGAAAGCAGCCCCTTTTCGCGGTCCACCGCAGCGCCGGTGAGCGCCAGCCCCTCCATCGCCAGAATCGTTCCGTCGGCGCGCGGCGCGAATCGTTCGTAATTCTGCAAGCGATAGAACTGGCCGGGGCGGAAGGCCCGCGCGGCCATGGGAGCTTGAATCACCACCTCGACGATGGCCGGCGTGAGCCGCGTCACCTGGTGCACGACCGCGCGCAGCTCCCGGTTCAGATCGACCGGCAGGGCGGCGGGGGCGCGGCGCGCAAGCACGCGCGAGATCACCGGATAGCCCTGTTTTGCGCTGGCCATCGCCTTGACCACGTTGCCGGCGAAGGAAGGATGAAGGTCGCCGAAAAAGCTGATGGCGCGGCCGTCCTGGCGCACCGACAGGAGCACGCGCGGGGCCGCCGGCTTGGCGACGCGCTCCGGCTGGACCACGTTGCCGTCTTCATCCACAGCCTGAAACCATTTGCCGTCGAGAAAGACGTTGTGCGGGTCCTCGCGCGCCAGCACCGTATTCGGCTGTGTGCCGGCGGCCACCAGAATGGCCTTGGCCGGCAGCCGCACCGCCTCGCCCGCGGCGTTTTTGGCGATCAGCGCGGCCGCGTGTCCGTGCTGGTCGACCTCAACGGACTCCGGCGTGAGGCATTCGGCGAAGCGGATTCCCTCTTCGAGCGCCTTGGCCACCTCTTCGTGATTGAGCGTGTAGCTCGGCGAATCGCTCAGCCGGCGGCGGTAGGCGATGGTCACTCCGCCCCAGGAATCGAGCAGCTTTCTCAGATCCGGCTCGCGGCCCTCCGCCGCCGCGGCGGCGCGCTCGGCGCGGATGGCGCGGGCATGGCGCAAAAACTCCTCGGCGGTTTCGTTCTCTTCCGCGCTCCATTGCCCCCGCGGATCCCAGCCTTCGCGCACCAGGATCTCGTACCGCTCCAGAAATTTTTCGACCTGGACCGGATAATAGGCGAGCGATTCGGTGGCCGTGTCGATAGCCGTCAACCCGCCGCCAATCACCACGACCGGCATGCGGAGCTGAAGATTGGCGACGGAGTCGTGCTTGGCCGCGCCGGTCAACTGCAGCGCCATCAGAAAATCGGAGGCCTGGCGAACCCCGCGCGCCAGTCCGTTCTTCATCGGGATCACCGTGGGACGGCCCGCTCCGGCGCACAGCGCGATGTGATCGAAGCCCATCTCG
>JAJPIT010000004.1 GCA_021324615.1 Terriglobia bacterium | reverse complement strand
TCCCGCCAGGTTCACCACCGATCCCTGGCCGCCGAAAATTCCCTGCGTCGGAAAAACCACCGCAGTGGTGAATCCGGCATTTCTCGCCGATTCGATCCGCCGGTCGTTCGGTTGAATTTCATCCGCCGCTTTGATCCAGCTCGTCGTACGCGGCCGGTCTTCCGGGCCGTTCGCGCGCGGCTCGGCCGGCGCCGTAGTTGTTGCTCCGCGCCCGCCGCGCCCGCCCGGCTGCGGAATGCCCCAGGTGCTCAGCGCGTCGATCAGGCCGGGATAGACGGTGAGCCCGCTGCCGTCGATGATCTCCGCGCCCGCCGGCGGCTGCACATTCTCCCCCACCGCCTCGATCAGGCCGTTGTGCAGCACAACCGTGCCGCGGGCGATCACCGGCCCGCTCACCGTGACGATCTTCGCGCCGCGGATCGCAATCGAGGCCGGCTGCGTCTGCGCCGCCGCGCAGGCGCCGAAAACAACTGCCGCAAAAACCAGGTTCTTCATAAAGCAATGCTCATTATAGTTCGAAATATCGCTGGCAAGGACCGCGTTTCAGCAGCTCACCCAGCTCCGCCGCCGGGAGCTTTCCAGCACCTTTTCAAGCAACTCCATCCCGCGCACCCCATCGGCGAACGTCGGATAATCGGCCGGCGCCGAGGGATCCGCCACGCGGGCATAAAATCGCTTGAACATCTGCTTGTGCGTATCGTCGTATCCCTCGCTGTGCCCGCCCGGCTGGTCCGCGAACGAAGCCGCCCGCGCTTCCATCAGCGCCGGATCTTTGATCAGCAGCCCGTTGGGCGAGTTTCGCCGCCCGATCCACAACTGGTCCGGCCGCTCCTGATTCCACGCCAGGCTGCACTTGCTTCCGTAAATCTCAATATCGAATCGGTTCTTGCGGCCGGCCGCCACCTGGCTCACCGCGAAAAATCCGCGCGCGCGGTCGCCCAAATGAATCAGCACCATCCCGAAATCCTCCGTCGCCACCTGAACCGTTTCCGTTTCGGCGGCCGGCGACCTGTGTCCCGTAAACGTCTCGACGGGGCCTTTCGGCCGCTGGCGCGTCCGGTGAAACGTCTGCAAGTCCGCGCACAGCGCCGTGATCTTCATGCCGGTCAGGTGCTGGATCAGATCCATCCAGTGCGAGCCGATATCGCCCATGGCCCGCAGCTCGCCCCCTTCCTCGGCGCTGGCGCGCCAGTTCCAGTCCGTATCGAAATACATCCAATCCTGAAAATAGGTGCCGTTTACCACCAGAATTTCGCCCAATTCCCCCGCCGCGATCATGCTCCGCGCCTGCTGCACCAGCGGATAAAACCGCAAATTATGATTCACGCAATGCGCGACGTTCTTCGATTCGGCCAGCGCGTGCAATTCGCGCGCCTCCGCCGCGGTCAGCGTCAGCGGTTTTTCGCAGAGTACGTGTTTGCCCGCTTCGAGCGCATACTTCACCATCGGATAATGCAAATGGTTCGGCGTGCCGACGTGCACCGCCTCCGCCGCATCGATCGCCTCGCGCCAGCCGCAGGCCCGCGGGATCGACCACGCCTCCGCGAAGGCCCGCGCTTTTTCCTCGCTCGATCCGGCCACCGCCGCCACCTCCACGTTGCCCAGCCGGCGGATCGCCTCGGTGTGCGTCCTGCCCATGAACCCGGTGCCGAGCACCGCCGCCCTGATCGTTTTCATAGTTTGTAAATCGCGATCCCGCTGAGCAGTTTTGGATAAAAATCGGTGCTTTTTTGCGGCATAATCCCGCCGGCGAACGCAATTCGCGCCACGTCGCCGATCAAGGGAGGTTCCAGCAGAAACGCGACCTGCGCGCCTTCGCCCACCCGTTGCGCCGCCGCGTCGATGCCGCGGACGTATTCGATGTGGTGTTCCGCGCGCACCGCTTCCTCGGTCACTCCCAGAAGCCCGCCGAGGAGGTCCTGATGCAGCACCGCGACGTCGAGCTGTCCTTCGCGCCGGGCGCGCTGCATCAAGCGGATGTCGCCCGCCGCGATCACGCCGATCTGCACCCGCCGCTCCTCGCGCGCCGCCAGCCGGTGCTTCAATCGTTCCACCGAATCGCAGGCCGAAACCGACCATCCCGCCTTCACCGCGTTCTCGAAAAACTCCTCCGCATCGAAATGCGGCAATCCGCGCAGCACCCGGTGCGTCGCCAGAATGCGCAATCCCGGCGAGTGCATGTTGATCAGCGTCATCATCACGTACTGCGCGGCAGCATCGCCGGGATTCTCGTTTCGATACGCGAGCGCCGTTTCATAGCGATGATGCCCATCGGCGATGAGCAGCTTTTTCGGCGCCATCAGCTCCTCGATGCGGGCGATGCGCGAAGCCTCCGTCACCGGCCACAGCGAATGCCGCGCGCCAAACTCATCCACCACGCTCATCGCCGGAGCAGCGGAGTGAGGCTCGGGCAGCAGGCGCTCCACCGCGCCTTCCTCATCCGGATACAGCATGAATAGCTGGCCGAAGTGAGCCCGCGTGTGCCGCAACAATTCGAGGCGGTCGCGTTTCGGACCGTCCAGCGTCTGCTCATGCCGGTAGATAATGCCGGCCGAATAGTCCTCGATCTTTCCCAGAGCGATAAATCCTTTGCGCAGCAGGCGCTCGCCGGATTCCGGCGCCTCGAACTCCTGAAAATAGGCGTACAAGGCGGGAACCGGGTCGCGCACCAGCACGCCCCGGCCAATCCACTCCTCCAGATAGCGCCCCGCACGGGTGTAAACATTATCGGCCTCGTCGTCGGAGTCGCGCCTTTCGCCCAGAATAATGCGGACCAAATTATAAGGGCTCGCCGCGAGATAGCGGGCCTTCATTTCCGGAGTGATTTTATCGTAGGGCTGCGTGAGCAGCCGGGCGGGATCGCCCGCCGCCGCCGAATAGCGGTATGCCTGAAAAGGTTTGAGGATCGCCAAGGATTTCAGGATACATTATGAACGGATTCCCGCCGCCGGCTACCGGCTGGTTGCGGGCCTGGACACCGGCGCGGCGGCCAGCACCGGCCGGGCGTTCACGATGGTCCTGGCGATCCACGGCGAAAAGAAGTGCGACGGGTAGTTCACGATGGCGACGCTGATGGTCTCGTCGTCGGGGCGCTCCGGAGTGGCCGGCCGGTAGCGCACCACGATGTTGGCGCGCGTCAGGCCGAGGAACGGCGCCGCCGCCGCGCGCGGCTCCTCGGCTTGGCCGTACAGGATCAAGTTCGCAATCTGGTCGCCGGTCCCATCGAAGGGATGAACCGATCCCCAGCGCGCCGCTTCCTCCACCCGTGCGGCCAGCGCCTGATGCGAATACAGCACCTGCCCGCAATCGAGCGCTCCAACCAGCAGCGCCAGAAAGACCAGTAGCACCAGCGCGGCTTCCACCAATCCCTGCCCGCGGCTGCGGCGCCTCTTCACGGCTCATGCTCCGTGGGCGCGTATCTTCCCACGAAGGGGAACTCGACTCCCGGTCGCCCGCGAAAGGTGAACTTGGCAAACACCGCGTCCACCGTGAACTCGCGGATCGAGACCGAAACCCATTCCGGCGCGCCCGATTCGCCTTTGGTCCATTCGACGTCAACCTGATCCGGCGAGAAATTCGCCACCACCGGCGCGGCGCCGCTCACCGGGCGGCTATCGCCATAGACCACCATGTTGCGGATCGCCGCGCGGCCCTTTTCGATGTCCTGCTCCGATGCCGCCCGATAGGTCCGCATTGCCGCGTAGCGCCCTCCGTTGCCCACCGCCGTCACAAGCTGGTTGTAGACGTAGAACGTGTATCCGAACTGAAAAGTCCCGGCGAGAAAGGACACCATCACGGCCGCCGACACGGCCAGTTCCAGCATGGCGTGCCCGCGTTCGCGCTTCATTGCGTCAGCCTCACCGGATTCGAGGCCGCCACCGACCGCGCCGGCACCGTGAACACATTGGGCCCGCCCACCGCGCGCAAAAACCAGATGTCCACGCTGTTGTTGGGAGCGGTCACGCGAGCCATTGTCGCGCCCGCGTCTTTCGGATCGCGCTCCCACTTCGTCCCGTCGCTTGAAAATTCGACCACCACGCCGGTGAACTCCTGGGTTCCCAGGTCCCACTTCATCGGCAGGCGGGCCACCGCCTGCCGCGCGCGTTCGATCCCTGGCGCAGTGCCGTCCAGCCGGGAAGCCGCCGCCATTGCCGCGGCATCGGTAAACACCTGCGCCTCGTTTCGCGCGATGTAGACGCGACCCAGGTCGAAGGCGAGCCCCAGCATGGCCAGCAGAAGCAGCATCGTGATGGACATCGCGATGAGCACAAATCCGCGGCGGCCAGGAGCTTTCATCCACTCTTTATAACGGCGGAAACTCCCCTGGGCATTAGGCGGAATCCAGCCCGGATGATTGGAACAACCGGTCAGGCGGCCGCGGGAGCCGGCTTCCCGCTGACCACTTCGCTGCGCGCCAGCAGCAGCGCGCCCGCGCCCGCGACGGCGATCGCGATCCACTGGGTCAAGGAAAGTCCCCAGTACAGCCCCTGCTCGTGGAAACGCGTGAACTCGATGACGAATCGCGCCGCTGAGCTCAGCACCAGGTACAAGCCCATGATCTTTCCGGCCGCGTGCGCTTTGCCGAACCGCCAGTAGAGGAACACGAACAGCAGAGCTTCCGTCCCCATCTCATAAAGCTGCGAAGGATGCAGCGGCGTGTTCAATGGGACCCCGGTCAACTCCGCCGCGTCCGGATTGGTGAAGCGCACGGCCCAGGGCAGCGAGCACTCCGTGCCCCAGCAGCATCCGGCCATGAAGCATCCGACGCGGCCAATGGCATGGCCCAGGGCAACACCCGGAGCAAACACATCCAGCGTCTTCAGCCACGGCAGCCCGCTGCGCCGCATATAAAAAAACGCGGTGGCGAAGGCCAGCGCCAGCCCGCCCTGAAAAACGCCCGCGGCCTGCAAGGTCGAAAGCGAAAAGATCTGCTGTGGATCCGACAGGAACGTCCGCCAGTCGAACAGAAACATCAGCAGTTTGGCGCCCAGCAAGCCCGCCAGCGCGCAGTACACCGCCAGATTGGTGATTTTTTCCGCATCGAGCCCGCTGCGGCGCGCAAGCCGGGTGGTGATGCTTAAACCCGCCAGAAATCCCAGCGCGACCAGCACCCCATAGGTCGGCAGATAAAAGCTTCCAATGTGAATCAGCTTGGGGAACACTCTGTCCCCAGAATAACACCCGCGATTTTTGAATGAAAACAGTTCCCCGCAAGGTAACGTGACGGCGCCGTTTGAGTCTAACCAGACAAGGATGTGCCGCGAAACTTGCGCCGCCGGTACGTTTTCACTCGGCGGCGCCGCGCCGCGGGATCGATCCACCCTCAAACACCTTACGCTCGCGCCGCTCTCGCTGTCTGAACCTGTGAAGCTGGCGGCACGGGCTGCCCGCGGCAGCGGGGCCTCGCCGGAGCGCGAGATAAGGGCCGCCTTCCCTTCGCCCAATAAAGAGCCGATCCCGCGGTCGGACAGGGGCGTACCTGCGGCACGCCGGACCGCGGACTTTCTGCCCATCGGCGGCGCCATCCGCCGGGTTCTGAAAAACAAACGGGTTCGGTGCAACATCAATCAAACGGCGGCCCGCTGCGCGGGATTGCGGATCATTTCGCGCCCGCTCAAAATCGCCCGTTACGCCGGCCGTGGAGGCGGCGGCCACTAGAATGCGCCCGTTTCGTGACATCCCGATTGAACGGAAGCTGCTGGTCGCGATCCTGGCCACGACGGCCCTGGCGCTGCTGCTTTCCGGCCTTTCCTTTCTGGTGCTGGATACGGTCTGGTTCCGGCAGCAGTTGCGCCGGGATCTCTCCGCGCTGGCCCGGATCATCGCCGAAAACAGCACCGCGGCGGTGGCCTTCGACGACGCCAAATCGGCCGGCGAGACCCTCACCGCCTTGCGCGAGCGCCCGCACGTGCTGGCGGCCTGCATCTACCGTCTGGACGGCTCGGTACTGGCTTCCTACTCGCCCGCCGGCCAGACCTGCCCGCCCCCGCGGGCCTTCGGCGGTCTGGTGCTCCGGGGCGGCCGCATCGAGGTCTTCCAGACCATTGCGTTAAAGGACCGGCCGGTGGGCCACCTCGCCCTGCTCTACGATCTGGGAGAAATCGCCGAGCGCCTGCGCCTCTACGGCCTGCTGGTTCTGGCGGTCCTGCTGATCTCCGGCGCCATCGCCGTGCGCTCTTCGGTGCGTCTGCGGGAACGCATCGTGGCGCCCATCGAGGAGCTGGCCCGCGACGCCGCTCATGTCGCCGAGACGCGCGATTATACGATTCGCGCCCGGAAACAGTCGCGCGACGAACTGGGCGTGCTGGTGGAAAGCTTCAACGCCATGCTGTTCAGCATCCAATCCCGCGACGACGACCTGAGAAAAGCTCTGGCCGACCGCGAACAGGCTCTGGCCCAGGCCAAAAACGCCCGCGACCAGCTCGAAATGATCACCGATACCATGGCCTCGGCGGTGACCCGCTGCGGCCGCGATCACCGCTTGATCTGGGCCAGCCGCCAGTATTCGCGCTGGCTCAACCTGCCCCCCGGCCAGATCGCCGGGCAGCCGCTGGCCGGCGTGATCGGTGAGAACGCCTTCGCCGCCCTGCGCCCCTTCATCGACCGCGTGCTCGCCGGCGAGCGCGTCGAATACGAAGTCGAAGCCGATTTCAAGACCATCGGCCCGCGCTGGATCCGCGGAACCTACGTCCCCACGCGCGCCGCAAACGGCGAGGTCGATGGATGGGTCGCCGAGCTGTCCGACATCACCGCGCTCAAGCGAGCCCAGGCCGACGTGGTGGAAATCAACCGGCAACTGCAACGGCTGAACTCCAGCCTCGCCCGCTCCAATGAGGACCTGGAGCGTTTCGCCTACGTGGCCAGCCACGACTTGCAAGAGCCCCTGCGCATCGTCACCACCTACAGCCAACTGCTGATCCGGACCTACGGCCGCGAACTCCGCGGGGAAGCCGCGGCCTTCATCGACAACATCGTCGATGGCGCGCGGCGGATGCAAACCCTGCTCGCCGATCTGCTGGCCTATACCGGCATCAGCGCTGAAATCGAGCGGCCGGTGGAGAACGTCGACCTGAACGCCGCCCTCGAAACCGCCAAAAGCCACTTGAAGGCGGCCATCGCAGAAAGCGGCGCGCAGATCGCCTCCGATCCGCTGCCCAGTGCGCGCGGCCACGAAGGACATTTCGTGTCGCTGCTGCAAAACCTCATCGGCAACGCGATAAAATACCGCTCCGCCGACCCGCCCCGCATCCGCATCGCGGCCGGGCGCCAGGGCGGGGAAATGAGAATCGAAGTTTCCGACAACGGCATCGGCATCGCGCCGGAGTATCATCAAAAGATCTTCGTTCCCTTCAAGCGCCTGCACGGCCGCAAGATTCCCGGCTCCGGAATCGGCCTGGCCATCTGCCAGCGCGTGGTCGAGCGCTACGGGGGCCGCATCTGGGTAGAATCGCAAGTGGGAGCCGGATCAAAATTCATCTTCACTTTGCCGGAAGCGGCGCCGCCGGCGCGCGAAGCCGCCTCCGCCGGGGAAGCACCGCATGAGCGCGCCGCGCTATAAAATCCTGGTGGTCGAGGACAATCCTTCCGACGTCGAACTGCTGCGCCTGGCCTTTAAGCAGGCCGGCCTGGACTGCGAGCTCACCGTGATCGGCGACGGCGGCGACGCGCTGGACTTCGTCCGCCGCCACTCGCCCGCCGACCAGCCCCCGGACCTGGCCATCCTCGACTTGAACCTGCCGCGCCGCGACGGCGTCGAAGTCCTGGGCGGCCTGCGCGCTAATCCCGCGCTCTCGGAAGTGCCCGTCGCCGTGCTCAGCTCGGCTTCGCTGCCGCGGGAGCGCGCCCGCGTGGAGGCGCTGCGCATCCGCCGCTATATCCAAAAGCCGAGCGAGCTGGACGAGTTCCTGAAAATCGGCGGCCAAGTCAAAGAACTGCTGCGCCAGGAAAAATAGAATCGGAGAAAGTGCCGCAAATTCTCATCATCGAAGACAACCCCGCCGACGTGGATCTTCTCCGCCGTGCTTTCGCCGAACACGGAATGACCGCGCCGGTCGTGGCCCTGGAGGACGGCGAGCAAGCCCTCGAATTTCTGGCCGGGCTGCGCTCCCCACCCGGCATCGCGCTGGTGATTCTTGACCTGAACCTCCCCAAGCTCGACGGCATCGAGGTGCTCAGCCGTTTCCGCGCCCATCCGCTGATGGGCCAGGTTCCCGTCGCCGTCTTCACCTCCTCGGGCTCGCCCGCCGAGAAGAACCGCGCCCTGGCTCTCGGCGTCCAGGCCTACCTCCGCAAGCCGATCGAGCTCGACGAATATATGGCCGTGGGCGCCGCCTTCCGGGACCTCCTCGCGGGAACGCAATAAATGCGGCCGGTTCTGCTGCACTATCACATCTTGAAAAATGGCGGCTCCACGCTCGAGGAGATTTTGCGCCAAAGCCTGCTCGGCGGATTCCTCTCCTTTGACCACCCCAATCCCGACGCCGAAATCAAAAACCCCGAGCTCATCGCGATCTTGAAGCGCCATCCTCAATGCCAGGCCTTCTCCAGCCATCAGATCTTCTATCCCGTTCCCAAGGAGCCCGGATTTTTATTCTTCGATCTGTGCTTTTTGCGCGATCCCCTGGATCGGATCCGGTCCGTTTACGACTACTTCCGCGGCAAACCGGCCGGAGCCGATCCGATCCGCCAGCTCGCGCACCGCCATACCGCCCGCGATTTCGTCCGCACCCTGATCGATCGCATGCCCTGGACCGTCACCGACGTTCAGGTGAATCTGCTGGCCAACGGTTTGGTGAACGACCTCCCGCGCGGCCCCGCGGATTTGGAGACCGCACTGCGCCGCATGAGAGAAGCGTCGTTCCTCGGCGTCGTCGGCTGCTTCGAGGAGAGCCTGGTTGCCGCCGAGTACGCGATGCGGGCCATCTTTCCGGCCATCGACTGCGCGCGCAAGCGCGTCAACGAATCGGCCCGGCCGGAAACCACCCTCGAGCAGCGCCTCCAAGGGTTCCGCGCCGCGCTGGGCGAGGATCTGTTCACGGAGCTGTCGCGCCTGAATCAGATGGATCGCGAGCTGCTCGAACAGGCCCGCCTGGAGGTGCGCCGCAGGTTCGAGTCGACGCCGGGAGCCGAAGCGCGGCTGAGCGAGATCAAAAGAGGAGTTTTGCGCTCCCCCGCGCCCCGCCTGTGGGCGCCCGCGCCGGCGCCCCCGCCGGAGATGCCTGCCAGGGCCGGCGTGTTCCGCCGGTGGAAGCACGGCCTGCGCTTTCTGCTCGACCTTCGGATGAGCCGGCCAGCCAGCCCGTTCCGGCGCATCTTCGACCGCGCCTGGTACGGCGGATCGCTGTGGCATTACGTAACCCGCGGCGCCTTCGAGGGGCGCAATCCGCATCCCCTGTTCGATGCGGAATTTTTTTCGAGGCGCGAGAAAATCCCGCCGGAAACCAATCCGCTCGCTCACTACCTCCGCCACGGCGGCCGTCCCCACCCGCTGTTCGATCCGGATTACTACCTGCGCCGCTATCCGGACGTCGCTCAGGCGCGCATGGATCCCCTGCTGCACTACATCCTGCACGGCGCCGCCGAACGGCGGAAACCGAATCCATGGTTCGCCCCCGGCTTCTACCTCGCCGGATGCGCCGAGGCGCGCCGCGCGGCCGACCCGCTGCTGCACTTCCTGGAAACCGGGTGCGCCAATCCGCATCCTTTCTTCGATTGCGAGTCCTATCGCCGCGCTCATCCGGATCTGCGGCAGAACCCGCTGGCCGACTTTTTATCGCGCGGCGAAAATCCCGCCGGCGCCGGATCGCTTCTGGAACTGGAGGACGTCGCCATCCGGATCGCCTTCGGCCCGCCTGAGGCGCCGGAAACCGCCGGGCACGGCGGCGCGGCGGCGGTATGGATCGACTCGCGCGGCGCCAAACACTTCCGCTGCCAGCCGCATCTGGAGCGATTTTTTCGCGGCCTCCGCCCTGATCAGCTCTGATCCGCCGCGGCCTGCGCCAGCCGCCGCTCGATCGCCTCGATCACCTTCGCCGCGCTCTCGGCCGCCGTCTCCCGGTCCGTGCGGCACTCCAGATCGGGGTTGAGCGGCGGCTCGTAGGGATCGTTTACGCCCGTCATCCCGGGAATCTCGCCGGCGCGCGCGCGGCGGTACAGACCCTTCACGTCGCGCTGTTCGCAGACCTCCAGCGGCGCGTGAACATAGACCTCCAGAAAATTCCCGATCCGCCGGCGCACTTCCTCGCGCGCCTGCCGGTAGGGCGAAATCAGTGACACCAGCGCGATGACGCCGTTGCGCGTCAGCATCTCGGCCACGAACCCGACCCGCCGCACGTTTTCATCGCGGTCCTCCTTGCTGAAGCCGAGGTCCTTGCTGAGATTCCGCCGCACCGCGTCCCCGTCCAGCCATTCCACTTTGTAGCCGCGCGCCCAAAGTTTTTCATACACCGCCTGGCCGATGGTGCTCTTGCCGGCGGAGCTGAGTCCGGTAAACCACACCGTCAGGCCCAAAGTCGAAGCCGGCGCCGCGGCGGCCTCCTCCGCTTCGCAAAGAATCATCCCGGCGGCAAGCGTTCCATTGCCGATCGGATCGATGACGATGAAGCTCCCGGTTAGCCGGTTCTCCGCGTATGGATCGAAGTACAGCGGCTGATGGCACTCGATTTCACACTCGCCGACCTCGTTGAGCGCCAGCGTCGCCGCCGGACGCTGCTCGAGCGTCGCCGGATCCAGCGCGCCATAAACGCGCGTCACGCTGGCGCAAACCTGGCGCGTGGTGTGCTTGATCAGATACGGCCTGCCCGGCTCCAGCGGACGGTCGCTCATCCACAGCAGGGTGGCGCGGATGCGCCTGCCGGCGCGCGGCGGGCAGGCCGGATCCGCCAGCATGTCGCCGCGCCCCAGGTCCAGATCGTCCTCAAGCGAAACGGTGATGGAAAGCGGCGGCGCGGCCGAATCCAGCTCCCGGTCCCCGATGCGAATCGAGGCCACCCGCGAGCCGCGCAGGGAAGGCAGCGCGATCAGCGGATCGCCGGCGCGCAGCGCCCCCGAGGCAATCTGCCCGGCGTAGCGGCGAGGTTCCCCGTCGGCCCGCAGCACCGTTTGCACCGCAAATCGCATCCGCCCGCTCCGCCGCGGGCCGGCCGGAACCGAT
The DNA here is from genome assembly GCA_021324615.1 of Terriglobia bacterium. Taxonomy (GTDB): domain Bacteria; phylum Acidobacteriota; class Terriglobia; order Bryobacterales; family Bryobacteraceae; genus Palsa-187. The sequence goes on along the minus strand of JAJPIT010000004.1, from coordinate 2,044 downwards.
TCCAGATGCTCCAGCAGCGTCGCGCCGTCATACCACGGCGTCCGGCTGCTGCGCCGCGCGATGTTGTCTCCGTCCAGCGAGCAGGTGGGAATGAAAACCAGATCAATCGGACCCAGCTTTTCCGCAAAACGGCGGAAGTCCCCGGCGATCTTCCGGAATACCGCCTCCTCGAACCCCACCAGGTCCATCTTGTTGATCGCCACCGCGAACTGGCGGATTCCCAACAGCCAGGCGATCGCGGCGTGGCGATGCGTCTGCGGAAGCAGCCCCTTGCGCGCGTCGGTCAGCAGCACGGCCAGATCGGCGTTGGACGCTCCGGTGGCCATGTTGCGCGTGTACTGCTCGTGGCCCGGCGTGTCGGCCAGAATGAATTTCCGCTTCGGCGTCGAAAAATAGCGGTAGGCCACGTCGATGGTGATGCCTTGCTCGCGCTCGGCGCGCAGCCCGTCGGTAAACAGAGAAAAGTCGATGGAGGAGTCCGGCGACGCCCGCCGCACGCTGGCGAGCTGGTCTTGATACAACGCATTGGAGTCGTGCAGCAGCCGCCCGATCAGCGTGGATTTGCCGTCGTCCACGCTGCCGGCGGTGAGAAACCGCAGCAGCTCGCGCTCAGCCATGTTCGATACGCCCGGCCTGGAGAAGAATCCCCTTCATTCAAAAATATCCCTCGCGCTTTTTGATCTCCATCGATCCGTCCCGGTCGTGGTCGATCAGGCGGTTCTCCCGCTCGGACCGCTCGGCCCGCTCCAGCTCCTCGATGATTTTCGCCACCGTGTCGGCCTCCGATCGGATCGCACCGGTGCAATAGGTGCAGCCGAGAGTGCGCATCCGGCAGACCACCCGCTCTACGGTTTCTCCCGGCCCCGCCGGAGGATTGTGCTCCACCGGAATGAGCAGCTCCCCGCGCACCAGCACCTCGCGCTCCTTGGCGAAATACAGCGGCACCACCTCGATCCGCTCCTGTTCGATGTAGCGCCAGATGTCCAGCTCGGTCCAGTTGGAGAGCGGAAAAACGCGCATGGTTTCGCCCTGCTCGATGCGGCCGTTGAACAGGTTCCACAGCTCCGGCCGCTGATTGCGCGGATCCCATTGGCCGTACGCGTCGCGGAAGGAATAGATGCGCTCCTTGGCGCGGGAGCGTTCCTCCTCGCGCCGCGCGCCGCCGATGGCCGCGTCCACCCGATGATCGCGCAACGCGTCCAGCAGCGCTTTGGTCTTTAGCTGCGCGCAGCATTTCGCGGTGCCCAGCCGGAACGGATTCGCCCCCTCCGCGATCGCCGCACGATTGGTGTGGACGATCAGCTTCAAGCCCAGCTCGCAGGCTAGGCGGTCGCGGAACTCGATCATCTCGCGAAATTTGTAGGTGGTGTCGATGTGAATGAGCGGAAACGGGATACGCGCCGGCGAAAAAGCCTTTCGCGCCAGATGGAGCAGCACGGAGGAATCCTTGCCGATCGAATAAAGCATCGCCGGCCGGGAAAATTCCGCGGCGGTTTCGCGGATAATGTGAATGCTTTCAGCTTCAAGGGTTTGCAAATGGGAAATTTCGGTTGGCACGGCGAGACGCTTTTTCTATCCTACAACGTTTACCAGAGCCAGCGGTTTACCTAGGGAATTTCCCTAATTTTCGTCCGCAAACGCCCCGTTTGGCCCTCCTTAATGCGCCTGGAGCGGGGACTAGAACCTCTCTGGTACTTCCAAAACCTAGCGGCATATAACTTTCGGCGTTATACTGCAAACCGCCGGAGTTCCGGCAGAAAGGGAAAAGTTCAGATGAATGCGATTTCTATGATGGTCCTTGCGGCGGCCGTCACGATCACGGCTCCCGCGCCGAAACACACGATCTTTCTAACGCCGGATTGCAACCTCTGCACCAACAACTCGGTGGCGCAGCGGGATCTTCCGCCGCCCCCATGCAACCCCTGCACCAACAGGTCGGTGGCCGAGCGCGATCTTCCGCCGCCCCCGTGCAACCCCTGCACCAAGGATCTGGTGGCCGAGCGCGATCTTCCGCCGCCCCCGTGCAACCCCTGCACCAAGGATC
>JAJPIT010000075.1 GCA_021324615.1 Terriglobia bacterium | reverse complement strand
CAAAGCGGCGGCTGAAGGCGCACTGCGGATCCACCGTCCGGCATTCGGCAACCTTGTAATTGCATCCGCAGTTGCACGTCTCCGAACGCAGCGCTTCGAGCGCAACCCGCTTCTGCGCCCCATTGAGCCCGCTCAGATCCACGCCGGGCACCGTGGCCGAAGTTTTCCAGTCGATCTGCGCGAAGCCGGCCACGGCGAAGGCGAACAGCAGCGCGGTCCGTTTGATCATCACGTTCCTATCATACCTGCTCGTCCGGCCGCGCCATTCCCCCGCGATTCCGCCTCGCCCCGGGCCGCCGCCGAATCCCCTACCGCCCCGCGCTCGACGGCGGCGTGATGCCTTTCAGCCGAAGATAAACCGCCGAGTACCCGTACTCTTCATTGCTGTGCGCCACCAATCCCCACAGCGTCCCCATCTTCGATCGCGGACCGCCGCGCCCGGCCGTGATCATCTTGCCTGAATCCTCATCGCTCAGGGAATTAAAAACGCCGTCGCAAATATCGAAGGAATTCTTGAGCGCCGCCACCAGATCGGCCTTGCTGGTCTTCGCCGACGCGCTGGGCGGCATCGCGCTGCCGGCCACCGCCGCGCAGGTGCGGCCTTGCGCGTCGGCGATGTGGCCCATCAACTGGCCGAAGGTGCGGATGTCGGGCGTCGCCTTAAAGCTGTACTGATCCTCCGGCATCGCTTCCGCCATCTTGGTGATGTTGTTCTTGATCCCGTTATATGCATTCTTGAGCATGGCCGCCTCCGTCATCTGCCCGTAAGCCTGCATCGACAGGGCGGCGAATATCAGCATGGATATTTTCTTCAAAGCAGTATCTCCTGAGATGGAAATTAACGGCTATTTTCGCTCGACGGCGGCACCAGGCCCTTCATCCGCAGATAGGTCACCATGTTGCCGTAATGCTCCTCGGTATGAACGGTGTTGAACGTCAGCACGCCCATTTTGGTCATGTCCCGGCCGAAAAACTTGACTTTATCGGCCGCATTGGCGTCGGTCATGGAGTTGTAAGCTCCATCGCAATAGCGGAACGCCTCTTTCAGCGCGGCGACCAGATCGGCTTTCGTCTTCGCGGTCTTTTCGACGCTCGATTCTTTCTTTTCCCCTTTCGCCGGACCGCAGAATTCGTATTGCGCATCGGCGACGTGCCCCACCAACTGGCCGAAACTGCGCACCTCCGGCGTCGGCTTGAACGAATAGTTCTCCTCCGGCATCTTCTCGGCCGAGCGGAGCACTTCGGCCTTCACCATGCCATAGAAAAATTTCGCGTCGCCGCTGAGCGGATTTTGCGCGGAAAGCGTCAGCGCGCCGGCCACGGCCAGCACAATGGTTGTCTTCATTTCGTCCTCCAGACGATCGTTCTTATCATATCTTGGACGCAAACCGGGCGGAATCGTCACCATGGCGCTGCGCGGCCGGCTGTTCGAACCTCCTCAGACCCGATACACCGTATAGCCAAACCTGCTCAGCAGCAGCCGCAGATGACAGCCTCTGGCCGGATCGCGAACCTCAAAGGTGACCGCTATCGAAGGAAAAAAAGCATCCGGCCAATAGGACGCCACGTCGAACATCAGCCGGTAAATGCCCGCCGCCGCCGGCTCGCCGAAATTCAGAATCGATCCTTCATCGTTGGTGACGCCGTCGCCCACCTCGCGCCAGCCGTGCCCGCTGATGAACACATCCAGTTGAGCGCGGACCCGCGCCGCCGCGCCGCCGCGAACCGCATCGCACACCTGGCTGGTGATCATCCTGGAGTTTTATCGTACCCGAAACGCGGCCCTCCTTAGATCCGCCGCAGCTCATATCCCTCCAGCCGGTAAGCGAAGCTCGCCTCGCCGCCGCACCACGCAATCCCCCGCTCGAGCGCGGCCACTTCCTGGCGCCACCACGCGCCCTCGCCGCCCGACCGGTAATATTCGCGGCACAGCAGCAGGTGCCGTTTGAATCCGAGCTTCAACCGCTTCTGGTAATGGTCGATCAGCGCCGCGGCGTCCTCGCCTTTGAGCGCCGCTGAAGCCACCGCCGCCGCCAAGATCGCCTGGCGCACCGCGTTGGCCGCGCCGTCTCCGCAGATCGGATCGAATGCCATCGCCGCCGATCCGCAGCCCAGCCAGCCCGCGCCGCCCAGCGGCATCGCGATCTTCGGATACGCCGGAAACTCGCCCGCCGCCGCGCCCCGGCCGCGGATCATCCGCCGGATCACACCGCTTTGCTCCAGACCCGCGTCCCCCACCGCCAGCAGCCATCCCGATCCGCCGCCCTCGGGAACCAGAAACAGCCAGCCCGCCTCCAGCGATTCGATCGCGCACGCCGAATCGTCTTCCACCTCCACCCGCCAAACATTGGCGATGCGGCTGCCGAATCTGTGCTCGTCGCCGCCGCCGGGGACGGTTCGAATCACCCAAGCCGCCCCGTCCCTGACATCGCCGCTCTGCGGGCGCAGCCGGTCGAGAAGCTGCTGCTCGGAGACCACCACCGCCGAATGTTCCAGCGTCACCGCCGGGCCGCCGCCCCACGCCACCACCCGCTTGCGCACCCGATGAGCGCCGCGAAACAAATCTTCCTCAAAAACGCCCGCAAGAAAGCGCCGCGCCGCGTCGCTCAACAGGATCGCTGGAACCCGCCGGCGCCCGGCGCCGCGCCACGCCACCGCCCATCCGGCCCGGCTCGCCAGACGCGCCGCCGCGGCCGCCGCCATCCCGCCGCCCTCAACCAACACGTCCGCCACGATTCTCCATTATCATCAGGGAGTGGGTCTTCGAAGATTCGCCGCTTTCCTGTTCTGCCTCCTGCCTTCGCTGGCGCAAAGAGGCGGCGCGGGATCTCCCGCCGCCAGGCCCGAAGAAGGCATCCCCGTCACCGATCCGCTGGTCATCTCAAAATGCGGGACCTGCCACCACAAGGACGACAAGGGAAACCTGTCGCGCATCTCCTGGGAGCGAACCACTCCCGAAGGCTGGGAAGAAGCCATCAAGCGCATGGTGCGCCTGAACGGGCTCTCCATCACCCCCAACGAGGCGCGATCTATCGTCAAATACCTCGCCACCTACCACGGCCTCGCGCCCGAGGAAGCAAAGCCGGTGATGTACATGGCCGAGCATCGCATTCAGGATGAGACCAATATCCCCAATGACACCGTGCGCGGCGCCTGCACCACCTGCCACGCCTTCGGGCGCGCCTTGAGCTGGCGCCGCTCCAGGGACGATTGGAAGCTGCTGGCGAATCTGCACGTCGCCTTGTATCCGCAGGCCGATGCGCATTTCCACCGCGGCGGCCGGGGCGGCCGCGGCCCCGCCGGCCCCCAGACCCAGCCGCAGCAGCCGCAGCAGGAGCCCATCGACGAAGCCCTGAATTTCCTCGCCGAAAAAGCTCCGCTGCATACGCCCGAGTGGGAGGCCTGGCGGGCGCGCATGCGCGCTCCCAAACTCGCCGGACGATGGCTGGTCTCCGCCCGCATCCCCGGACGCGGCGAATTCTTCGGCGAGATGGTCATCGAGCCCGGCGCCGCCGAGGACGAGTTCGCCACCCGCGTGAAACTCACCTCGGCCAAGGACGGATCCACCCTCACCCGCTCCGGCCGCGGCCTCGTCTACGCCGGATACTCCTGGCGCGGGCGCAGCAGCGTCGCCAACGCCAAACCCGCCGCGCCCGACGATCCCGCCCATGAGGTTCGCGAAACCATGTGGTTCTCTCCGGACCAGTCCCACGCCGAAGGACGCTGGTTCTGGGGCGAATATCAGGAGTTCGGCGCCGACGTGAAGATGGAGCGCGCCTCCGCCGAGCCCACCCTCCTCGGCCTGGACCGCGCTTCGATCAAAGCCGGATCGCAGGCCCGCGTCCGCATCTTCGCCGATAATCTGCCCGCCCAGCTCGCCGCCTCCGATCTCGATTTCGGCGCGGGCGTCACTGTCCGCCGCATCGTCTCGCATAATCCCGGCGAAATCGTCGCGGAACTGGACGCCGCCCCCAACGCCGTTCCCGGAAAGCGCGACGTCGTCTTCCGCCGCAGCGTCCTTGAAAACGCCCTCGCCGTTTACGATCGCGTCGATTATATAAAGGTTCTGCCCGAGACCTCCATCGCCCGCCTCGGCAGTGATGTGCATCCCAAGGGCTATCAGCAGTTCGAAGCCGTCGGCTATGAAAAGGGCGTCCCCGCCGATATCGAAACCGGCCCCGTCGATGTCACCTGGTCGGTCGAGGAGTTTTTGTCTACCTACGGCGATGACGATAAGGAATTCGTCGGCCAGCTCAGCCAGACGGGTTTGTTTACGCCCGCCTCCGACGGCCCCAATCCCAAACGAAAATTCAGCCGCAATAATTACGGCGACGTCTGGGTGGTGGCCACCGCCAGGAACGAAAAGGATAAGGAAGGAAAACCGCTCACCGGCCGGTCCTACCTGGTCGTCACCGTGCCCACCTACATCCGCTGGGATCAGCCCGAGGTCAGCCAATGACCGCCGCCGAACCCGTCTATCGCCTCGGCGAATTTCATTCGCTCAATGCCGCCGGCCGCCGGTTCTTGTACCTGGTCCCCGCCGGCGCTATCTTCGAACTGGATGACGCCGCCGCCGCGCTGCTCGATTCGGTCGGCGGCGGAGCCACCCGCGCCGAGCTCCTCCGGCGGCTGGAGGCTCGCGGCATCGCCGAAGCCGAAGACCTGATCGAAGAACTGCGCGCCGCCCGCGCCATCGTCACCGGCGATGAGCCCGCCGATGACCCGGCCGCGCCGCCCGAGGACTTCCCCCTGCAAACCCTGGTGATGAATCTCACCAATCAGTGCAACTTGAGCTGCCAGTATTGCTACGAATTCGGCGAGGACAAGGTCGCCACGCCCCAAGGCAAGCCGAAGTTCATGGATCTGGAAACCGCCAAATCCTCCGTCGATTTTCTGCTCGAACAATCCGCCGGACGCCGCGCCGTCCACATCACCTTTTTCGGCGGCGAAACGCTGATGAACTTCCCGCTGCTCAAACAGGTGGTCGCCTACGCCAATGACCGCGCCGCGCGCCAGGGCCGGACCATCGACTTCAGCCTCACCACCAACGCCACCCTGCTCACCCCCGCCATCATCGGGTTTTTGTCGGAAAACCGCATCGGCGTCACCGTGAGCATGGATGGCCCGCCGGAGCTCCACGATAAGCTGCGCGTCTTCGCCAACGGCCGCGGCAGCTACGACATCATCGCCCCGCGCGTCCGCGAGCTGATCGCCCGCCACCGCACCCGCCCCATCACCGCGCGCGTCACGCTCACCCGCGGCGTCACCGATGTGATCAGGATTTTCCGCCATCTCAAGCAGGATTTAGGTTTTCATGAGGTCGGTTTCGCGCCGGTCACCACCTCGCCGGACCGCCTCTACGCCATCGGCGACCGCGGCATGGACGGCGTGCTCGATCAATTCCACACCCTCGCCGAGGAGTGGCACCAATACGCCCTTCGCGGCCAGATGCACGGATTTTCCAACGTCAGCGACACCATCGCCGAGCTCGTCCAGGGCGTCAACAAATCCCACCCCTGCGGCGCGGCCCTCGGGCTGGTCGGCGTCGGACCCTCCGGCGATATCGCGCCCTGCCATCGCTTCGTCGATTCCGATACGCACGCCCTCGGGCATATTTCGCGCGGCATCGACCGGGCGAAACAGCGCGATTTCTTATCGCGCGGCCACATCAGCGCCAAGTACGATTGCCGCTCCTGCTGGGCCCGCCCGTTGTGCGCCGGCGGCTGCCATCATGAGGCTTTCGTCCGCTACGGCGATACCGGCCATCCCAACCTGCACTACTGCGGCTGGATCCGTGACTGGACCGAGACCTGTCTTAAGATATACTGCTCTTTGAGCGCGCAAAATCCGGAGTTCCTGGATCGCTTCGCGGAAGGGAAGGCATTGTCGTGAAACACATGCGAGCGGTGAATCGCAAGGCGCGGCGCATCGAAAATCAGATCGACGCCTCGCGGGACGAGGCGTTCGCGCTGCAAAATCCCCAGGGCGGCGGCCAGCAGCGCCCCCACGTGCCCATGGGATGCTCGCTTTCCTTCTCCCCCGGCTGGGAAGTGGATTCGGCCGGCGGCACCTCCGGCTTGTGCCAGCCGGTCGAGCGCGACATCTACGACTGCTACGTCACCTGCTTCTGGCCGGCGCAGGTCCCCGATCACCTCAACAATTATCCGGACTGGGCCGCCAAATGCGCCGCGGCCACCAAGGACTGGCGCAATCTCGACCTGGTGTTCCCCTAAACCCTCAATCCGCCCGTTCGCCTGCGCGCGCCCCTTATGAAAGCGATCTCCTTCTTCCTCCTCGCGGCCGCCGCCCACGCCGCAACCCTCTTTCTTGGCGCCTATCCGAACTCGGTCCTGGTCTTCGATGAAGCTCAGGGCAAGATCGTCGATCGCATCCCCCTCGAAACCGGGCTGCCGCGCAATATGCGGCTGTCGCAGGACGGCAAGCTGATCTACGTCTATACGCTCGATCACACCGGGATCGAACTCATCGACGTCGCCTCGCGAAAAGTCGTCAAGCGCTTTACGCTCGACACCCCCGCCAGGCGTTTTCGCTTTGATGAAGGCGGCGTGCTCGATCCGCAAAATAAACTGCTCTACACCATCACCACCGAGATCGATAAGCAGATGGACCGCTACGAGATCCAGCGGCCCAAGTACACCGTGATCGACGTCGATGCCGGAAAAACTTCAAAAACCGTCGAGGTCCCGCGCGAGGACGAGGCCGGCCTGCGCGGCTTCGGCCGCGGCGCCGGATTCGAGATCTCCCCCGACGGAAAATATCTCTATCAGTTCCGCGATCGCGTCGTGATCCTCGATACCGGCGATTTTAAAGTGGTCGATCGCCTGGATCTTTCCAAGCCCGAAGTGCCCGGCCAGGAAATGGAAAACGTCGGCTTCGGCGGCTCTCTCGATTCCATCGCCGAGCCCGGCCGCCATATCGCGCTGTTCAACTCCTCCGACCCCATCGTCCACAACCGCGTCTTCGGCATCGCCCGCTTCGACTTGACCACCCGCCGCGTCGATTACACGCCGATCGGCCCGGCCACCCAGGGCATGAGCAACCTGGAAGTGACGCCGGACCGCAAAAACGCCTACACCGTGGTTTCCACCGGCCAGCACGGCAACAAGCGCTGCGAATTTTGGGCCTTCGATCTCGGCTCCAACCGCATCACCCAAACCGCCGAGTTCCCCTGCCGGGCCCGCTTCAGCTTCGGCATGTCCGGCGACGGCAAAAAGCTCTACATCTACGCCGCCGGCTTCGAGATCGAAGTCTATGACGCCGCCACCCTGAAATACGAGCGCACCTGGGACCTGAACAACGACCTCACCGGCCCCATGGTCGTCGTCCGGTAAGATCATCCCGGCGTTCGCGCGGTCAATAAATCTCCCCCGCCCCAACCACTTACCACATCAACCCGTCCTCAACGACCGCCCACCCGCTTTATTTTTAAGCCGAGGAAATCGCACGCTCGCCATGAGAGGGTCGATTCGACAACCCCGGTTCATCCTAGGCACCACCGGGACGTCTGCGGGTCATGGTCTGTCCGCCGGAACAAGATCCGGCCCGGCGCTGCCGCCGGTCATCGCAGCCGTTTCCGCCGGGATCCGACAACGGCCCGGATTGAGGAGCTCCTCTGAACAAAATACAAACTGCGCTTACAGCGGCGGAACTTCCACCCAGAAGTCCGTCTCCGCGCTCCAGTTCGACCACCTCGGACCACCCATCGCCGGCCGCGCCAGCCAGTCCTCCCCCACATCGCCGATCGGCGCTCCTGGAGGCGCGTCCGGCGCCGGAATCACATGAGCCGTTTCCGCCGGACGATCCAAAAATCTCTTGATGTCCGCCGCCAGAAGCATGCGCGCGGCCTGCTCGGATTCGTTCGCCGACGTCTCCGCCTTCAGCCGGTTGGCCAGCTTCGATAACTTCAGCGTCGCGATCGCGCGGACCTGCGCGTTCCGCGAGCCCGTCGCCAGCCACTCCACCCGGTCCACCAGCACCCGCTCTTCCGCCCGCCGCACTTCCGCTTCATACGGATTCGCGGCCGGCGCATCGAAGGTCGCCTTGGTCAGCCGGTCAATCACTTCTTCCAGACCCGGAAGCGACGGATCCACCGCATGCTGCGCCACCATCCTCGCCGCCCGGTCCAGCTCGAGCGTGAAGCCGATCGTCACGTCCGCGGCCACCGTCGCCGGGCTCAGCGGATCAAAGCCATCCCCCGTAGTCCGCGGGAACAACTCGCGGTGCCGCCCGTATCCCGGCGGCCGCGGAGGAATCGCCTCCAGCACCTGCTTGGGATCCGTCAGTTCGCTCGGCTTTAAAGTGTTGGCCAGCGCCTCCAGCGCCTTGCGCTGCTCGGCCGCCGGCTCCCACCTGGTCGGAACCCGGCCGTCGCCGCGCATCGCGTAAATATAATCGATCCCCGCCACCATCGACGCCGCCGACTCCACCGAATAGCGGTGATACATAAAAATCGGCACCAGGGGCTCCTCGATTGTCGCCATCGGGGCGCCGTTGCGGATGGTATGCTCGCCCAGCCGGTTCAGCGCCGCGCGCCGCACCTTCATGATGCGGTTCAGCTCATCGGCCTGATCCACGCCATTGGACCACTGATCGGCCTTGGGATGCGCCTCCAGATCCTGATTGGTCAGATAGATCAGATCCTTTGACCACGCCTCGTCAAGAATTCGCGTCAGCGCGGCCTTTTCATCGCCCGGAGGAAGCACCCGATACCCGTAATTGATCGCCACCTTGTCCCACTCCCCGATGTGCTGCGGATAGGCGTGCGAGAGATCGATCGAGCCGTCCGGCTTCAACTCCTCGTCCGGATGCGGATAGTCCATCACCGATATCCAGCCCTGCTTGCTGTCGTAATAGTTGTGCCCCAGCCCCAGCGTGTGGCCCACCTCGTGCGCGGAAAGCTGGCGAATGCGCGCCAGCGCGGTTTGATACAGAATCTCCGGACGCTCATCCCCGCGCAGATACGGGCTCAGCAGACCCTCGAAGATCAGATAATCCTGCCGGTCGCGCAGCGAGCCGAGCGTCACCGTCGCCTTGAGGATTTCCCCCGTGCGCGGATCCGTCACCGTGGCCCCGCTCGACCAGCCGCGCGTCGAGCGATGCACCCAGTTGATCATGTTGTAGCGGATGTCCATCGGATCGGCATCCGCCGGCAGAACGTCCACCTGGAACGCGTGCCGGAACCCGGCCGCTTCAAAGGCCTGATCCCACCAGCTCGCTCCTTCCACCAGCGCTTTTTTCACGTCGTCCGGCGCGCCCGGATCCACCCAATAGCGGATCGGCTGCACCGGCTCGCTGATCTCCGCCGACGGATCCTTCTTCTCCAGCCGGTGGCGGCGGATGTAGTGCTTCTGCATCGGCTCGCCGATCGGCACGCTGTAATCCACATACACAATGCCGCCGTAGCCCGCCCGCGGATCGTCCTCGCGAGGCTTGAAGTTGCTGTCCGGCAACTGGACCAGCGAATAGTGCTCGCGCAGCGTCACCGCTTCCGCCGTCGGCGTCACGCTGGCGATGGTGCCCGAGAATAATCCGCCGCCGCGCCCGCCGCCCCGGCCGCCCGCCGCCGCGTCGCCGGAGCCAATCGGCGGAGGCCCCTGCGCCGGACCACCCCCGCCGCCCCCGCGCCCGCCCGCGGCTTCATTGGCGAAGGTCAGCGTCACTTCCACCTCCGTGTTCTTCGGAAACGCCTTGGTGCGCTCCATGTAGAACGCGCTGCGGCTGCGATCGACGCGATACGTTCCCGGACGCAGCGCCGCGCCCGCCCCGTGCCCGTCGCGCAGGAAAAAATCGGAGGCGTCCACCAGAACCCGGCTGTCGCTGGCGGCCGCCACCGGAAATCCCCACAGGATCGACTTGGCGAAGGAGTCCTCCACCGACCGCCGCTCCGCCGCGTTGCGGCTCGAGGAGCGGAACGACTCCTGCGGCTGCACCAGAAACACGCGCGGCCCGACGCGCTCGAACCGCACCACCTTGCCCCCGCCTTCCTGCCCGCGATCGAGCCCGATGTCGTTCGAGCCCAGGCCCGCGGCAAGACCGGTCACGTAAAGAAACTCCGTGTCCAGATGCGGGATCTCCAGATACAGGCTCCCGCTGCGCTCGTCCCAGTACAGCGGAAAATATCCCTCGATCTTCCGCATCCCGGCGGTGCGTTGTTCGATGCTCGGAATGGGCCCGGCCGCTTGCTGGCCTCCTCCGCCGCGGCCTTGCGCCAGCAGCGCGGGCGCGGAAAGAAGAAGGGGCAGCAGGATTCGTCGAAGGAGCATGAAAACCTCTCGGACTATTTTATCCGAGAGGCCCGCATCCGCAATTAACCTTGCTTTTGAGCCTTGGAGAAATCGACCGGATCGTCGGCGCTTCCGCCGTAGATGCGCGGCACCTTGGCGCCCATCGGACGCAGATACGCCGAAAGCTGCCCGCGATGATGCGCCGAGTGCGAAAGCATCATCGCCAGGTATTGAATCGCCGGAAAATTGAAAATCGCGAAGCTGGCGTTCTTGACCAGATCCGCCGCCGGAACCGCCGCCAGTTTCTCGGCCGCTTTGGCGTGCGTTTCGGCGTACCAGCTCGCCAGCCCGGCCGGAGTCTTGATGTGCTCGGGAAGCGCCGCGTCAGCGCGGTGGTGGCGCCGCTCATGAAGAACATTTCGCTGGTCGCGATATGGCAGGCGAGCTGCCAGGCGCTCATCGATTTTTCGTCGGGCTTGTAATCGGACCGCTCCGCGGGAACCGCTTCAATCACCCGCCGCGTGATCTCCTGTTCGCTTCGGATCTGCGGAAGGTAAATTTCGTGCAGCAGAAAATGCGCTTGTTCTGGCGTCATAGGTCCACTTTACCGCACCCCGCCCGCCGCGCCCGTGCGGGATCGCAAGGAAATCTACTCCCACTCGATGGTGGCCGGAGGCTTGTTGGTCAGATCGTAAAAAATACCCGCCACCCCCGGGATCCGCGCCAGCTCGCCCGCCAGCGGTTCCAGCGCCGCCTCCGGCATGCGCACCACCCGCGCGGTCATGCCGTCGGCCGAGTCGACCGGCCGCAGCACGATCGAATCCGGCCTTTCCGCCGTTCCCAAAGGGATCAGCACCACCGGGAACTGCCAGATGGCCGCGTCGAAACCCGACTCGCGCGAAACGCGGCGCACCACCGCGTCGGCGCGGCGAAGACGATCCAGGCGCTCGCGCGTGAGGCGCGCCGGCGCGCTGCGCAGTCGCCCGAGGGGTTCGCAGACGCGCACCGCCGCGATCGCCCGGTTCACCCCCGCAGTGCGGTTGATCAGCCGCGCGGCTTCTTCTTCGGAATCCGGAAATTTCTCGAGCGCCAGCACCGGCCGGTAGCTGCGCGCGTCGCCTTGCACGCCGACCGAGCGGACCGGCAGAATCCAGCCGGCCTCGATCCGCCGCGGCCCGGCCGATTCGCTCGAGCAGAGGCAGCGAATCGCCAGCCCCGGCCCCGGAAACGGATGGCGTTCGAGCATCGCCGGAGGAATGCCCAGCTCGCGCCCGATGGCCCGCACTTCGTCTTTGTAAAAAGACGCCAGCGGCTCGACGATGCGGCCCTGCTCGATCAGCTTCCGGATGCCGGCCACCCGGTTATGATGCGTTTTGATCAGGTCCGCCTTGGCCGAGCCGCCGGACTCGATCGTGTCCGGATAGATGGTCCCCTGCCCCAGGATCCAGGCGCCGTCCAGAAAATGCTCCGATTCGAGGATGCGCTCCTGCACGCGCACAAAAAGCTGGCCGATGATCTGCCGCTTCTGTTCCGGATCGATCGCCTGTTCCAAGGCGGCGAGAAATTCGCCCGCGGCGTCCTCCACCGTGAAGGAACGCGCGCCCAGCGCCTCGAAGTTGCGCCGCACGAACTCCGTTTCGCCCTCCCGCATCAGGCCGGTATCGACGTAAGTCCCATGCACGCGGTCCGGGCCGAGCGCGCGCAGGCACAGCGTATAGGCGACCGTGGAATCGACGCCGCCGCTGACAAAGAAAAATATGTTCCGCGAGCCGGCCGCCGCGCGGATCTGCTCCTCGATGGCCTGGATCTGGCCGGCCGGGTCCCAATCGCGGCGGCAGCCGCACACCCCAAAAACAAAATTGGCGAGAATTGTATTTCCGCCGGGCGTGTGCGCCACTTCCGGATGAAACTGCACGGTGTAAAGCCGCCGCGCCGGCGACGCCATAGACGCGATCGCGCAGGTTTCGGTCCGGCCGAGCACGTCAAAGCCCTCCGGCGGTTCGGTCACCACGTCGAAATGGCTCATCCACACCTGCTGGCGCGGCTCGAGCGAGGAAAAAATGGAATCGGCCGCGGAAATTTCAAGCTGCGCCAAGCCGTATTCGCCGTGCCCGCCTCTTTCGACGCGCCCGCCGAGAAGATGAGCCATCAACTGATGGCCGTAACAGATCCCCAGCACCGGCGTTCCGCTATGAAGCAGCGCCGCGTCGATGGAGGGGCTGTGAGGATCATGAACGCTGGCCGGCCCGCCGGAGATGATGATCCCCTTGCGCCCGGCCAGGGCGGAAGCGGGGGTTTCACACGGCGCCACTTCGGCCCGCACCCCCAGGTTGCGGATGCGCCGCGCGATGAGATGACAATACTGCCCGCCCGCGTCCAGAACCGTGATCTGCGGAATCAAACCTTCACCGCACCCGCCGGATCAGCGTACGGCGGCCTGCTCCTGCAAGGCGAAGCGCTGCACCATCATCTTTTTGGCATTATCGACCAGCGCCTTTGCCTTGGGCAGCGACTCCATCGCTTTGAGCACTTCCGGATCCTGCTCGATGCGGATTTTTTCCGATTCGTCGAAGCCGAAGCCGGTGATGGCCAGCTCATGATAGAGCTGCTGCTTGATCCAGTCGTGGTTGGCGATGAAGTCGGCGTCGGTGAACGGAATGTTGTTCTTCATCAGAAAATCGTGGAAGTCGTTGACCAGCTTCTCGTCCGGCTGCCAGCCCTTGGGCAGCGTCGCGTCCTTGCGGCCGGCGAAGTATCGGGCCGAGAAGTCATAGAAAGCGTACTTCCGGATCATCTGGATCTGGAACTTGTTCAGCTTGGGAACCGTGTATTTTTCATCCGGCGTGATGCCGCCGCCGCCGTACACCGTGCGGCCGCTGTCGGTCATCTTGACGTCCTGCGTGTTCCGCTGATCGAGATTGGTGTGGTAGTAGTAATCGAGAAACGAGATGTTGGAGTAGTCGCGCTGGATCAGGCGGCCGCTGGGCGTGTAGTAATGCGCGGTGGTCAGCGCCAGCCCGGTGTTATCGCTTAACGGATAAACCTGCTGGACCAGCCCTTTGCCGAACGTCGTCTCGCCGAAGATCCAGGCGCGGTCGTGATCCTGGAGCGCGCCGGAAACGATCTCCGCCGCCGAAGCCGTGTAGCGGTTCACGATCACCACGATGGGATAATCCTTGCCGCCATTGTCGCTGCGCGCCGTATAGGTCTTGTTGGGCTGCGCGCGCCCGCGGACGCTGACCACGGTTTCATTCTTCTTGAGGAAGTGTCCGGCGACCTCGATGCCCTCGTTCAGCAACCCGCCGGGATTTTCCCGCAGATCGAGAACCAGGCCCTTGATCTCCTTCTCGCCAAGCTGCGCCAGCTTGTCCGTCATTTCCTTGCTGGTATTTTCGTTGAACTGGTCGATCTTCAGGTAGGCGACGCCCGGCTTCAGCCAGAACGCATCGGGAACGCTGGCGCGGGCGATCTCGTCGCGGACGATATTGAACGTGATCGGCTTCTCCACCCCTTCCCGGCTCACCACCACCTGAACCGTGGTGCCCTTGGGACCCTTGAGCAGATCGGCCACTTCGCTGACGCCCAGGCCTTCCGTGCTCTTATCGTTGACCATGATGATCACGTCGCCCGGGCGGAGGCCGGCCTTGTAGGCGGGCGATCCCGTGAAAGGAGCGACCACCACGACATGGCTGGCGTGCGCCTGCACCGTCATGCCGACCCCATAATAGTGGCCCTGCTGATCGTCGCGCAGGGCGCGGTAAGCCTTGGGATCGAAGAAATTGGAGTGCGGATCGAGCTCGCGGAGCATGCCCGGAATCGCGCCGTTGTAGATCGCCTTGTCCGGCTTCACCGGCTCGGCGAAATTCTTCTCCACCAGATCGTAAACCGAGGTGAACGCCTTGGAGCTGTTCGCCGTCGCTTCATCGAGCGAGCTGGCGGCCTTGACGCCGCGGGCGCTGAACAGCCCGCCCACAAGCGAGCAGAGCGCGATGAACACAGGGACCACAAAATACTGGCGTCGCTGAGACGGCATCCGGTGACCTCCACCTGCCCCCAAGTATATCAGACCGCGGCGTATCTCAGTCCGCGGCGGCCCAAGCGCCAGGATCGGGCCGCTCCGGCGCCTAGCTGACCCGCGCCCGGCGGGCTTGCAGGGCGCTTTCCGGCCGCGCCGGCTTACGGCCGATTTCCCCCAGGCGTTTGGCCTGATCCGTCACGCAGACAACGAACATCGGCTGGCGCGCGTTCTTGAGAATGTCCACGATGCGCTCGTGCTGATCCTCCAGATAGATCGATTTGCCGTCGGTGACCAGATGAAGCTGGGAGGAGTCCTGCATCAGCTCGGACAGGCGCTTGCCCATCTCCCGCTGCAAAAAGCGCAGCACGCGCCGGATCTTTTGCAGGGAAAATCCCTTGCGCCGCAACTCGGCGATCACCGTGATTTCGATGACTTCGGCCGGGAAGTACACGCGGCGGTGGCCTTCGTGGCGCGGCGAAACGACTTTGCGTTCATCCCACCACTGGAGCTGGCGAAGGCTGACGCCGGCGACCGCGGCCACCTCGCTTGAAGAATACGTCCGGTCCTGGGTGGGGACCCCTGCGGAAACCGCGGCACGGCTCTTTTTCGATTTGAACATAACGGGGCGCTTCCGTTTCGGAGATTTCAGGGCTGCCTTCCGATTGTACTCGACTGGAAGGCGGTGTCAATAGGTCCGCGGCGATTTCCTCCGGCCGGCGCGGAGAGGCCGCCGGTCCGCGCCCGCGGCGGCGGATTCCGCCGGAAACAAACAACCGCATTTTTGTTTTTTTTTCGAGCAGGCCAACCTAGCGGCTTCCTCCGCCCACAAACCACACCACCTCCAGGCGCGCGCCCGGCTCCACCACCACCGACTCCCACTCCGGCTTGCGCACGATGCGGCGGTTCAGCTCCACCGCCACGCGTGACGCTTCAATGTCCAGCGCAGCCAGCAGTTGCGCCACGTTCAGGCCGGCGGCGACCCGGCGCGGCTCGCCATTTACCATAATTTCGATCATCTTTGTTTCCTGTAGTTCCACGGCCGGAGATTGACACCTCGATTCGGCGGTCATTATATTCAAATGTTAAGCCCTTTCTTAGAAAGATGCCCCAAACCTACGCGGAGTCCTGGTTTCCTGTCCTGGTTCAGGTGCTGATCGCGGCGGCGCTGGCGGCCGGATTGATCGGCGCCTCCGCGCTGCTCGGCAAACGGGCCCGCAGCCCGCTCAAGGATACGCCGTATGAGTCCGGCATGGCGCCGGTGGGCAGCGCGCGCGAGCGGTTCAGCGTGAAGTTCTATCTGGTCGGGATGATTTTCATCCTGTTCGACATCGAGGCGGTGTTCCTGTATCCGTGGGCGGTGGTGTACCGCGATCTGAAGCTGTTCGCCTTCGCCGAGATGTTCCTGTTCGTGGCGCTGATCCTGATTGGTTTCTTTTACGTGTGGAAGAAGGGCGCGCTCGACTGGTCCACCGACAAGGACGCCAAATGAACCATCCCGCCATCATCGAAACGCGCGAGGCCTTCGGAGAGAAGACGATCCTGGCGCATCCGGCCGAGATCGTGGCTTTTTGCCGTTACCTCAAGCAGGAGGAAAAGTTTGTGCGGCTGAGCGCGGTGACCGCCGTCGACTGGCACCCGGCCGAGCCGCGGTTTGAAGTCGTCTATCACCTGCACAGCATCGAACGGAACCAGAGGCTGCGGGTGAAGTGCCGGCTGGGCGGCGAAAATCCGGAGATCGATTCGGTGTACGAAGTGTGGCGCGCGGCCGACTGGTATGAACGCGAGGTCTACGATATGTTTGGAATCCGGTTCCGCAATCATCCCAACCTGGTGCGGATTTTAATGCCGGTCGACTGGGAGGGCCACCCGCTGCGCAAGGATTATCCGGTGCACGGCTACAAGTACAGCTACCCGGAGGAATCATGAGAAAGATTTCGGACGAGGACCACGTCGCAACGATACCGGCTCCGGCGGCGGAGCCGGAAAATCCCGCGGCGCCGCGCCGGATGACGCTGAACATGGGCCCGCAGCATCCCTCCACGCACGGCGTGCTGCGGGTGATGCTGGAGCTGGAAGGCGAGACGATCCGCAAAGCCATTCCCGATATCGGGTTCCTGCATACCGGCATCGAAAAGGAGTTCGAGCAGAAGTTCTGGCAGCAGGCGGTCACCCTGACCGACCGCGTCGATTATCTGGCGAATCTCTCCAACAATCTGGTCTACGCGCTGGCGGTGGAGAAGCTGCTCCAGATCGAGATTCCGCCGCGGGCGCAGTGGATGCGGGTGATGCTGACCGAGTTTTCGCGCCTGAACAGCCACCTGGTCTGGCTGGGAACGCATGCGCTGGATATCGGCGCGATGAGCGTGTTCTTTTACTGCTTCCGCGAGCGCGAGGACATCCTGCGGATCTTCGAGATGTTTTCCGGCCAGCGGATGATGACCAGCTACATCCGCATCGGCGGCCTGGCGCTGGATGCTCCGCGCGGCTGGGACAAGGCGGTGGGGAAGTTTATCCGCGCGTTTCCGGACAAGGTGGACGAGTATGAAAACCTGCTCGACGCCAATCCAATCTGGCTGCGCCGGACCCAGGGCGTGGGTTATCTTCCGCTGGAGGATATGCTCGATCTGGGCGTCACCGGCCCCATGATCCGCGCGGCGGGACTGCCCTGGGATATCCGCAAATCGGAGCCGTATTCGAGCTACGAAAAGTTCGATTTCCAGATTCCCACGCGCAGCGAAAACGACGTTTACGCGCGGTACCGGGTGCGGCTGGCCGAGATGCGGGAGAGCGCCCGGATCATCACGCAGGCCCTGGAGGGAATGCCGGAGGGCGCCTGGCGGGCCGACGCGCCCCACGTGGTTCTGCCCGACCGGGAGAAGATGAAGACGGAGATGGAAGCGCTCATCTACCACTTCAAGATCGTCACCGAGGGATTCCGCGTGCCGGCCGGCGAAGTCTACCAGTGCGTCGAATCGCCGCGCGGCGAGATCGGCTACTACATCGTCAGCGACGGGACCTCCAAGCCCTACCGCGTGCACATGCGCACGCCCAGCTTCGGAAACTTGCAGGCCCTGGGGCCCATGCTCAAGGACACCCTCATCGCCGATTCGATCGCCTCGCTGGGCAGCATGGATTTCGTGCTGGGAGATACGGACCGATGACCTTTTCCCCGGCCTTGGAAGAACGCTTCGCCCAGATGCTGCGGGCCTATCCCGAGGGCCGGCAGCGCTCGGCGGTGGTGCCCATGCTGATTTACGCGCAGGATGAGGTGGGCTCGATCACGCCGGAGCTGATCGAGGAAGTGGCCCGGCGCTGCGGCGTGGATCCGCTCCAGGTGGATGAAGTGGTCGGCTACTATTCGATGCTGCACCGCCGGCCGATGGGCAAGTACCACGTGCAGGTGTGCACCAACATCAGTTGCATGCTGGTGGGCGGCGAGCAGCTTTACGAGCACGCCCGGAAAACGCTGGGCATCGGGCATAAAGAGGTCACCCCGGACGGGCGGTTTTCGCTCGAAGAGGTGGAGTGCATGGGCGCCTGCTCGTGGGCGCCGGCGGTGCAGATCAACTACGACTTTCATCACTTCGTCACGCCGGAGAAGCTGGACCAGTTGATCGACTCCCTGAGGAAGGCGCAATGACGGCGCTGTATAACGAACCGAGCCCGCTCGAAACGCGGATCCTGTCGCGGCGCTTCGGCCTGGAAAACTCCGCATCGCTGGACACCTATCTGGCAACCGACGGCTTCAAGGCGTTCCTGAAAGCGCGCGAGATGACGCCGGAGCAGATCATTGAAGAGGTGAAGGTGTCGGCGCTGCGCGGGCGCGGCGGCGCGGGATTTCCCACCGGGCTGAAGTGGAGCTTCGTGCCGCGCAGCTCGCCCAAGCCGAAGTACATCATCGTCAACGCGGATGAGAGCGAGCCGGGCACCTGCAAGGACCGGCTGCTGATGGAATACGATCCGCACCAGTTGATCGAAGGAATCCTGATCGCCAGCCTGGCGGTGGACGCGCATGCCGGCTACATTTATATCCGCGGCGAATACCGCTATCTGATCGAGTCCATGAACCGGGCCATCGGGGAGGCGTATTCGCGCGGCTATCTGGGAAAAAACATCGCGGGAACGGGCTGGAATTTCGATCTGCACACCCACTCCGGCGCGGGCGCCTACGAGTGCGGCGAAGAGACGGCGCTTCTCGATTCGATCGAAGGAAAGCGCGGCATCCCGCGGATGAAGCCGCCGTTTCCGGCGGTGGCCGGGGCGTGGGCCTGCCCGACCTTATTAAATAATGTCGAAACCTTCAGCGCCGTTCCGTTCATCATTCGCGAGGGCGGCAAGGCGTTCGCGGACCTGGGGACGCCGAAGAACGGCGGAACGCGGCTGGTATGCATCTCCGGGCACGTGAATAAGCCGGGGGTGTATGAACTGCCGCTCGGCTATCCCATGCTGAAGGCCATCTATGAGGTCGCCGGCGGCATTCCCGGCGGCAGAAAGCTGAAGGCGGTGGTGCCGGGCGGATCGTCCTGCCCGATCCTGAAAGCCGAGGAGTGCGACATCCCGATGGATTACGACACGCTGGCCAAGGCCGGCAGCATGCTCGGCTCGGGCGGCATGGTGGTGATGGATGAGACCACGGACATGGCGCGCGTGGCGCTGCGGATCAT
>JAJPIT010000054.1 GCA_021324615.1 Terriglobia bacterium | reverse complement strand
GGGCCGCGAGCAGGGTGAACTCCTCAAGGCTCAGACGGCGGTAATAGATCGAAAGATCGAAGCGATGCACGGCGAGGTGGATCCGGCGTGGCTTCACCGGCGCGGCCGCACCGGTCCGCCGCCGGATTTTGTTCAAAACGAGATTGCTGGCGGTTTCGTGCCCGCCGGCGTGAAGGCCGAGGCGGAGCTTATCTACGGGATAATCGAGAGCCAGCAAACGCACGAAGGGCTGCAAACGGAGTTTCAGCTCCGGGCCGGGCTCGATCAGATCTTCCGGTCCCAGGGCTTTTTCCTCCCGGGCGTCCCAGGCTTCGATGTGGGCCCACTCCAGGCGGACCATATCGAGCGCGAGCGCCGGCCGGCGGCCGCCGTATTGCGGATGCGCGCGCAGCCAGGGCTCCAGGCGCGAGCCGAGATCGCGCAGCGTGAAGGACCGCGAGGGGCAATCGGCGAGATAGGCGCGGATCAACCGGTCAAAGACCCGCGGTCCGGTGACGGCGCGCAGTCCGGGGAAATCCTCGTACATCGAATCGATGAGGCGGCACCAGTAGCTGCGCCGGTAGATTTCCAGGCGCTGGAGCGAGGTGAGGCGCGCGTTCGGCTTGAGGAGCGCGGCGGCGGCTCGCGCGGCGGCGCGGCCACCCGGAGCGGGCGGGGCCATCAAGGCGTGCGCGAAGATTCTTTGCAGTTCGGCCAGCTTCATCGAATGGCGTGAACCGCGGCGCCGGAGGCGGCTGGAACGCCGCGCGGCGGCAGATATCTTTCGGCCTTTCGCGCTTCGGCGTGGACTTCCTCAAACGACGGGATGCGGTCGTCCCATTCCAGCAGCGTCGCCGTGGGACCGATGCGGCGGATGGCGTGCTCGTACAGTTTCCAAACCGGGTCGATCACCGGATGGTCGTGCGTGTCGAGAATGTATTTCTGAAACTTGGAATGGCCGGCGATATGGATCTGCGCGACGCGATCGGCGGGAATGCTGTTCAGATAAGCGTACGGGTCGAAATCGTGATTGCGCGAGGAGACATAAATATTGTTGACGTCGAGCAGGATGCCGCAGTCGGCGCGCTCCACCACTTCGTTTAGAAACTCCCATTCCGTCATCTCCGAGACGTGAAATTCGGCGTAACTGGAAACATTTTCGACGGCGATGGGGATCTCCAGATAATCCTGCGCCTGGCGGATCTTTTGGGCGGTGAGCCTGGCGGCTTCGAAGGTATAGGGCATCGGCAGAAGATCGTGGCTGTAGGTTCCATCGACGCTGCCCCAGCAGAGATGATCGGTGAGCCACGGCGTTTTGGTTCGCTTCACCAGCGCCTTGAGGCGCTTGAGGTGCTCGCGGTTGAGTTTTTCCGCGGAGCCGAAATAGGCCGAGACGCCGTGCTGAACGACGCGGTAATGTTCGAGGATCTGATCGAGAATCGCCAGCGGGCGCCCGCCGTCGATCATGTAATTTTCCGAAATGATCTCAAACCAGCCGACCACCGGCTTGTGTTTCAGGATGTGATCGTAGTGCGGAAGGCGCAGGCCTATACCGACGCCGTAATCGGTGAAGCCGTTGAACCGGTTGGCGGGCATGGGAGACGCCAGGCCGGAGATCGGCCGGCCCCGGCGAGAAAGGGGCGCGAATTACTTCTTATTAGAGCCGTCGGTGGCGCAGCCGCCCTTGCCTTTGCAAGAGTTCTTGCCGGCGCATCCGTTATCGCCGGTCTTGCATCCGCCCTTGCCCTTGCAGGAGTTCTGGCCGGCGCAGGCGTGTTTTTCGGCGACCGCTTTTTTCGCCTTGGCCTTGGAGGGCTGCTGGGGATTGTCCTGCGCGTGGAGGCGCGCCATGGTGCCGCTGAGCAGTCCCGTCATGGCCGCCGCCAGCACCAGCGATTTCTTGGAAATTTCCATGGTCGTAAGCTCCTTATCAGGTATCGAAACTGGACGTCCGGACCCCGCAAGCGGCGCAGGAACCCGTTCCGGTCACCCTACCATTGTAAGCGGGATGCGCGCGCTGCCGGGCGGCATTTCGAGGAACGCGGCATCGCTTGCTATGCTGAAATTTCCCATGCTTCGAGTCCGCTTCGCGCCCTCCCCGACAGGATACCTGCACATTGGCAGCGCGCGGACGTTCATCTTTAACTGGCTGTACGCGCGGCACAACGGCGGCACGATGATTCTGCGCATTGACGATACGGATCTGGAGCGCAACACGCAGGAGTCGCTCGATTCGATCTTCGATGGGCTGAAATGGCTCGATCTGGGCTGGGATGAGCTTTACCGGCAGTCCGAGCGGGTGGACAAGCACCGCGGGATGGCGATGAAGATTTTCGAACAGGGGCTGGCCTACCGCGATTTCACGCCGGCGGCGGGCGAGCGGGAAGAGAAATCGCGCGGCGGCGGGCCGTTTTTGTTTTCCCCGGAGATGCGGGAGCTTCCCCGCGCGGAAAGCGACCGCCGGGCGGCGGCGGGCGAGCCGTTCGTGCTGCGTTTCCGGGTTCCGCGCGAGCGGGAAGACAAGGTGATCTTCCACGATCTGGTGTACGGCGAGCAGCTCAAGGCGACGGCCGATATTGAAGATTTCGCGCTGCTGCGTTCGACCGGCGCGCCGACCTATCACATGGCCAGTTGCGCCGACGACGCCGATCTGCGCATCAGCCACATTATTCGCGGCCAGGATCATTTGACCAATACCTTCAAGCACGTGCTGATTTTCCGGGCGCTGGGGGTGGAGCCGCCGAAGTTTGCGCACCTGCCGCTGCTGATTGCCCCCGACGGATCGAAATTATCCAAGCGCAAGCACGGGCCGGTGGTCAGCGTGACCACTTACCGCGACGCGGGATTTTTGCCGCACGCGTTCGTGAATTTCGTGGTGCTGCTGGGATGGTCGCCTAAAGACGACCGGGAGGTGATGTCGCGGGCGGAGCTGATCGAGGCGTTTTCGCTGGAGGGCGTAAATCGCAGCAACGCGACGGTGAATTTTACGGCCGAAGATCCGTTCGATCCCAAGGCGGTGTGGCTGAACGCGGAGACCATCCGCAGGATGCCGGCCGAGGAGCTGGCCCGGGCGCTGGCGCCGTTTGCGCCCAAGCCGGACCTGTGCATGCTGCGGAAAATCGCGCCGCTGCTTCAGGAGCGGATCAAGCTGCTGCGCGAGGTGCGGGAGGCCGCGGATTTCTTCTTTGCCGACCAGCTCCCGCCGTATCCGGCCGCGGATCTGGTTCCCCAAAAAGGCACGCCGGAGCTGGCCAAGACGGTGTTGCAGGAGGCGCGCAAGATTCTGGAGACGGCGGAGTTCGAGCATGACGCGCTGGAAGCGGCGCTGAAGGCGGGAGCGGAGAAGCTGAAGATCAAGACCGGCCAGATGTACCAGCCGGTTCGCGTGGCGGTGTGCGGGCGCAAGGTGGCTCCGCCGCTGTTTGCGACGCTGGCGGCGCTGGGGCGCGAGACGGTGCTGGATCGAATCGACCGCGCCATCGCGATGCTATGAGCCGCAGCGGGCGCGCCGGCGGCGGAGCTGGATCCCCGCGCGGGATGGCCCCCGTCTTCTCCGAAATGGAATTATGAGTACGGCGAACGAGGCAGCCACTTCAAACTTCATCCGCGACCGGATCATCGAGGATCTGAAGACCAACCGGTACGGGGGACGCGTGCAGACGCGCTTTCCGCCGGAGCCGAACGGGTATCTGCACGTGGGCCATGCCAAGTCCATTTATCTGAACTTCGGCCTGGCCAAGGAGTTCGGCGGCAAGTGCAATCTGCGCTTTGACGACACCAATCCGACCAAGGAAGAGACCGAATACGTCGAGTCGATCCTGGAAGACGTCCGCTGGCTGGGCGGGGAGTGGGCCGGGGTTTACTATGCCTCGGATTATTTCGGCCAGTTGTATGAATGGGCCGTGCAGTTGATCAAGGCGGGGAAGGCGTATGTGTGCGATCTGTCGGCGGAGCAGGTGCGCGAGCAGCGCGGAACGCTGACCGAACCGGGCCGGGAGAGCCCTTACCGCAACCGCAGCGTGGAGGAAAACCTGGATCTGTTCGAGCGCATGAAGGCGGGGGAGTTTCCCGACGGCTCGCGCACGCTGCGGGCGAAGATCGACATGGCTTCGCCGAACCTGAACCTCCGGGATCCGATCATGTACCGCATCCTGCACGCCCGGCATCACCGCACCGGGGACGCCTGGTGCATTTATCCGACCTACGACTTCGCGCACGGGCAGTCGGACTCGATCGAGCGCATCACCCATTCGATCTGCACGCTGGAGTTCGAGGATCACCGGCCGTTGTATGACTGGTACATCGAGCAGTTAGGGATCTATCATCCGCAGCAGATCGAGTTCGACCGGCTCAACCTTACCTACACGGTGCTCAGCAAGCGGAAGCTGCTGCAACTGGTGCGCGAGGGGCACGTCCGCGGCTGGGACGATCCGCGCATGCCGACCATTTGCGGCATGCGCCGCCGCGGCTACACAGCGGAAGCGCTGCGGAATTTCTGCGCCCGCGCCGGCGTATCCAAGACCAACGGCACGACCCAGCTTTCGCTGCTGGAATATTTCGTGCGCGACGATCTGAACCGGCGGTCGCCGCGGGCGATGGCGGTGCTGAGGCCGCTGCGCCTGGTCATTGAAAACTATCCGGAAGGGCAGGTCGAGTGGATGGAGGCGGTGAATAATCCCGAGGACCCCAGCGCGGGAACGCGCCGGGTGCCCTTTTCGCGCGTGCTGTACATCGAGCAGGACGATTTCCGCGAGGACCCGCCGAAGCAGTATTTTCGCCTGTCGCCGGGGCGCGAAGTGCGGCTGCGCTACGGCTACCTGGTCACCTGCACGGGCGTGGTGAAGAACGAGCGCGGCGAGGTGTGCGAGGTGCGCTGCCGCTACGATCCGGCTACGCGCGGCGGAAACGCGCCCGACGGGCGCAAAGTGAAGTCGACCATCCATTGGGTTTCGGCGGCGCACGCGGTGGAGGCGGAGGTGCGGCTCTACGACACGCTGTTCACGCGCGAAGATCCGAACGAAGTGGAGGAAGGCGGCGATTTCACCGACAATCTGAATCCCAAGTCGCTGGAGGTGATTCCGGACGCCAGGATCGAGCCGGGCCTGGCGCGGGTGGCGGCGGGCGAGCGCTTTCAATTCGAGCGCCTGGGATACTTCGCGGCTGATCCGGACACGACGCCGTCCAAACCCGTCTTCAACCGCACGGTGGGATTGAAAGACACCTGGGCGAAAATCGAAAAACGTCAATGATCATACTCGGCTTGGGCGGTCTTTTGCGGGATGCCGCGAGCGCCGTTTTGAAAGACGGCGAAATCCGCGCGGCGATGGAAGAGGCGAAGCTGAACCGCGGGCACGCGCCCGGAACGCTGCCGCGGGCCTCGATTCAGGAGTGCCTGCGGCTGGCCGGGGCGCGGCCCCAGGAGGTGGACTGCGTGGCGGTGGCGCGGCCGTTCACGCGCAACGCCGAATCGCACTTTCACCTGGAGTTGCGCGACCGCTTTCCCAACAGCGAGATCGTGGTGGTGGAGCATCATCAGGCGCACGCCGCCTCAGCGTTTTACGCTTCGCCGTTTGCGGAGGCGGCGGTGTTGACGCTGGATCACTCAGGCGACTTCCGCTGCGGGGCGAAATGGCGGGCCCGCGGCAGCCAGATCGAGTTGGAAAAGGAGTGGTACTACCCGGATTCGCTGGGCCGGCTGTACCGCGCGGTGACGGAGCTGATCGGCTACCGGGCCGGAGCGGATGAGCACAAGGTGCAGTGGCTTTCGACGTCGGGCGACGAATCGCTGGCGCCGCTGTTCGCGGAAATTCTCAGGAATTCGCCCCGGCTGGACGGGTCCTATTTCGACAGCCGCGGCGGCTTCAGCCGGAAATTTTTCGATCGCGTGGGGGATGCCCAGCATCCGGCGATCGCGCGCGGCTTGCAGAAGGCAGTGGAGCAGGCGGTGCTCGATCTGGCGGGGGAAGGCGAAAATCTGTGCCTGGCCGGCGGGCTGTTTTTCAATGCGCTGCTGGTGGAGGCGCTGGAAAAATCGGGCCGGTGGAATAATGTTTTCGTGCAGCCCGCCGCGGGAAACGCGGGAACCGCGCTGGGCGCGGCCTACCACGCCTGGCACGGGCTGGGCCGGAATCCGCATGACGGGCGGCGGATGTCTCTGCTGCTGGGGCCGAGCTATGGCGCCGAAGAGATCAAGCAGGTGCTGGAAAACTGCAAACTGCGATTCCAGTATCTGCGTTCCACCGACGAGTTGCTCGCCCGGGCGGTGCGGATGCTGGGCGAGCACAAGATCGTCGCCTGGATGCACGGGCGGATGGAGTTCGGACCGCGCGCGCTCGGCAACCGCAGCATTCTGGCGTCGCCGCTTGATCCTTATTCCACCGAAAATCTGAACGTCTACATCAAGCATCGGGAGCCGTTTCGAAAATTCGCGGCTTCGGTTCCCGCGGAACTGGCGGCGGAGTACTTCGAGGCCGGGCCGAACGCGCGCCATCTGGCGACGGTGGGCCGGGTGCGTCCGGCGCATCGCAAGACGTTCGAATCGGCGATTCTCGGCGAGGATATGGTGCGCGTGCACGCCGTCTCGGAAGACGACAATCCGCTCTATCACCGGCTGCTGCACGAAGCGGGCAAGGCCACCGGCCTGCCGGTGCTCTACAACACCAGCTTCAATCTGTTCGGCGATCCGCTGGTTTCGACGCCTCGCGACGCGGTGCGGAGCTTCTATTCCTCCGGCATTGACGCGCTGTTTGCCGGGAATTTTTTGCTGGAAAAATAGGGCATGGCGAAGAAAAAAACGATAGCGTATCGCGACGCCGGCGTAAACATCGATGAAGCGGACCGCGCGGTCAAGGCGATCCGGCGTATGGCGCGGGCGACGCTGCGTCCGGAGGTGCTCACCGATATCGGCAGTTTCGGGGCGGGATTCCGGCTGCGGGGATTTCGCGATCCGGTGCTGGTGTCCTCGGCCGACGGCGTCGGCACGAAGCTGAAGCTGGCCTTCCTCACCGGCCGTCATTCGACCGTCGGCGAGGATCTGGTGAATCACTGCGTGAACGATATCGCGGTGCAGGGAGCGTCGCCGCTGTTTTTTCTGGATTATTTCGCCGTGGGAAAGCTGGACGCGAAAGTCGCCGAGCAGGTGATCTCCGGCATCGCGCGCGGCTGCCGCGCCAACGGCTGCGCGTTGATCGGGGGCGAAACGGCGGAGATGCCGGGATTTTACGCGCCCGGCGAATACGATCTGGCGGGCTTTATTGTCGGCGCGGTGGAGCGAAAGGAAATGCTGACCGGCGCCCGGATTCGCGCGGGCGACGTTTTGATCGGGCTGCCGTCCACCGGTCTGCACACCAATGGATATTCGCTCGCGCGCAAGCTTCTGTTCGACGTGGCGAAGCATACACCGGCGACCGTACTCGAAGAACTGAGGGGCAGTATCGGCGATGAGCTGCTGAAGCTGCATCGCAGTTATTTAAAGCCATTGCGCGCGCTGCACCAGGCCGGATTCCTGAAGGGCGCGGCGCACATCACCGGCGGCGGCATCACCGGCAATACGCCGCGCATCCTGCCGAAGGGTCTGGGAGTCCGCATTCGCCGGAACTCCTGGCCGGTGCCGCCGATCTTCGAGCTGCTGCGCCGCATTGGCGGCATTCCGGAGGAGGACTGGCGGCGGACGTTCAATCTCGGCATCGGGATGATCCTGGTCGTTTCGCCGCGGAAGCTGGCCGGCGCGGCCAGGATTCTCGATTCACTGCGCGAGCCCTGGCACTCGATTGGCGAAGTGATCCGCGGATCGGGCGTGACCTATCAATGAAGCGCCTGGGAATTTTGCTGTCCGGACGGGGCTCGAATTTTTGCGCCATCGCCGACGCGATCGGCGCGGGAAAGCTCGACGCGGAGATCGCCATCGCGATTTCCAACCGGCCGGAAGCGCCGGGAATCGCCGCGGCGGCCGGACGCGGGTTGAACGCGCGCGTGATCCCCTCGCGCGGCCTCGACCGCGAAGTTTACGACCGCCTGCTGATCGACGAATTGCGCGCCCACGCGGTGGATCTGGTTTGTCTGGCGGGCTACATGCGCATTCTGAGCGGGCATTTTATCCGCGAATTTTCCATGCGGATCTTAAACATTCATCCTTCGCTGCTGCCCGCTTTTCCCGGTCTCGACGCGCCGCAGCAGGCCATCGAGCACGGCGTGAAGTTTTCCGGCTGCACGGTTCATTTCGTTGACGAGGGGCTGGATTCCGGTCCCATCGTCCGGCAGGCGGTGGTTCCGGTTTTCGACTCCGACGATGCGGATTCGCTGGCGGCGCGGATTCTCGAACAGGAGCATGTGATTTATCCCGAGGCGATCGCGCTGGTGCTTTCCGGAAACTTTCGAATTGAAGGCCGCCGCGTGATCGAGCAGCGGCGGCCCTGATGGCGCTCAGGCTCCCGGGCGATTGTCGATGACGCGCCGGGCTTTTCCGGCGGCCGTCCGCTCGAGGGAGCCGGGATCGAAAACGCGCACCTCCGCCGAAATCCCGATCAGCGATTTGATCCGTTCGCGCAGCTCCTTCGCGGTCGCGTCTTTATGGCGGGCATCGCAGCCGCGGCGGAGTTCGGCGCGGACCTCCATCGCATCCAGGCGCCCTTGGCGCGAGAGAACGATCTGATAAAAGGGAGCCAGGCGCGCCTGGCCCAGCACCAACTCCTCGATCTGGGTGGGGAATACATTGACGCCGCGGACGATCAGCATATCGTCGGAGCGGCCAGTGATGCGGCCCATGCGGCGCATCGAACGGGCGGTGGGCGGAAGCAGCCGCGTCAGGTCGCGCGTGCGGTAGCGGATCACCGGCATGGCTTCCCGGGTCAGCGAGGTGAGCACCAGCTCGCCGGGCTCACCGTCGCCGAGCGCGGCGCCGGTCGCCGGATCGATGATCTCGGGGTAGAAATGATCCTCCCAGATCACCGAGCCGTCCTTGGTTTCAACACACTCGCTGGCGACGCCCGGTCCCATAACTTCGGAGAGCCCGTAGATATCGACGGCGTCCATGTTCCAGCGCGTTTCGATTTCGGCGCGCATCGACTCCGTCCAGGGCTCGGCGCCAAAGATGCCGGTTTGCAGCGAGGTTGACGTCGTGTCGATGCCCTGGCGGTCGAACTCATCGCTGATGGTCAGGAAGTAAGACGGCGTCACCATGATGACCGCCGGGCGCAGGTCGCAAATGAGCCGCACCTGCTTTTCGGTTTGTCCTCCGGACATGGGAATCACCGTGCAGCCGAGCCGTTCGGCGCCGTAATGGCAACCCAGTCCGCCGGTGAACAGGCCGTAGCCGTAAGAGATCATCACGATATCGCCGGCGCGTCCGCCCGCGGCGCGAATCGAGCGCGCGACCAGCCCGGCCCAGATATCGAGGTCGCGCCGGGTGTAGCCGACCACGGTCGGCTGTCCGGTGGTGCCGCTGGAGGCATGGATTCGCGCGACGCGCTCGCGCGGGACCGCGAACATTCCATAGGGATAATGTTTTCGCAGGTCGTCCTTGGCGGTGAAGGGAAATTTCCGCAAATCCTCGAGCGTCTTGAAGTCGTCCGGATGCACGCCCGCCGCAGCGAAGGCCTGGCGGTAATATTCGACGTTCTGATAAGCGTGGCGGAGCGACCACTGGAGCCGCTGGAGCTGCAAGGCGGCCAGCTCGTCGCGGCCGGCGCGCTCGATCGGTTCGAGATCGGCCGGATTGGGCGGATCACGCCGGCTCATGAGGTGTTTCCACGATTGTGCCGCCCACCTGGCGCGAGCGGCCGCGAAACAGGGCAATGCGCTGGCCGTTCTGATTGGTGACCACGGCGTCGTAGACGCCGCTGCGGCCGGCCCGGGCCTGCTCGGTTGCCTCCGCCGTCAGCTCGTCGCCTTCGTAGGCGGGCGCGAGAAAATCGATCAGGCATCCGGCGGCGACGGTGCGGAGATTATGGCTGTTGCAGGCGAACGCGAAGGCGCTGTCGGCGAGGGCGAAGATGAATCCGCCGTGGCAGGTGGCGTGGCCGTTGGTCATCTCCGGGCGGACGGTCATGGCGAGTTTGGCATAGCCGGGGCGGACGTCGAGGAGGCGCATGCCGAGGGATTGCGAGGCGCGGT
This sequence comes from Terriglobia bacterium, assembly GCA_021324615.1. Lineage (GTDB taxonomy): Bacteria > Acidobacteriota > Terriglobia > Bryobacterales > Bryobacteraceae > Palsa-187. The sequence goes on along the minus strand of JAJPIT010000054.1, from coordinate 902 downwards.
CCTCGGAAAACATTTTCTGCGCGGCTTGTTCGGCGAGCCGTTGAGTGGAGGTGGGCATCGTTTTCTCATGCGCCGGTGAAATTCGGCGCGCGTTTTTCGAGAAACGCCGCCACGCCTTCCTGATAATCGCGGCTCCGGCCGAGCTCGCGCATGAGGTCGCGCTCCAGCTCGAGCTGCTGCTCGAAGCGATTGTTCGCCGAAGCATAAATCGCTTCCTTGATGCGCGCCAGCCCGCGTGTCGGTCCGGAGGCAAGCTGCGCCGCGATCGCTTCGACGGTTTTCGGAAACTCGGCGTCGTCGACAGCGCGCCAGATCAATCCCCACTGCGCCGCCTGCTCGGCCGGAATTTTTTCGCCGAGCATGGAGATGCCCATGGCGCGCGCGGCGCCCACCAGGCGCGGCAGAAAATAGGTGCCGCCGGTATCGGGAATCAGGCCGAGCTTGCAGAAAGGCTCAATAAAGCTCGCCGATTTCGCCGCGATCACGATGTCGCAGGCCAGCGCCACCTGAACGCCCGCGCCGGCCGCGACGCCGTTCACCGCGGCGATTACCGGCATGGGCAGCGCGCGCAGGCTGCGCACCAGAGGCGCGTAATATTTTTCGATCGATTCCCCCAGATCCACCTCGCCGCCCGGGCTGACCGCGCGGTCGCCCAGATCCTGGCCCGCGCAAAACGCCCGGCCGGCGCCGGTGATCACCAGAACGCGGGCGCTGGAATCTTCGCGCGTGGCTTCCAGCGCCTGGCGGATCTCCAGGTGCATCGCGACATTGAAGCTGTTCAGCTTATCGGGACGGTTCAGCGTCAGCCGCGCGATGCCGTTCTGAATCTCGAACACAATATTTTCGTGGGGCATCAGTTGTCCTGGTCAAAGTCCAATTTAACTTGATTGGTCAGCGGATGG
>JAJPIT010000007.1 GCA_021324615.1 Terriglobia bacterium | reverse complement strand
CGATTTAAGGGATTTTCGGGGCCGATCGGGTCGGGAAAGAGCCAGGCGCTGTGCCACGAGGCGATCAAGCTGGCGTATTTGAACGCGGGGCGTACGGGGTTGATTGGCGCGCCGACGTATCCGATGCTGCGCGATGCGACGCTGGCGGCGCTGATGGAGATTCTCGAAAAGAACAAGATTCCGCATGAGTTGAACCGGGCGGACAACTATCTGCTGCTGCGCGAGACGCGGTCGCGGATTTTGTTGCGGGCGGTGGAGGAGTTTGAGCGGCTGCGGGGAAGCAATCTGGCGTGGTTTGGGCTGGATGAGCTGACGTATACGCAGGAAGAGGCCTGGCTGCGGCTGGAGGGCCGGCTGCGGGATCCGAAGGCGGAGCGGCTGTGCGGGTTCGCGGTATGGACGCCCAAGGGATACGACTGGGTGTACGAGCGATTTATCGCGAATCCGGTTGCGGGCTACGAGACGGTTCAGGCGAAACCGTTTGAAAATCGCTTTTTATTAGAACGAATTCCAGATTATTACGAGCGGCTGAAGAGCAGTTATGACGCAAGATTTTATCAGCAGGAGGCGCTTGGCGAGTATCTGGACATGCACGCCGGGCGGGTATATCACGCCTTCAGCCGGAAAGAGAACGTGATTGAGGCTTCGCTGAACGAAGCGCTGCCGTTGTTGTGGGCTTTGGATTTCAATGTAAATCCGATGTTCTCGGTGGTGGCGCAGGCGAGCGGGGAAGAAGTGGTGGTCTTGGATGAGATCGTGCTGCCGCGTGCGACGACGCTAGAGGCTTGCCAGGAGTTTGCCAGGCGGTTTCCGTCGCATGGGCGTGGGGTGGTGGTTTACGCGGATGCGACAGGAACCCGGCTGCAAACGTCGGGGACGACGGATTTGAGGATCCTGAAGGAGTTTTTCGGGAGGGGCGAATACGGGCAGGTGCAGTTCAAGGTACCGAAATCGAATCCGCCGGTGAGGGAGCGCGTGGCGTTGATGAACGCGAAGCTGGAATCGGCGGAAGGGCGGCGGATGCTGCGGGTGGACGCCCGGTGCACGGAGTTGATCAAGGATCTGGAGCAGGTGACGTACAAGGAGAACAGCATGGTGATCGACAAGGACCGGGATCCGCGGAGGACGCATCTATCGGACGCGCTGGGCTACTTGATCTGGCAGGAAGGCAGGGGACCGGCGGACCGGGTGGGGGAGCGTGGGGAGAGGCTGTTGTAGCGGGCGGCGGGCCGCTGGAGAGCGGCCTGGGGAGGACATTCTTGTTTGATATTGACCGGGAACATCCACATTATTCGGCGCGGAAAGCGGTTTGGCGGCTCTACCGGGACTTGTATGCGGGCGGGGAGCAATTAAGGCTTAGGGCGCAGAACTATCTGGCGCGGAGGCAGAGGGAGCCGGCCGATGTTTACGCGGAGCGGCTGAACCGGGTGTTCTACGAGAACTACATCGGCTCGATTGTGGACTGGTACGCGGCGACTTTGTTCCGCGAGCAGCCGGCGGTGGTGTTTGAGGGCCGGGACGAGGCGGCGAAGCTGTTTTATTCGGAGCTGATGAGCGACGTGGACCGCAAGGGGAGCTCGCTGACCGATTTTTGGCGGCGGCAGTTCATTGAAGCGCTGATTTCGGGGGTGAGTTTTGTACTGGTGGATTTTCCGCGGACTCAGGTGCGGGCGGGGAGCCGGGCGGAAGAGGACGCGAGCGGGGCGTCGCGGGCGTATCTGGTGGATTACACGGCCGAAGACGTAATCAATTGGAGCCTGGACGAGCGCGGGAACTTCGAGTGGGTGGTGATCCGGACCAGGGCGGTGAAGAAAGACCGGGTGGAGGATGCGGACTGGCGGACGGAGACGCGATGGGCGTACTACGACAAGCGAAGTTTCCGGATCTATCAAAGGAGCGACGGGGAGGCGGCGATCCGGCTGATCGATTCGGGGGCGCACGGGCTGGCGAAGCTGGAGCGGGTGCCGCTGTTTCCGCTGCGGATTTCCGAGGGCTTGTGGCTGCTGAACCGTGCGGGGCTGCTGCAACTGGAGCATTTCAATAAATCGAACGCGCTGGGCTGGGCGCTGACGATGGGGCTTTTCGCGATGCCGGTGGTGTACTCGGAGCGGGAGTGGAGCCAGATGGTGGGCGAGAGTTACTACATTCAGCTTGCGCCGGGGGACAAGTTTGGCTGGACGGAGCCGGAGGGCAAGGTTTATCAGATCGCGGCGGACAATCTGACGAGCTTGCAGGAGGAGATCTACCGGGTTTGCTATCTGCCGCAGGCGGGAGGGCCGCTGGAGAAGGCGGCGGTGCAATCGGGGATCAGCAAGCAGCTTGATTTTTCGATGACGCAGGAGGTGCTGCGGGCGTATGGGGACGCGGTGAAGGAGCAGATGCGGCGGGTGCTGAAGGCGATCGAGGCGGCGCGGGAGGACGGGATCGAGATCAGCGTGGGGGGGCTGGACAACTTCGACATTGCGGATTTTTCGACGGAGTTATCGCAGGCCCAGGAGCTGTTGGCGCTGGGTGTGGAGTCGCCGACGTTGAAGAAGGAGATTTTCAAGAAGCTGGCGATGAAGTTTGTCAGCGATGCGCGGCAGGAGGTGAAGGATCGGATCGTGGAGGAGATTGAGCATGGGTGAAGAAAACGGAGGCCCGCTGGCGGCGGGCGGCGCGGCGGACCTGCGGGAGGTGGTTCGCGCGGTGATGCAGGAGATGGGATTTGCGGAGCGGGAGACGCTCGAAAGAAAGGTGAACGAGCTGATCGCGGAGAATCAGCGGGCTCGAGAGGCGGCGGAGGCGGCGGAGCGGAGCGCGGCGATCCGTGCGGAATTACAGAGGCTCGGGGTAACGAAGATCGAGCTGGCGTACCGGGCGGTAAAGGATGACATTTACCGCGGGGAAGACGGGCGATTGATGGGGCAAGGGGGAAGCGAGCTGCGGGAGTATCTGGCGCAGTTCGTGGACGAGAATCCGGAGCTTTTGCCGGCGCGTCTGGCGGGAGGGTCTGGGGCGAGTGCGGCTCAGAGAGGTCCGGAGGGGGGTGGTGTGGATTTATCGAGGATCCGCCCGGGAATGAGCGCGGAGGAGCTGGAGAGGGTGAGGCAGGAAGTGGCGCGCGTGGCGGCGCAGACGCTGCGCGGCGTGTAACGCGGTCTGGATGAGGGAGGAGGAGAAAAAGGAGAAGATATGGGAGCAATTACTTCGACAAATGTCGCGACGGCGATCGTGAAGCTGGTGGCGGCGGATGCGCTGCCGGCGCTGATGGGGATCCTGGTGATGGGGAACCTGGTGAATCGCGACTACGAGGCGACGCTGGCGCGGGCCGGGGATACGGTGAATGTACCGATTCCGCCGACGCTGGTGGCGAACAACATTGTGGACGGGGCGGCGGTGCAGTTGCAGAATCCGCCTCCGGGGAACGCGCAGATTGTGCTGACGAACCACGTGGAGGCGTCGTTCCAGATTCCGGACGTGGCGAAAGTGCTGGCGGTTCCGGATCTGCTGAAGCTGTACATGCAGCCGGCGGTGGTGGCGATCGCCGAGAGCATCGAGAGCGACATTCTGAGCCTGTATCCGACGTTCACGGCGAATCCGGCGGTGGGCACGGGGGGCACGGCGATCACGGAAGCGGTGGTGGACGCGGCGGAGACGGCGTTGTTTTCGGCGAAGGTTCCGTCGAGTTCGGCGAAGTATCTGGTGGTGAGTCCGAGCACGTACTCGGAGCTGCGGCAGATTCCGCGGTTCAGCGAGTTTAACACGGTGGGCGAGGCGGGGCTGCGGGCGATGATCGACGGGTCGGTGGGGAAGATGAAGGATTTTTACATCTTCCGGTCGCAGTTTGTGCCGACGACGGGGAGCTCACCGGTGACGACGCACAATCTGGCGTTTGCGCGGGACGCGATCGGGCTGGTGGTGCGCAAGCTGCCGCAACCGCTGCCGGGAACGGGGGCGATCGCGGAGTACGCGGAACTGGGGAATTTTGGCATGCGGGTGACGATGAGCTATCAGCCGAACACGCTGGCGCAGCAGTTCACGGTGGACGTGCTGTACGGAGTGGGCGCGCTGCGGAACAACTTCGCGGTGCAGGTGCTGAGCTAGATTCCGAGCGGGGCGGGCGCGGCAGGCGGTGGAGCTCCGCTGCGGCGAGGCCTGCCCCATTTTATTGCCGGGGGAAGCGGAGAGAGTCGGGATGGATTTGCGGGCTTACTATCAAAAACTTCGACAAATTGAGGCGGAGATTCGCGAGGAATCGGTGGTGATCACGAGCCTGGCGACGCCGGATGGCGGGCGGGCGGGGGTGCGGACGGAAGTTCCGCGAGCGGTGGCGGCGCGGATGATCCTTGAGGAGAAGGCGGAGCTGGCGAGCGAAGAAGCGGCCGCGGAGTTCCGCGCCGAGGCGGAGCGGAAGTGGAAGGCGGCTCATGACGCGGGATGGCGCACGAAGGGGCGATAGATGGCGCTGTTAACGGATGGGAGTCCGAATACGCCGGCGGATTTGACGGTGTACGAATCGGCGATTCTGAACGTGGCGGCGGCGGAGGCGATCGATCTTGGAGTGAAGCTCGCGCTGGCGACGGAGGAAATTTCCGAGGACGTGCTGGAGATTTTGCTGGATCACACGCGCAGCTACGATCCGCAGTCGACGGTGCGGCGGCAGATCGGGGTTTCGGACGTGGTGGTTACGCCGCAAATGAAGCGGTGGCACGCCCTGCACACGCTGGAGATCGTCTACCGGGATGCGTTTAACAATCAACTGAACGACCGATATCTGCCGAAGTGGCAGGAGTACAGGAGATTATCGGCGAACGCGCGGTCGCACACGGCGATGTTCGGGATTGGACTGGTGAACACGCCGATTCCGGAGGCGGCGGCGCCGGCGCTGAGCGCCACAGCGGCGGCGGGGACGGCGACGGCGATCTACTACGTCGCGATTACGTGGGTTGCGGCCAACGGGGAAGAAGGCGCGCCGAGTCCGGTGACGGCGTATGAGACGGGCGCGGGGATGACACTGGTGGCCGCGGGGGTGAATCCGCCAGCGGTGGCGACGGGGTTCAATGTTTACGCGGGGTTGAGTGCGACGAGTCTGGCGCTGCAAAACGCCTCGCCGGTACCGGCCGGGCAGAGTTTCGTGATGCCGGCGACGGGGCTTTCCGCGGGGCGAGCGCCGGGGGACGGGCAGACGCCGGACGTGTATGTGACCGGCGGTCCGACACTGAGGCGGGGATAGGATGGCGCAGACGGCGAGCATCGCGGCGAAACAATTCGCCGCATTTTTGTTGGATTCCGAGAAGGGGATGGCGCCGGCGGTATCCCGGCTGGCGGCGGATTCGGGGATTGCGCTTGCGCCGATTCCGTCGGAGGGGATCATCGGCCAAAACGTACCGGCGGCGATCGCGGAACGGGCGGCGGCGGTGAAATATCCGGTGGTTTATGTGTATTCGAACCGGGTGCGGAATTTGTTGACAGAGAAGTTCCGAACATTTTCCGGGAAGATACAGACGGTGGCGGAGGTGCGGGTTTCGCAGGACCGGATCGAAGGGCTGGAGGATCAGACTCGGCTATACGTGGACGCGGTGACGCAGGTGCTCGATGCGAACCGCGGGAGCTGGGGCCAAGGGATGTTTTACGCCGGCGGGTACGAGGTAGCGTTTGAGCCGGTGGGGCGGGGCGGCAGGAATCTGATGCAGGTGGCGCGGGTGACGTTTGAAGTGGATTTGTCGAGCTAGGGGCGGAAAGCAAGGGACTGGAATCGATGTCTTGTTATATTTCTTCGAATAATGAACGGGTTTATGTGGCGCTGGAGGCGAACTACGGGGTGGTGCCGGCAATCACCAGCCAGAACCGGATTCCGCTGGTGAAGCTGGCGGCGAAACAGGTTCCGGAGACGACCGGGCGGAAGGACAAGACGGGGAGCCGCACGTTTGTGGGTCTGCCGAACACGATTCGCGAGATCACGACATTTCAACTGAGCACGTTGATGACGGAGTGGCCGGACCAGACGGCGCTGCCGCCGCAAGGTCCGCTGTTTCAGGGTGCGATGGGCGGGACGCCTATTTTTTATAACGGCGGGACGGTCGCATCGGTGGCGAATCAGACGGAGATTCAATTTACGGCGCCGCACGGGCTGGCGGCCGGGCAAGGGGTGACGTTTTCCGGAGAGATCAGATTTGTCGCGGCGATTCAGGACGCGCAGACGATATTTCTGAACGCGCCGTTTACGAATCCGCCGGTGGCGGGATCGACGTTTGGGACGACGATCACGTTTCCGTTGGGCGAATCGCTGAGCGGCGTGAGCATTTTCGATTACTGGGATCCGGCGGACGCGGTCCAGAGGATTTTGGAAGGCGCGGCCATGGACCGGATGGAGATCACGATCAACGGAGATTATCAGGAGTTCGTGTTTACGGGACCGTCGCGGGATCTGCTGGACAGCGCCAGTTTCGCGAGCGGACAGGGCGGGTTGACGTCGTTTCCGGCCGAGCCGGCGGTGGGGGGATTCGACTACACGATTGTTCCGGGGCACCTGGGCGAGGTGTGGATGGGCACGTCGCCGAATCAATTTTTCACGCTGACGGCGGGAGAGTTGACGCTCGACAACGATGTGGATTTGCGGGTGAAGGAGTTCGGCAGCAATTACGCGCAATGCATCTCGGCGGGCATCAGAAAGGTCACGTTCAATTTCGAACTTTTCGAGATGGCGGACGCACAGACGGCGGCGCTGTATCAGGCGGCGCGGCAGCGGTCACCGATTGGGGTGATGTTGCAGCTAGGGCAGCGGACGAATCAGCTATTCGGGGCGTACATGCCAGCGATGGTGCCGTCGGTTCCGCAGTTCGATGACAGCGAGACGCGGCTGCAATGGAAATTTCAGAACAGCAGGGCACAGGGGACGTCAGGAGATGAACTTTATGTCGCCTTCGGTTAATCCGTACGCGAGCTCGATCTGGTGCGAATCGGAAGTGGCGCCGGGGGTGCGGTTTGAGATTGCGCGGGTATCGTTCGGCCGGCGGATCGAGCTGGCGCGGCGGATTCGCGAGATCGGGCGGAAAGCGGAGTATCTCGGAGCGGGCGACGACGTGCGGGAGAAGCTGGAAGGCGCGGTGATGGCGGCGGAGATCGAGCGGGCGTATCTGGAATGGGGCCTGATCGGGGTGGAGGGGCTGGAGATCGACGGGAGCCCCGCGACGCCGCGGGCGTTGATCGAAGCCGGGCCGGTAGATTTGGCGATGGAGATTCTGGCCCGCATCAAATCCGAGTGCGGGTTGACGGAAGAAGAAAGAAAAAACTGATGGTCGCATTCCACTTTCAAAGCTCGAGCCAGGCCGGGTGGAGATGCGACGAATGCCGGAGACAGGGTCTGGAAGTTCGAAGGCGCTGCGGGTGGCTGCCGGCGGAGCTGCGCGGCCCGCGGAGGCTGGTTTGGGCGCGCGGGCGGGCGTCGACGGAAGAGTGTCCGAAATCGCTGATCACGCCGCAGAGTCTGGAGTGGATGGAGCGATTTTTCGCCTGGAAGTTCGCCGGCGACCGGCGGCTGGAGGAGTTGGACGCGCGGCTGGCGGATGCGTTTTTGCTGCTCGAAGCAGAGTGGCGGAAGGGAGCGAATGACGAGCACAAATCCAGTTAGCGCGGTGACGGCGGTGTTGGGCGGGGCGGCTTCCCCGCAAAGCAATGTGCTGACGGATCAGTTGACGACGATCACCCAGCAGTTGCAGCAGTTGGAGACGATCAACCAGACGCAGATCGAGACGATGCAGCAGAACACGCAGGCGATCGCGCAGAATACGAGCGAAAAAGGGCAGAACGGGCCGAGCGCGAAGTCGGTTGGAAGCACGATCGAGAGCGTATTGGGATTCGGACTGGGGTTGAGCCCGCTGATTTCCGGCCTGATGAGCCTGTTCGGGGGCGGCGGGGGTTCGAGTGAGAGTGCGCCGCTGGTTCCCTATATCGCGCCGGCGCCGGTGAGCGCGACGTTGGGGATTAGTTCGAGCCAAACCGGCGCGTTTGCGGTGAATGAAGGATCGGGAGGGCTGCCGAATCCGGTGCCGGCGGCGGCGCAGATTACGGTTCAGGTTCAGGCGCTGGACAGCCAATCGTTTTTGGATCACAGCGACGATATTGCGCAGGCGGTGAGGCAGGCGATGCTGACGTCGACGACTTTGAACGACGTCATCCGGGCGGTGTAGCATGGCGTCGTTTCCACTATTAAAAACCGGGGTGGTTGCGCAGTATCCGACGGACCGGCGGCGAAATTTCCCGACGCAGGTGATTCGTTTTCTCGATGGGAGCGAGCAGCGGTTTGCAGGGTATGGTACGCCACTTCGGAGTTGGACGATCCATTACGAACGGCTCGATGAATCGGAGCTGGCGGCGATCGAGGCGTTTTTTGAGGAACAGGGCGGCCGCGCGGGGACATTTTCTTTCACCGATCCGTTCGATGGGACGGTATATCCGAGCTGCAGTTTCGCGGATGACCGGCTGGAAGTGGAGTTTGCGGGTCCGCAGGACGGGAGGGTGAAGTTGGTGATCCGGGAGAACCGAAGTTGATGCTTGTTTTTCCACAATTCGTGACGGGCGCGCCGGCGTTGTATCCGGTGAAGAAGACATCGGCTCAGCGGACGGCGGTGAATGTCATGGCGGATGGAAGCGTGTGGGTTTTTGGCGATCCGGATGGTGCAGCGAAAGCATGGGAACTGCACGCGACGGGTATGACGGCGGCGGAGTGGAGCGCGATCGAAGCGCTTTATCAGGCGACTTCGGGAATGTGGCAGACGTTTACGTTTCTGGATCCCACGGGGAATCTGCTGGCGCAGAGCGAGAATTTAGGCGCGGGCGTGTGGACCAACGGGCCTCTGATGCAGTTGACGGCCGGGGTTGCGGATCCGCTGGGGACGACGCGCGCGACGCGCATCACGAATGCGGGAGCGGCGGCGGCTTCGGTCGCGCAGGTGTTGAATGTTCCGGGAAATTTCGAGTACTGCTTCAGCGCCTGGGCGCGGACGGCGGGCACATCGAATGTGACGCTGACCGCTTCTACCACGGGGGCGAATCTGGCGAAAACCTTCCCGCTGAGCGGAGCGTGGTCGCGGATTGTACTGGCGGGCAACCTGGGGCAGAGCACATCGCAGGTGACTTTCGGAGCGCAGCTCGATGCGGGGGCGACGGTGGACCTGTTCGGCGTGCAGGTGGAGGCGCAACGGGCGCCGTCGGATTACAAGGCCACCAGCTCCAGGGGCGGGGTTTACGCGCGGGCGCGGTTTGGCAGCGACGACTTCACGGTGACGGCGCGAGGGATCGACGTTTACGATGCGGTGATCCCGATCGTGGATACGGAGGGTTGACGGATGCCGCTCACGATCGACGTTTTAAAAGAAACGGAAGCTCCGCCGACGCCGCTGTTTTTATTCGACTGCACGCTGAGCTCGGGCGCGGTGGAGCGATGGGCCACGCACGCGGTGACGGTCAACGGGAACGCGTACAGCGCGCGATTGATCCAGCACAATCTGTACGATTTGCGCGCGTCGTCCAATGACGGGCTGGACGGGACCGCGCTGATCCGGGTGACGCTGGCCAACGCGGATTCGCACTTTTCGCAGATCGAGCGCGAGGTGGGGTTCAAGGGCGCGCAGGTTACGATTACGTTTCTGTTTTACGATCTGGCCGGAGGGGCGGCGGCTTCGGAGTCCCGGGTGATGTTTCAAGGCGTCGCGAATCCGCCGGACGAAATCACGGAGACCAGCTTCCGGGTTTCCTTCAACAACCGGCTGAGCCTGCAACGCATCGTCCTGCCGGAGACGCAGATTCTGCGGTTATGCCCGTGGATGTTTCCGGCGAACGCGGCGCAACGGCAGGAAGCATTGGATGGCGGCGAGAAAGGGTCCTATTCCACGCTTTACAAGTGCGGATACTCTCCGGATTTGAGCGGCGGGGTGGGAAATATGAAAGGCGGGGTTCCCTACACGTCCTGCGATTATTCGCGAGCCTCGTGCATGGCGCGCGGGATGTTTTCAAGCGACGCGAATGGAAATGTTACGTCCCGGTTCGGGGGAATCGAATTTGTTCCGCCGCAGATTCTGGTTCGCAGCTTCGGGGAGAGCGGCCGGCAGCTTTCCGCGTTGCAGGACAACCTGGCGATTTATAACAACTACGTTCCTCTGGTATACGGGACGGCATGGTATGAGCCGCCGATCGTGTTCGCGCGGAATGACGGGAATCTGACGCGCATGGAAGTGCTGCTGGGGATGGGACCGATCGACAGCGTGGTCGCGGTGCTGGTGAACGGGATCAACGTCCCGCAGGGACAAAGCGGCGTCAATATGACGGCGACGGGATGGTTCAATCTCATCACGACCGGCACGCGCAATGGCGCGTTCGATCCGAATTTTACGGACGCGGCCGGCAATCCGCTGGGGGATCCCTACGGGAGCATGGCGATGATGAGCGTGGTGGTGCCGAACTCAATCAGCGATGGAACGTCACTGCCGCAAATTCGAGTGCTGTTGAATGGTCTGCATCTGGAGCAGTTCGACGCGTCGGGAAATTCGCTTGGAACGTCGTTCACGAACAATCCGGCGTGGGTGTTGCTGGACGTGCTGCGGCGGAGCGGGTGGCTGACGAGCGAAGTCGATCTGGAGAGTTTCGCCGCAGCGGCGGCCTATTGCGCGCAGCCGATCCAGATGACGGATCTGAACGGCAACCCAGTGACGGCTCCGCGGTTTCAGTGCAACCTGGTGCTGACGCAGCCCAGAAGCGCGGCGGAGGTAGCGCTGGGGATTCGAAACGCTTCGTCGCTGATTCTGACATATGACAACGGCGGCCTGCTGACGCTGAGGGTCGAAAACAGCCTGGCGCTGCAACAGCCCGTGCTGCCCGGGGGAAGCAACAGCACGGAGCCGCTAAACGGCGGGTGGCCGGCGTACGAATTCAGCGATGGGTCTGCGGCGTTTTCGGGCCTGGCGCGGAAGGCGAGCGGAGAGCCTTCGATCCGGCTGTGGTCGCAGAGCACGGCGGCGACGGCGAACCGGCTGAGCGTCGAATTTCAAGATCAGTTCAATCAATACCAGCAGGACAGCTTGTCAGTGGTGGACGCCGACGACGCGCTGCTGACGAACCGGCAAGTGACGGCGACCTACCTGGCGCTAGGCCTGCCGAATTTTGATCAGGCGACTCGGGTTCTCTCGCTTCAGCTCAATAAGAGTATCAACGGCTATCAATTCATCGATTTTGAGACGACGGTGAAAGGGATCGGGTTGGCGCCGGGGGACATTATTACGGTCACCTATGTCAAAGAAGGATTGGAGCGGCAGCCGTTCCGGGTGGTGCGTTTGATGCCGGGACAGAACTTTCAAACGCTGAAGGTGACGGCCCAGTGGCATGATGACGAGTGGTACACGACGGGCAACGCGAGCACGACGGGGGTGGGGCGACAGCCGGCCGGAGGGGTCGGGCTGCCGCGTCCGCTGGTGGGAAGCGTGATCGATAGCGATGGAATCGATCAGTTCGGAATCACCGAGACATCGACAGAGGCGAGCGATGGGAGTTTTACGATTTCGCTGAGCGCCGCGTTTCATCCGCCGGCGAAACCCGCGGCGACGGGAGTCTCGATCCCGCTGCTGAGTTTGAACGCGGCAGTGAGTCCGACGGGAGGCACGCTCGCGGGAGGACAGACGCTGTATTACGCCATCAGCGCGCTGGACGGAAGCGGCGGTGAGAGCGCGCTGTCCTTTGTGGTGCCGGCGACGATTCCAGCCGGGTCCGATACGAACACGGTTACGCTTTCCTCTCTCAGCTTTTCTTCGACAACGGCGGGATTCAATGTTTATCGCGGCTGGAATCCGCAGGAGTTGCTGCTGATTGCTTCGAATGTCGCCGCCGGCGCTACGTACACCGACACCGGCGCGGCGCCGCAACTGCAAGGACCGCCGGATGGGAATTACGATCATGCGAATTTTTACTGGAGGCTGGAGCTTCAACCGGAAGCGCCGGCGCAGATCTATTCGCCGACAACGATCGGCAACAACGGTCTGGGGATGCTGGCGAACGAATTCGCCGGGGCGCTGGTAAGAATCACGCGCGGAACCGGCGCGGCACAGGAGCGGGCCGTGATCGCGAACACGGCGACGACGATTACGGTTTCTCCCGCCTGGACGATTGAACCCGACGCGACGAGCTATTTCGTGGTCGCCAATTCGACCTGGAATTTCGGCGGGCTGAGCGCGACGAGTCCGGCGGTGATTCAGGTGCCGAATCAGCACGGAGTGACGGTGCAGATCACGGGACGATCGGCGAACGCGCTAAATCAGGAGAGCGCTCCTGATCTGAATCCGGTGACGCGGTGGCAGATCGGCGGCGCGGCGGGCGGCGGGGTGGACGCCGATGTTCCGCCGGCTCCCGCCTTTGGGCTGAGTTTGGGGGCACAGGGAACCGTGGATCTGACCGGAATCGGCTTTACGGATCTGACGAATACGCACACCATTTCGGCGGGAACGCTGACCCTGTTTTATTGGAACGAGCTGAGCAGTCCGACCAGTTTCAGCCTTGCGGCGGGGATCTCAGCGACGGACACGACGATCACACTGAACGCCGCCGGTCCGTCGGGGATCGATGATTTGATTCAGATCGAGGGCGAGATCGTTGAGGTAATCGCGGTTCAAAACGGGGGCTCGCAATTTCAGGTGAGCCGGGGATCACACGGCAGCACGGCCACGGCGCATTCGGCCGGCGCGCTGGTATATCCGCTGCAACGGGACGTCACGATCGTTCCTTTCGTAGAAGATTTCTTTGGAAGTCCCGCGAGCGGAAGCTATAGCGAATCGATTTTCTTACCGGATGTACGGATTGGCGCGGCTGAATTCTATGTGACCAATGTTCATGGGAACAGCCCGTCGACGGGCGTGTCGTTTGGCGGGACGGCCGATCAAGGATTACGTACGCTGGCCGGCGGGCAACTGTCGATCCAGGTGGAGGGGTATCTTGCGATCCAGACCGCAGCAGCGCCGCCGCTCATCGTCGAGAGCTCGCTTGCCGCACGCGACATCTTCGCGGTGGTCGGCGAGGCGCCGAGCGGGGGGCCTGTGCAGCTCCAGCTCCGTCAAGGCAGCACGATATATTGCACCCTGACGATCCCGGATGGCGCCACGATCTCGAACTCCGTGGATGGATTCGGGCTACCGCCGCTGAGCGGAGGCAACCAGGTTTTGCTCGACATCCTATCGGTCCCGACAGCTTCCGGCACGCCAGGGCGCGACCTGACGGTAATTATCCGTTTGTAAGCAGCCCATGGCGGACATCCTTCAAAAATTGACGCCGAACCGGGATCTGCAATGCTATTTTTTCGAACCGTCCGGCGGCGGATCAGCGGCGGCGGCGCTGAGCAGTACGTCGAGCAGCGGATTCACCCTGTCGGGCTGCTGGCGCCAGCAAGCCGACTGGGCGGTGATTGAATGGAACCGCGACAACACGCACGAACATCCGGCGTTTCGAAATCTCCCCGACGGCGATTTGAGCCAGTTGGTTCTGACTTACGACGAGACGCGCAGCAACTGCATCCCGATAGATTCGACATTGTTTCCGACGGTGGACTGGCCGTCGCTGCGGGTATGGGCGACACCGGAGGGGGGAACGGAGACGATTTACTGGGTGCCGTTGCTGTCCCATGCGGCTCCGGTGGCGGGCAGTTATCAGTGCGCCTACGCCGATTTCACGTTATCCGGCAGCACCGCGGCGGGGGATTACGTGGGGCTCGCGTTTTTCCAGGAGCAGTACACTTACCAGGTTTTCGGCGGCGACACCCTGGCCACGATCATCAGCAATCTGGCGGCGAGCATCAATTCGTTCTCGGCGCTTCTGAAGGCGTCGGCGAACGGCAACACGATTCGCGTTTACTACACCTCGGGGCAGCCGATCGCGTCGAGCACGGCGGGCGCGAACGGAAACTTTTTCGGCATGTATACGTTTTCGACCGGAGCGGAGACCTGGGACGCCCCGTGGAAGGCGTTTGCCAACGGAGCGTCACCGACGCAGTGGCGGATCACGCTCGATTTCAGCTCGCTGCAGGGCTACACTTCTTCGGATTGGAGCGGGAGTCCGGTGCCGGTTCCGACCCAAAGTGTGCGCAAACTGCGCTGGACGTACGCCGCCGCTTTGCAACCCGGCGCTTACCAGCGGAGCGAGTTTGCCGTGGTGGTTTCCAACTGGACGGTTACCGGATCGAATCGGAGCTACTCAGTGGCGGGTCCGGGGAGCCGGCGGATTGAAGATAACGATCCCTCCGTCAGCTACTCTCCCGGCGAGGGCTGGACGAGATCGACGGGAAACTATTCGGGTGGAACCATCAGCTATACTTCGACGCCGGGCAATTCGGTTTCCTGCACCTATGACGCCGTTCAGAGTCACACGTTATATCTGGGGCTGCGCTATACGGGAAATGGCGCGCAGGTGGCGATTCAAGTGGACGGCTCCGCAGCCGGCGTGGTAAATCTGCTGATCGCCGGGGAGGATGTCCTGTTCCGATACCCGGTGGGAACCTATGGCGCCGGACCGCATCAAGTGACGCTCACGCACAATGGACCGGCGGCGGCCGATTTCTATTTCGACTTCATCGAACTGGCCGTGCCCACGACCGAGCTGCCGGTGTTTCCGGCGCAGTCTGCAATCACCCTGGCCACGGATTGGGACACGGAACATTCGCTCGCGCTGGCGCCGGAGCGCACGGCATGGATGATCGCTTCGCTCGGCTTCACAGGCCGTCAGAATCACTATTGCGGAGCGTTGTGGTTTTACGAAATCGTCCGCCAGGGGACGGCTTATGCCACGGCGACGGTGACGTTTTCCGGAACGCCGCAGTTCAGTTCGACGGTCACACTGGATCTGGCGCAGCCGGGTTCGACACTGACGCTGACCAAGCTGGTCCACATGGGCATGACCGCGGAAATGATGGCCACAGCTTTCGCCCTTGAGCTGAACCGCGGTTATACGGCGGTGTGGGCCAGCGCCGCGGGAAACGTTTTGACGATTCAAGCGCGTGCCATGGGCGCCGCGGGAAACGGGATCGGAATTTCGGCGTCCACCACCAGCAGCGGTTTCAGTGTCACGACATCCGGAGCGTCCTTCGCCGGCGGAGTTGACGGGAACTGGTATACCGATCTGAATGCATCGCCGGTAGTGAACCGGGCGGCGCGGGACTGGCACGCCAGTTTTTTCGCGGCGCTTCAAAGTTACGGAATTGAAGCGACGGCGGCGTTCAGCATGGAGCTGGGCAACGGCGATCCGTCCGCGGCGGCGGGAATCGCCCAGCGCGGTCCGGCGGGCGATCCGATTCTCTTGCCGACCCCTTCGCTGCAAACCAATTTTTCGCCCGCCAGCCTGGCGTTTTGGCAGCAGGCGTATGGGCTGATGGCGAACCTTCAAGCCTCGGCCGGATTGCAGCCGTTCTTGCAATTCGGCGAAGTCCAATGGTGGTATTTCCCGAACGATGGAGCCGGAACAAGCTTTTCAGGAATGCCTTTCTATGACGCCTGGACGCAAGCGCAGTTCCTGGCGCAATACGGCTTTTCGATGCCGGTGATCACGACGAATACGGCCGATCCGGCGAGCTATCCGGAGGTGACCGCGTTCCTGGCCTCACTGGTCGGCAACTTTACCAGCGCAATCGCGGCATCGGTGCGGACTACGCAGCCCGACTGCCGGTTCGAGGTGCTCTATCCGGCGGACACAAATCAAACGCCCTTCAACCAGGCCATCAATTTCCCTCAGACCGCCTGGACGCCATCCGCTCTGGCGGTTCTGAAGACAGAGAATTTCGACTTTACCTTCCAGCGGAATTTGGATCTGGCGGAATCCTCGATCGCGTTTCCCTCCAGCATGAGTTTCCCTCCGGCGCAGAGCTCCCATCTGGTCGGCGTCAACGATCCGACTACGCCATGGCTCAAGGAAGCGCGGAGCGCGTTGGGCAAAGGATTTGAAAGCGTGGTGCTCTTCGCCCTCGATCAGTACTGCCTGGTTGGCTACGCGACGCCGCTGCCGGCTCCCTTCCGGCGCAGCCTGCGGATGGGCCCTTGATAAACTGAAGGCTTGCTTCAGGTCCAGAACGTCTCCAAGCTTTATCGTTTGTACCGGCGGCCTGTGGACCGTCTGCTGGAAATTCTGCCGTTTTCAAAAAATTCCCCGCCTGCGGAATTTTGGGCGCTGCGCGATGTCAATCTGCGGGTTGAGCGCGGCGAGGTCTTCGGCCTCATCGGACCGAACGGAAGCGGCAAAAGCACGCTGCTGCAAATCGTCAGCGGGATCCTGGAGCCGACGCGCGGGCGGGTGATCCGGCACGGGCGCATCGCCGCTCTGCTGGAGTTGGGCGCCGGCTTCAATCCCGAGTTCACCGGCCGCGAAAACGTTTTTTTAAACGGCGAAATTCTGGGGATGGAGCGCCGCGAAATGGAGCGCATCTTCCCGGCGATCGAAAAATTCGCGGAAATCGGCGCGTTTCTCGATCGCCCGGTGAAGGAATACTCCACCGGGATGTATGTGCGGCTGGCGTTTTCCACGGCGATTCACGTGGAGCCGGAGATCCTGATCGTGGATGAAGCGCTGGCCGTCGGCGACGCGATTTTCGCCAACCGGTGCATCAAGAAATTCGAGGAACTCAAGCAGCAAAACGTCACAATTCTGTTTGTTTCCCACGACCTTGGCCTGGTCAAGCGGCTCTCGGACCGCGCGGCGCTGATGATCGGTGGCCGCGTCGCCGCCTGCGGACCGCCTAGCGATGTGGTGAATCGCTATGTCGGCATGGTGCTTGAGCGCGAGCAGGCGCCGCGCCAGGAAACGGCCAGCGGAACATTTCGCCACGGCGACGGAGCGAGCCGCATTCTGAGCGCGGAACTGATCGACGCGAATGGCGCGCCAACCGCGGCGCTGCGCCCGGGCGAGCCCGTGACGGTTCGCATCCGCGCCCAGGCCGAGCGCGATCTGGAAGATCCCGTTGTCGGCCTGCTGATCCGAAATCGCCTGGGAATCGACGTGTTCGGAACCAACACGCGCATCGAAGGCATCGATCTCGGCCGCGTCGCCGCCGGCGAGCTTTTTGAGATCGACTTCACCTTCGATTGCCTCCTGACCCGGCAAGACTATACACTGACCGTTGCCACGCAGTATCGCGAAGGATACAGCCAGGACTGGGTCGATGACATCCTGTGTTTTTCCGTGGTGGACGCGCGCGATGTAGCGGGGCTGGCGAATTTCAGAACAACCGTGGAGTGGCGCCGCATTTCCGGATGACTCCCGATTTTATTTACGCGCTGGTGCTGGGCCTGGTGCTCGCCGTGCTCATCGGCGTGACCCTGGCGCGGATGAGCACGGTTCGGAGCCGCGACGATTTTCTGGTCGCCGGCCGAAAACTGCCCTGGACGGTGCTGGTGTTCACCTTGCTCAGCTCCTGGATCGGCGCGGGCAGCCTGTTTGCCGGCGCGGAAAACGGATACGAGCACGGATTCGTCGCCCTCTGGCAGCCGGCGGGCGGATGGGTGGGTCTGATTCTCATCGCCGCCATCGCCGGGCGCGCCCGGCGCTTCGCGCAGTTTACGGTTCCCGATCTGCTGGAAGCGCGCTATAACACGGCAGCGCGCGTGATGGCGACCATCGCCATCGTCATTTCCTACACTGTCATCACCAGCTATCAGTTCAAGGGCGGCGGCGACGTGCTGCATCTGATCTTTCCCCAGCTCGGCCGCGCCGCCGGGATGTACATTATTGCCGCGTTCGTCATTTTATTTACCGCCGCTGCGGGGATGGCCTCGGTTGCGTATCTGGACCTGGTGATCGGCGCGCTGGTGACGCTGATCGCCGTCGTCTCCGTGCCGCTGTTATTGCGCCAGGGCGGATGGCCGCAGGTTCGCGCCGCGCTGCCGGCAAGCCACTTCACCGTATTGGGCGACGTCGGCCTGCGGCGGGCTCTCGGCTTCATGCTTCCGACGACGCTGCTGCTGGTCGGCAATCAGGGCATGTATCAGAAATTTTTTTCGGCACGATCGGAAAAAGACGCGCGCTACGCCGTTTTCGGGTGGATCGCCGGCACGGTGCTGCTCGAAACGCTGTTGATGATGCTGGCGATCATCGGCAGCGCCAGGTTTGCCACCGATAAGCCCCGCGAAATTATCGCCCTGGTCGCGCGGAAGGGCCTGCCGACGCTGATCGGCGCCATCTTGTTAGGCGGGATTTTCGCGAAGGTCATTTCGACCGCGAATAATTATCTGTTTTCGCCGGCCACGAATCTGATTCACGACGTCTACGGCCGCTTCATCCATCCGAACGCCACAGAAAGACAGACGCTGATCGTATCGCGCCTGCTGGTGGTGGCGCTGGGAATTTTCGCGCTGCTTCAGGCGACGCAATTTGAATCGATTCTGAACGCCTCGCTCTATGCATACACGGTGTATGGAGCCGCGGTTACACCCGCCGTTCTTGCCGTTTTCTTTTGGAAGCGCACCACGACCGCCGGCGCGGTGGTGTCGATTCTGCTCGGAACCGTCATAACGGTCGCCTGGAATCTCGCGCAGGAGCACGGCTGGAAAAACGACGTGGACGCGGTTTATCCGGCGCTGATTGCTTCCGTGGCAAGTCTGGTGATCGTGAGCTTGCTTACTCCGCGTCCGCCGGAGAAGAAATGGAAGCCGTTTTTCGAATCGGGGGAACTTCGATGAATCTTGAGCATATTCAAGCGGCAATTCGGGAAGAAAATCTGGACGGCTGGCTGTTTTTCGATCATCACCGCCGCGATCCGCTCGCCTACCGCGTGCTCCGGTTCACGCCGGGCTCGATGGTTTCGCGGCGCTGGTATTACTTCATCCCCGCGCAAGGCGAGCCGCGGCGGCTGGTTCACAAAATCGAAGCCCACACGCTGGATGCATTGCCGGGCAAGCAAACCGAGTACGCCGAATGGGGGGAAATGGTGCGCCGCCTGGGCGCGATTCTCGGCCCTGCAAAGCGAGTCGCGATGCAGTATTCGCCGGGCTGCGCCATTCCCTACGTGGCGATGGTGGATGCCGGCACGGTCGAGCTGGTGCGGTCGCTCGGCGTCGAGATCGTCAGCTCCGCCAATCTGGTGCAGCGGTTCGAGGCGAGATGGACGGCGGAGCAACTGGAATCGCACCTGGAAGCGGGACGCCGCATCGACCGCGTCCGGCGCGAGGCGTTCGAGAAAATCGGCGCCGCGCAGCGGGCCGGCTCGGCCATCACGGAGGGGGACATCAAGCAATTCATTCTGGCGAGATATAAAGAGGAAGGATTATTTATCGACCACGGTCCAGACGTGGCGGTGAACGGAAACGCGTCCAATCCGCACTATGATCCGACGCGGGAAAACTGCTGCGAGATCAAGCGCGGAGATCTGGTGCTGATCGATCTTTGGGGAAAGCTCGACCAGCCGGGCAGTGTCTATTACGACATCACCTGGACCGGATACTGCGGCGAGGTTCCGCCGGAGCGGATTCAAAATGTTTTTCACGCGGTGACCGAGGCGCGCGACTGCGCAATCCTGCGCGTTCAGGACGCCGTCGCTGCGGGAAAAGAGCTGCGCGGGTTTGAAGTGGACGACGCGGCGCGGGCGCATATCCGCGCCAAAGGCTTCGGCGATTACTTCTTCCATCGAACCGGACACTCCATCGGCGAGGATATTCACGGCACCGGAGCCAACATCGACAACTACGAAACGCACGATGAACGAAAAATCATCCCCTGGACCTGTTTCTCGATCGAACCCGGAATATATTTGCCGGACTTCGGGATTCGTTCGGAAGTGGACGTGTTCGTGGATGACAAGAGCGCGCGCGTAACCGGCGAAATTCAGCGTAAGCTTCTCTTGATTTAAAATGCGGCGCTGGTGTGTTTTGCTGCTGTTGGCGTCCGCTGCTTCGGCCGGCATTGTCTCGCGCGATTGGAGCGCCGGCAAATTGAGCATGCGCCTCGACGACGGCGCGGCGGAGCTCGAATGGCTCAGTCCGGTGGCCTTTCATTTTTCCCGCAACTGGTCCGGCGCGGTGCCCCGGTTGGCGGCGCTGGCGCATGAAAACATTGCGCCGGAGCTCGAAGACGCCGGCCCGATCATCACCATGCGGACGAAATACCTAACCGTCGATCTGGACCGGAACGATCTCGCGCTGCGCATTCATTCGGGCCAGACTCCGGTGACCGAGGCGGCGCTGGCGCAATCCGGCGGCGGCGTCGAGTTGCGGATCGCGCTGGCGCAAAACGAGCGCGTTTACGGATTGATGGGCGCCGGGCCGTCGTTGAATATCCGCGGCGAGCGCATCGAGCGGCAGCACGGCTATTTCTTTACCAGCGCCGGTTACGGAATGCTGGTGCGCTGGCCTGTAAGCTGCGTCTTCGACTTCCGCCGTGGCGCCATTGAAGCGGGCGGCGCGGATTCGATGGACTATATCTTTTATTACGGCCCGACGCCGAAGGAAATCCTCGAGCAATACGCGTCGCTTTTGCCGAACAGCGAAGTCAAGGCCGAGTCGCTCGATCTTCTTTCGCCGGACCGGCTGCCGAAGGCCGCGCAAAAGCTGCCCGCCGCCCCGGTCCGCTCCTGGGGCGATCTGGCGGCCCTGGTGCGAACGATTCTCGATTGGAGCCTCTCCGGCGTCACGTATCCGGCGCTGGATCTATCGAAGTTCGACGATGCGCCCCTGCCGGTGCGGCGGCGCGCGGCCGACCTCAGCACACTGCTGCCGATCGTCTTTCGAAGCGCCGGCGAAGGAGGCATCGACACGGCCGTGCGCCGGGCCTGGACGCCATACCTGGTAACCTATCTCCGCGAGGCCTACGACCGCGGTTATCCGCTCATCCGCCCGCTGCCGATGCAGTTTCCGCGCGATGCCGATTCGGACCGGCAGACCAGCGTGTTTATGCTCGGCGATGAGGTGCTGCTCGCGCCCGTGCTTGGGCCGAGCGCGCGGCGCAGGATCGAGCTGCCGCGCGGAAACTGGACCGATTTGCGGACGAATATCGAGTATCCAGGCCGGCAAACGATCGAGGTGAACGCGCCGCCGGGGCGGATTCCGGCGTTTGTCCGAAACGGCTGGATTGTGCCGTTCGCCGCGGAAAATAAAATGGAACTGCACTATTTCCCATCGCTTGGCGCGGAATTCTTTCTCTGGGAGCCGGAACTGGAGGAAAATTCGCAGTTCCACGCGGCGCCGGCGGGCGATTTCCTGCGCGTCGAAATCGAGACCCAACGGGAGCGCACCTACGAGTGGATCCTGCACCACGTCGCGGCGCCGCGCGCGGTATCGGAGGAGTCCGGCGAGTACAAACGAGTGTCGAGGCGCGATCAGTTGCGCCCCGGCGCGTGGTGGCACGACGCCGCCCGGAACAACTTGCATTTGATGCTGCACGCCGCAGCGGGATCCGACCGCATCGTGAATATCCTGCCGCAGTAGAAGTTGCTTCCGGCCTCGCCGCCGCCGGAAAGCGCCGTAGTAAGGTAGGATTGTGCGAAACGTACTGGCGAGCGGAAAAGCGCCAGCGGACGGCGTCCTTCGATCCCGTCCGATTTGCGATCCACAAAATCTCCAGAACAACGAAACGTGAACAAGGACGAAAATGGCCCTTTCCATTCAGGATTTAGATCTTCGTGGAAAACGCGTGTTCATGCGCGTTGATTTTAATGTGCCGCTGGCGAACGGCGGCAAAGTGATTACCAGCGATGAACGCATTAAAGCTTCGCTTCCAAGCATCAATTTCGCCCTCGACCACGGCGCGGCCCTGATCCTGGCGAGTCATCTGGGCCGCCCCAAAGGCAAGCCAAACCCGGAAATGAGCCTGGCGCCGGTCGCCGCGCGCTTGAGCGAACTGTTGAGGAAACCGGTCGCCATGGCTCCGGATTGCGTCGGGGCGGAGGTCGAAAGGATGCTGCCCCAGCCCGGCGAGGTTCTCTTGCTCGAAAATCTCCGCTTTCATCCGGAGGAAGAGAAAAACGATCCGGAATTTGCGCGGCGGCTCGCCGCCCTGTGCGACCTCTACGTCAACGACGCCTTCGGATCCGCGCACCGGGCTCACGCTTCCACGGTCGGGATGATCGCCTACGTCAGACAGGCGGCGGCGGGCCTGTTGATGAAAAAAGAGCTGGAGTATCTGACCAAGGCGACGCAAAATCCACAGCACCCCTGCATCGCCATTTTGGGCGGAGCGAAGGTTTCCGACAAGATTCCGGTGATCCGGAACCTGATGAAGTTCGTCGACCGTCTGTTGATCGGCGGTGCGATGGCCTATACCTTCCTGCGGGCGCGCGGAGAATCGACCGGAAAATCACTGGTCGAGGAAGACATGCTGGATCTGGCGCGCGAGCTGATGCGGCAGGCAGGTCCCAAGCTGGAGCTGCCGGTGGATCACGTGCAGGCCGCCGAACTGAAGCCGGGAGTGGAGACCGAAGTGGTGGAGCAGATCTCCGACGGCTACATGGGTCTGGATATCGGGCCCAGTACGATCGGCCTTTATGAAAATGTGATCCTCGGCGCCAAGACGATCATCTGGAACGGCCCTATGGGCGTGTTC
The DNA here is from genome assembly GCA_021324615.1 of Terriglobia bacterium. Classification (GTDB taxonomy): domain Bacteria; phylum Acidobacteriota; class Terriglobia; order Bryobacterales; family Bryobacteraceae; genus Palsa-187. Next base: position 19,337 of record JAJPIT010000007.1, on the reverse strand, counting down.
GAAGTGCCGCCCTTCGATAAAGGAACCATCGCGTTGGCGAAAGCGGTGGCGGAATCCGGCGCGGTCAGCGTGGTCGGCGGCGGGGATTCCGAAAAGGCGATCCGAACCGCGGGCGTGGCCGATAAAATCTCCCACATCTCGACGGGCGGCGGAGCGTCGCTGGAGTTCCTGGGCGGAATCGAACTGCCCGGAGTGGCCGCTCTGGAAAAGGCCGCCAAGCCGCATGGAATAGGCTAACCCCCCGGCTTCAATCTGCCGATAGGCAATGATAAAGTGTATTCCATATAGGAGGCCCCCATGCTTTTCGGTCTCTCGTTGCTGTTCGTAACGACGTTAGGGTTTCAGAATCCGCCGGCGCAGACCGCCAACGGATTTCGCGCGCCGGAACGGACCGCCCCGGCCAATCCGGTGAAGGAGCTTTCCCCGGAAACGCGCGGCGACATTTTCATGGCGCGAAAGATGTACCGCGAGGCGATCGAGACGTATCAGGAGGGCCCGAAGAACTCAGCGGTGCTCGCCAACAAGATCGGAATCGCCTATCATCAGATGCTCGATCTGGACGCGGCCAAGCGCCAGTACGAGCGCGCGATCAAGCTGGATCCGAAGTACGCCGAGGCGATCAACAATCTGGGGACCATCTACTACGCGCGCAAATCCTACCGGCGCGCCATCGGCGAATACCGGAAGGCCATCCGGATTATGCCGAACACCGCGTCGTTCCTTAGCAATCTCGGCACCGCGTATTTCGCCCGCAAGGACTACAAGAAGGCGGCGGTGATGTTTCAGGAAGCGCTGAAGCTGGATCCGCTGGTCTTCGAGCGCCGCAACGCGGTGGGCACGACGCTTCAGGAGCGTTCGGTGGAGGACCGGGCGAATCTGCACTACCTAATGGCCAAAACCTACGCCAAGGATGGCGACGTGGAGCACGCGCTGCTGTACATGCGGAAATGCCTCGAAGAAGGATTCAAGGACCGCAAGAAATTCCGCACCGATCCGGAGTTCGCCAAGCTGCAAGATAACGCCGAGTTCAAGCAGATCCTGGCTACGGAGCAAAAAGTCCTCTGATCCGCTCCGGCGCCGTGGTGTTGGTTGCCGCACTGGCGGCGTGTTGCGGCTCGCCGCGGCGGGCCGCGCAAAGAATCGCCATCCTGCCGTTTGAAAATTTGACCGGCGATGATTCGCTTGACTGGATTGCGTCGGCGGCGCCGGCCATCGTCGAAGCGGAGATCGCCGGGGCGGGCTCCATCGCGGCGTTTCGCGCCCAGGACGTAAGCGCGGCCTACGCGGGCGGCGCGACGCGATTGCTGCACGGATACTTCACCGGCGGCCCGGCCGAAGTGCGCTTCGAAGTGGAAGCCGAAGACGCGTCGCGGCACAAGATTGTCGAGGCGATGGCGGAGCGCGGCGATGTGCTGAAGGCCATGAATGCCGTCGCCAGGCGGATCAATCCTTCGGCCCGCGGCTTTTCGACCGCCAACGAGGAGGCGATTGCCGCCTGGGGACGCGGCGAGTACCAGCGCGCGGTGACGCTCGATCCCAAATTTGGCGCGGCCTGGTTGTCCTGGATTGATTCTCTTGCCGCGCGCGGCGCGACTGCGGAAGCGCTTGACGCCGCCCATCGCGCGCTGGCGCAGCCGGATCTCAGAAGCGAAATTGACCGGATGAAAATCGAAGTTGCGTCGGCGGCGCTTTCAGGCGACGTAGCGGCGCGGGCGCAGGCTCTCACCAGACTGGCTGCGCTCGAACCGAACGATCCGGCTTTACTCAATACGCTCGCCGAAGCGGAGCTGAGCGCGCGGAACTTCGGCGCCGCCGCGTCGGCATATGAGAAGATCGCGGCGATCGATCCGAACAATCCCGCGGCGCTGAACTCGCTTGGCTATGCGCGCGCCATGGCCGGCGATCTCGACGGCGCGCGCAAGGCCTTCGAGGCGTATGGGAAGCAGCCGGCGCAAGCGCTCAACATGCTCGATTCGCTGGGCGAGGCGTATTTCATGAATGGGCGCTTCGCCGACGCGGAAAAACTGTTTTTGCGCGTTTATCAGCAAAATCCCGCGTTTTTAGGCGGCGCGGATCTGTACAAGGCGGCGGCGGCGCACTGGCTCGCCGGGGATCTGGCCGGCGCCGATTCCATCTTCAAGCGGTACCTCGATTCGCAGCGCGACGACCGGCTGCGCGCCTGGCGGCAAGCGTGCTGGCTCTATACCACCGGCCGTCGCGATCAGGCCATCGACGTGCTGGAATCCTCGCCCGATAAGGTGCTGGCGGCGCGCCAGCTCGCGATTTGGAACGCGGGAATCCGCGAGGACGCGGCGTCACTCCGCAAGACATACGAGACTACGCTGCCGCCTGCCGACGGCCAGGCCCGGACCTTCTACGCGGCGGCGCTGGCGGCATCCGGCGACAAGGACCAGGCCCGAGAATTACTGCGGCGGTGGCCGCTGCCCGAAGAAGCCGGCGATCCCCTGCGGGAATCGATGGTGTTGCCGGAGTTCCTCGCGCTGCGGCGATCGCTCGGCGTTCAATGACCTGCGGTTACCGCGCCGGCAGGCATCGCGGGCACCGGGCTGTTCGATAAGCCTCGCTTCCCGCTCAATCCGGAAGAGCGTAGCGCGCGGGCACGCCGCGAAAATCTTCCCAGCCGGTGTAAAGCTCCGCGTGCAGACCCGCGCGCCGTGCGCCGGCGACGTTTTCGGGCCGGTCGTCGATAAACAACGCTTCTTCGGCCGGGAGGCCGAGCCCCTGAAGGGCGTGTTCGTAAATCCGCCGGTCGGGTTTGGTGCAGCCCAGCTCGAAGGAAAACGTAATCTGATCGAAATGTTTTAACAGGCCGTTGCTTTTCAGCCTCCCCCCGAGCGGGATGGGAAGATTGGAAAGAAGCCCGGTGCGCACGCCGGAAGCGCGAAGCCGGCCGGTCCAGGCCAGCACGCGATCGTCCCAGCGGCTCCAGAAATCGATCTCCCGGCGGATCATCTCCTCGATTTCGGCGTCGCTGAAGGTGCGATTCATCAGCGCCGCGGTTTCGCGCCAGTAGTCGTAAGGATGCTGGCCCGCGTCATAGCGCAGGCGGTTCGTCCAGAGCGCGCGCACGAAATCTTCCGGGGAAACCCGGCAAACGGCGGCGGCCTCGGCGATCTGTTCCTTGGAGGGATGAAAACAGACGACGCCGCCGTAATCGAAAATCACCGCGCGTACAGCCATCGCTCAGCGCGCGCCGTGTGCGCCGTCGGCCACCTGCGGCTCGCGGCGCGTGCGGATTTCGCGGACGGCGTAAATCCGGCGGCCCTGGCTTTCGAAATAGGTCCGGGTCAGCACCTCGCCGAGCAGTCCCGTGCAGAATAAAACAATTCCGGTGACCAGCGAGAGAGCGCCCAGCACCATGAGCGGCCCATGATCCTGGATAATGTCGCGGCCGGTCCAGACTTTTTCTCCCGCCAGAAACGCCAGAATGCTTCCGCCGCAGCCGGTGAAGGCCAGCCCCCACTTCCCGAAAAAGTGCATGGGACGCGTGAAATATTTCAGCAAAAACCAGATGGTGAAGATATCGAACATCACCCGGAAGGTGCGGCCAAGGCCATAATGCGAGCCGCCGGAGGAGCGCGGCAGATTGCGGATAGGCACTTCGGCGACGCGCGCGCCATAGAACGCGGCCAGCGCGGGGATAAAGCGGTGCAGCTCGCCGTAGAGATTCACGTCCTTCAGCACTTCGGCGCGATAGGCTTTAAACGTCGTTCCGAAATCGCGCAGATCGACATTGGACGCCTTCTTCATCAGCCAATTGGCGATGCGCGAGGGAATTTTCCGCGTCACCGCGTTATCCAGCCGATTCTTGCGCCAGCCGCTGGCGATATCGTAGCCCTCCTCGATTTTTTCCAGCAGCGCGGGAATATCTTCGGGCGCGTGCTGCAAATCGCCGTCAAGCGAGATGATCACGTTGCCCTGCGCTTCGTCGAATCCGGCAGCGAGCGCGGCGGTCTGCCCGAAGTTTCTCCGCAGGCGGATCACCTTCAGCCGCGAATCGGTTTCGACCAGATTGGCGAGCAGATCAAAGCTGCGGTCGGTGGAGGCATCGTCCACAAAAATAATCTCATAGGGCTTGTGGATCCGCTCCATTACCGCCGTGAGGCGGTCATACAAGGGCAGCAGCGACGGTTCTTCATTGTGGATCGGAATGACGACAGAAAGATTCACCGGTACTCACAAGAATACCAGGATCTGTTCCGGCAGCGCTGTGGCGGTCAATCCGCTAGCCGACCACTTCGAGAATCAGCTCCCGCTCCTCCGGCGCCGAGCCCGAGATACGGAAGGCGTCCTCGACGAGCTGGGCCGCCTCCTCGACATTGGCGTCGTTGGTGTAGTAAAGGCGGCACAACACGCCGCCGGCGTCGACCTTCTGGCCGATTTTCACTTCCAGAATCACGCCGACCGCCGGATCGATGGCGTCTTCCTTCATATCGCGGCCCGCGCCGATCATGGACGAAGCCTGCCCGATATAGGCGGCGTCGATGGCGCTGATATAGCCCGCGCGCGGCGAGGTGATCTCCCGCGCCCCGGTGGCGTTGGGCAGCAGCTCGAAGCGGTCCAGCACCTGCGGATTGCCGCCCTGCGCCGCGATCACTTCCTTGAATTTCCGATAACCGGAGCCGTCCAGCAGTTTCTTCTGCGCCAGCTCGCGCGCTTCTTCGAGGGTCGGCGCCACCTTGCCCAGGTAAATCATCCGCGCCGCCAGCTCCAGCGAAAGCCGGGTGAGATCGGTGGGCCCGGCGTTTTGCAGCGTCTGTGAAACCTCCATTACTTCGAGCGCATTGCCGATGGCGAAGCCGAGCGGCTGATTCATATCCGTGATCAGCGCCTGCACCCGCTTATCCAGCCGCCGTCCGATGCCCACCATCATCTGGGCCAGCCGCCGCGCGTCGACCTGCCGTTTCATGAACGCGCCCGAGCCCACCTTTACGTCGAGCACCAGCGCGTCCATCCCCTCGGCCAGCTTCTTGGACATGATCGAAGACGCGATCAACGGGATCGATTCCACCGTCGCCGTCGAATCCCGCAGCGCGTAGAGCTTGCCGTCGGCCGGCGCAACCTGCGGCGTCTGTCCCATGAAGGCCAGCTTCAACTTCGCGAGCTGAGCGCGAAACTCATCCACCGTGAGATTGGTGCGAAAGCCCGGAATCGATTCGAGCTTATCCAGGGTTCCGCCGGTGTGGCCCAGCGCGCGCCCGGAAATCATCGGCACGACGACGCCCGCCGCGGCGGCCAGCGGCGCGGCGATCAGGCTGGTTTTATCTCCCACTCCGCCGGTGGAGTGCTTGTCCACCTTCACGCCCGGAACCGAAGACAGATCGATGGTTTCGCCCGAGGCGACCATTCGTTCGGTCAACGCGCTGACCTCACGATCGGTCATGCTGGCGAAAAAAACCGCCATCAGAAAGGCGGCCATTTGATAATCAGGAATGGACCCGCTCGTATAACCGTCAACAGGAAGGCAATCTCTTCGGGAGAGAGTTCTTCTCCGTCCCGCTTGCGATGAATCAGGTCGACAGTTCGCATTAAGAACTGAGAGTAGCATCTTAGGTGATTGTAAGTAAAGGACGTTTCTTCGCTAGATCGCGCGCAGCCGGATATTTCCGCGATAAGAGCTGATGCGCAGCGCAGCGCCGCCCCCATTTACCGCTCCGTCGATTCGCGTTTGTCTTGCCCGGGAAGCAATAGTCCGTGGAAAATCGCACTCAAATTCGGCGCGCCGCTCAAGACTGGTGCGAAGATCGAAGGCGCTGGCGCGCGGCAGCGAAACATCCACGGCGCCGCGATAGGTGTTGATGCGGCTGGGCCCGGCGAACTTCGCCACCGCCGCTTGAATCTCGCCTTTGTAGGTTTTGAGCGCGAAAGCTCCCGCGATGTCCTCGATTCGCGCGCGGCCTTTATACGTCTCAAATTCCAATTCGCCTTGAACGCCGCTGATATCCGATTCCGATTTGTAATCTTTGATGCGCAAAGCGGCGCCGCGCGGCACCCGGATCGTGTAGTGGACAAATGGCAGGTTGCCGTCGGTCCAAAACTGGCGGCGATAATCGGTCGTAACGCGAACTTCGCCGCCGGAGGCGTCGACGCGGATCTCGACGTCCTCGACGGGCATCGCCCGCCAGCCTGGATCCTCCTCAATCCGGGCCTGGATCTGCGCCTGCGGCTGATCCCAGGCGGTGATGTGAATGGATCCTTTATACGTATCGAGCGTAAAGCGTCCCTTGCCATCGAGCGGGACGGTTTTCGAAAAATCCTTGACCCCGGCTGCGGCGAGTAGAACCGCGCCGGCGAGAACGAGCGCAAAAATCCGCATGATCCTCATACGCGTGCTATTACCGGGAAGTTCCCCTACGGTTACACGCCGCGAATTTCTCGGCCGGCCGCCCGGCACGCTAAGCTTGAGGATTGCGGGCTTCCGGCCCGCTGACGATGTCTCTGCTGCCCTTTCTCCATCGCGTCGCCGCCGGCGAGCATCTCACGCCGGAGGATGCGCGCCAGGCCATGAGCGTTCTGCTCGAAGGCGAGGCCAGTGAGCCGCTGGTCGCCGCGTTTCTGGTCGCATTAAAGATGAAGGGCGAAACCGCGGACGAGCTCGCCGGATTCGCGCGCGCCATGCGGGAACGCGTCATCCCGGTTGATGCCGGCGACGAGGTGATCGACACCTGCGGCACCGGCGGCGACGGACACGGCACGTTCAACATCTCCACCCTTGCCGCGCTGGTGATGGCGGGCGCCGGCGCGCGCGTCGCCAAGCACGGCAACCGTTCGATTTCCAACACCGGCGCGGGCAGCGCGGAGGTGATGCAAGCCTTGGGCGTTCGCTTCGCGATGACGCCGGACGAGGCCGCGCGCGCGGTCCGCGAGATCGGCCTCGCCTTCCTGTTCGCCCCCAATCTGCATCCCGCGATGAAATATGCCCAGCCGGTGCGGCGGGAACTGAAGATGCGCACGGTGTTCAACCTACTGGGACCCCTGGCCAATCCGGCGCGGGCTCAAGTGCAGGTGATCGGCGCGCCCTCGCCCGGCGCGGCGCAGATCATGGCCGAAGCGCTGGCCCGGCTGGGAACCCGGCGCTCCTTTATCGTTCACGGCCATGACGGCCTGGACGAGATCAGCACCACCGCTCCCACCGACGTCTACGATGTGTGCGGAGCCCGCGTCGCCCGCTATCTCTGGACGCCGGAGCAGTTCGGCGTCCGGCGCGCGCGGCTGGAGGATTTGAAAGGCGGCGACGCCTCGCGCAACGCCGAGATTGCCCGCCAGGTGCTCGACGGAGCCTCCGGTCCGGAGCGCGATATCGTGCTGGTCAACGCCGCCGCCGGCCTCATCGCGGCGGGACTGGCGCGGGATTTCGGCGCGGCCATGACGCTCGCGGCGCGATCCATCGATTCCGGCCAGGCGCGCGCGCGCCTGGATCAATTGCGCGAGAAATTTCCGGCTTAAGCGACTCCTTCGAGATCGGCGCTCACATCCCTTACGGTCCGGACCGGAAACGGGAACCTCGCGAGCGTAACTCTCCGCCAGACAGGCGCTTTTAAGCGTCCACCGGAAGCCTAACGACCCACCTGGAATCGGCCGATGAACGGGAGTAGAAAACGGGAGTAGAAAATATGAGAAACGAAAAGGGATTCCTGACCGGCGTTTCAATCTTAGCCTCCGGTCTTGCTCTTGCCGCGGTCCTCGGATTGACCATTGCCGAAATCGCTCCGGACCGGGCCATCGTCGTCCTGGGCAAGCTGGGCGGGATAGTCACGGTCGCACAGGGATGCTCTGTTTTTTCTCGCGGCATTTTCGATGCGCAACGGAGGGAGGACGCCGCCAAACCCACGGTCCAGCTCGTGAAAAATGACGGCCCCATCGCGCTCTTCGAAACTCCCCTAGGTCCGACCTGGTTTCAGCTCAATGGCGGCACATTGCCGGAGCTGGTCGCTGAAAGCCAGGCGGACGTCTATCACATTCGGGCGGGAATGGTCCAGCCCGGCGACGTCGTCCTGGACATCGGAGCAAACGTCGGCACCGTGACCCGCGATGCTTTGCGCGCTGGCGCCAAGCTGGTCGTCGCGGTCGAGCCGGAACCCACGACGCTTGAATGCCTGCGCAGAAACTTGCAGCGGGAAATCTCCTCCGGCCGGGTCATCGTGGTTCCCAAAGGCGCCTGGGACGCCGATTCCACGCTGCCACTGCATATCGATCCCAATCCGCTCGGCAGCAGCCTGGTGCTGGGCGGGCGCGGAGCGCGCACGATCCTGGTTCCGCTGGTCACCATCGACGAAATCGTTGCGGAGCTGCGCCTCGAAAAAGTCGATTTCATCAAAATGGACATCGAAGGCGCCGAAAGCCACGCGCTCCTTGGCGCGTCGCAAACTCTGAGGAAGTTTCACCCGCGCATGTCGCTGGAGTTGGAACACCACACCGAGGACGCCGATGAGCTTCCGCGAATCGCTCGCGGGATCTGGCCGGCCTACCATGTAGAATTCACTCCGTGCACCATCACCGGAAGGATTATCCATCCCGAAGTGGCCTTGCTGCGGCCTTAATTCGACCCAAACTGAACCAAATCAGGTGACCACCCTATAGAGTCGCGCCCGCTTTCCCCCGATCTGGCGATCATGAGAACAGTCCTGGTCACTGGCGGTTCGGGATTCCTCGGATCGCTGCTGGTGGCGCGCCTCCTCGATCTGGGACTCGCGGTCGTCAACGTCGATTTGCAGCCAAGCCCGGCCGAGCATCCCAATCTCGAATCGCACCAGGCCGACATTCGCGACTCGGCAGCCTTGCAGCGCATTTTCTCGCGGCATAAGATCGGCACGGTTTATCATTGCGCGGCGATGCTCGCCCATGGCGGCGTGGATGAGCACACGCTGTGGACTTCGAACGTCGACGGCACCCGCGAAGTGGCCGAACAGGCGCGGCGGGCCAAAGCCGAGCGTCTGATCTATACCTCATCCAACTGTCTTTGGGCGCAAAACTTCGGCCGGCCGGTGCGGGAAGACGACGAGCCCAAGCCCGCCGAAACCTACGGACTTTCCAAGTGGGAAGGCGAAAAAGTGCTGCGCCGCTATGAGGGTGATCTGCAAATTGTGACGCTGCGCTGCCCCACGATCATCGACGAAGGCCGGCTGGGGCTGCTCACGATTCTGTTCGATTTCATCGCCGAAAATCGCAAGGTGTGGGTGGTCGGAAGCGGCGCCAATCATTATCAGTTCATCTACGCCCAGGATTTGATCGACGCGATGCTCAAAGCCGAGGGCTACGGCCGCTCGGCCACCTTCGGAATCGGTTCCGACGATGTCCGCTCCATGCGCGAAGTCTATCAGTATGTGATCGAGAAAGCGGGCAGCCGCTCCCGCGTGGCCTCGCTGCCCAAATCGCCGGCGCTGCTGGCCATGCGCGCAGCGCATCTTGCGAAAATTTCGCCGCTCGGTCCCTATCACTATAAAATGATCGCCGAGGATTTTTCCTTCGACACGGCGGCGATCAAGCAGGAACTGCGCTGGTCGCCGACTCTGGCCAACCACGAAATGCTGTATCGCGCCTATCGCTACTATTTCCAGAACCGCCGCGAAATTCAGGCGCGGAAGAACGTTTCCGCACACCGCAAGGCGAGCAGCCTGGGTGTGATCCGCTTGTTGAAGTGGATAAGCTAGCGCGGATCGCCGGGAAGGCGGCCTGAACGATAATAAAAGAGCATGAATTTTTCGCGGCACCGCGATGCCAGCCAGGCGGCGTGCGCCTGCGGGCGCCGGATTCTGGATCTGCTCGGCTCCGCGATCCAGGCGCGCGGGGTGGCGCGCATGGCCGTCTCCGGCGGGTCCTCGCCGCGGCCGATGTTTGAGAAGTTCGCGCGCGAGCCCTTCGCCTGGGACCGGGTGCAGTTGTTCTGGGCTGATGAGCGCGGCGTGCCGCCCGGCGATTCCCAGAGCAACTTCAAATTCGCCAAGGACGTCTGGCTCGATGCGGCCGGTTTCCCGGAAGCCAACCGCCATCGCATTCGGGCCGAACTGGAGCCGCATCAGGCCGCGCGCGTCTATACCGACGAAATACACGCGGTTTTCGATCTGACGCCGGGCGATATGCCGCGCTTCGACGTGATTCATCTCGGCATGGGACCGGATGCGCACACCGCAAGTCTTTTCCCGGGCGAGCCGCTGATCGAGAACCGGCGCAGCATCGCCAGCGCGACTTACGTCGAAAAGTTAAAGCAGTGGCGAATCACGCTGCTGCCGGCCGTTTTGCTGGCGGCGCACAACGTGGTCATGCTCATCACCGGAGCCGACAAGGCGGAGGCGTTGAAAGCGGTGCTGGAAGGGCCCTACGATCCCAAGAGATTTCCCGCGCAGGTGGTGGTGCGAAACGCCAGTGCGCTGGATATTTTCGTGGATGAGGCCGCCGCGGCGAAGGTCGATCTATGACCCGGCGTCCCAGCCGCCGCGCGGCGCTGGCGGCTGCGGCGGCGATTCCCTTCTGCTTGCCGGGCGCGCAGGAAGGCGTTCCCCGCCCCAGGCGCACGCGGCTGGTGTTTGGCGGAGACGTGATGCTGGGGCGCTATGTAGGCCGGCTGGCGGCCGAGCGGCGCGATCCGTCCTGGCCGCTGCGCGATTTGTCCGATTTTCTGCGCTCGGCCGACGCCGCGTTCGTGAATCTGGAGTCGCCGTTTTCGGATCGCGATCCGATCAATAAGAGCAACATGGTCTTTCGCGCCGCGCCGGAGATGATCGCGGCGCTGGAGGCGGCCGGTATTGACGTGGCCTCCACCGCCAACAATCATGCGCGCGACTGCGGCGCGCACGGCGTTGAGTTCACCATCGACTGGCTGGAGCGCCATGGGATCGCCGCGGCCGGATCGGGGAAGAGCGCGGCGATGGCTCACGCGGGCGCGGTCATCGAGCGGAACGGGACGCGCTTCGGCTTCCTCGGCTACACCTATGACCAGTGCAACGGGAATTTCAAGGATATCGATGATCGCGTGGCCGTGATGGACGTCGAGCAGATGCGGCGCGACGTGGCGGCGATCCTCGCCAGAGCCGACGTGGCCATCGTCTCGATGCACGCGGGCGTCGAATATTCAAAGAAACCGGACGCGCGGCAGGTGGAGTTTGCCCGCGCCGCCATCGAGGCGGGCGCGCGCGTGGTGGCGGGACATCATCCGCACGTCGCCCAGCCGTGGGAAGCATACCGCGGCGGAGTCATTTTCTATTCGCTCGGCAATCTGGTCTTCGATCAGTTCCAGCGGCCTGAGACGCAGCGCGGCCTGCTGGCGGAGGTAACGTTCGAGGGCGCCAGGCTGGCGCAGGTCGAGGTGCTGCCGGTGGAGATCGTCAGGACCGCGCCGCGCCTGGCCGGATCCGCCCAAGAAGGCCGATCAGGATGAGCCCGGAGCCGAACAGCAGCAGAGTGGACCGCTCGCCGACGGGACTGTCGAAGTTGTTGATCTGGAACGTTTGCAACTGATCGAAGCTGGGTCCGATCCAGACGCTGGTGATCGGTGTAGTGCTGGTGATGCCCACAAATCCGATATCCCCGCTCGACTGCACGCCGGTGGAGTCATCGCAAAACGAGCTTTCATCGAAAGAAGCGTGATTCACGCCGATGCAGAATCCATCGGAACCGGTGAAGGCCGGCTGATACTCGAATGCGAAGGCTTGCACGCTGGCGCCAAAGCCGGTGATTTCGATGATTCCCGCGCTGGCGGATTGCTTGAGCGACGTTCCCGAAATCGAGAGGCTGTTTTGCGTCCCGTTGACCACGTTGCCCTGCGAGCCGCTGGGATTGAATCCCTCAAAAACCAGGTTGGTGGAGGCGTCCTTGTAAGTTGCCGGCGTGCCGCCGAGCGAACCGGTAAACGTGATGTCGGACGCGAGATAGTTAAGGCCGCTGGCGCTATTCCAGTTGGCGATGGCGCCGTTCAGAGTGCCGGCGCTCTGATCGCCGTTGTTGAAAGACAAACTTGCCTGGCTGGGAACAGCCGCGGCGGCCAGTCCCAAGATGAAAAGCGTGGACCTGCGGAAGATCATTTTGTTGGCAAAACCCTTTCTGTCCCCGTTGGGGAAACCACGCCCGCGGCGGGGCATGGATGGGCCTAAGTCGCTGAGGCGAATCAGGAAAATGCCCTTTCCAAATTGGTAGCGGGAGCCCGCGGATTCTCTCCGTCCGGCTACATCGGATAATCCTGTATCACCTGTGGGGTATAGGTGATAACACGGAAAGGGCTTATTGCAGAGTCATTAATGGGCGCAGACGCTGTTCGTTTTGCCTGCTGCGCAGTTTTTGCAAGCCCTTGAGCTCGATCTGCCGGATTCGTTCCCGCGTCAGGCCGAAATCCTGGGCGATCTCCTGCAAAGTGTGCTCGCGGTCGTAGCCGATGCCGAAGCGCATCCTCAGAACCTTCTCTTCGCTGGGCGAAAGCGTCTTGAGGACGTCGGCCGCTTCGTCCCGGACGTCGTGATTCATCAGCGGGGCCAGCAGCGAGGCGGAGCGCCGATCCTCGAGAAGATCCCCCAGCACCGACTCGCCGTCCCTGCCCACGGGCAGATCGAGCGAAACCGGGTCGCGGGAAATCGCCCGCAGTTCCTGCACCTTTTCCGCGGTGGTCTCCAGCCGCTTGGCGATCTCCTCGTTACGCGGCGCGCGGCCCAGCTCCTTTTCAAGCTCGCGCGAGATCCGCAGATATTTGGTGAGGGTCTCGTTCATGTGCACCGGAATGCGGATGGTGCGCGACTGATCCGCGATGGCGCGCGTGATGGCCTGCCGGATCCACCACGTCGCGTAAGTCGAAAATTTGTAGCCGAGGTGATAATCGAATTTTTCGGTGGCGCGCATCAACCCGATGTTGCCCTCCTGGATGAGATCCAGCAGGTGCAGCCCGCGGTTGACGTATTTTTTGGCGATGGAAACCACCAGGCGGAGGTTCGCCTCCACCAGCGCCGCTTTGCCCGCTTCGGCTTCGGCGGCGCCGCGCCTGGCCGCGCGCAGCCACAGCCGCATCTGCGCAAGCGTCGCACCGGCGGTTTTTTCCATTTCACGGGCTTTCCGGCGGTCCGGGGCCCGCTCGATTTCGAAGATGGTGCGGGCCAGCTCCGCTTCAAAGCGCCGCCACTGTTCGGCGGTGAAGGGAATGGCCCGTGCGGCCTGGGAAACTTTCACCCACGCCCGGGCGCGCCGGGAGGCGAGCTGGGCCCGGACGTTCACATAACGTTTCGGCGCCCGGGCGATTTTTTGTTCGAGCGCGGAGCACTGCTGGTGCGCTCGCAGGAACTTCGCGATCCGCTCCATTGCGCGCGCGCGCGCTTTGTTCCTTGCCGCTTCCTCCTGCCCGCCGATCTCCAGGAAATCTTCCAGTTTCGCCTCGCCCTTGCGGACGTCCTCATAGAGGGACAGCACCGCTCTCCACAGCAGCGGGGACCTCGATAGTGCCTTGTGCATCCGCAGCTTGCCGCGTTCCATCCGCCGCGCCAGCTCGATCTCGCCCTCCCGGCTGAGCAGCCGAACCGCGCCCATCTCCCGCAGATACACGCGCACCGGATCATCGGTGGAAACGGCCTCTTGCGCGTTTTGCTCCGAAGTTTCTTCCGGTTCCTCGAACTCTAAAAACTCCGGCGATTCGTCCAGATTCGAGGTCAGGATCTGCTCTTCAAATCGTTCCATTTCCATTACTTAGCCTTGGTTGATCGGGATGGCCCTTAAGGCCGTCGGGAGGGGCGGCTCCAATAGCTTGGATGCGCCATTATAAGAATTCGTTGCAAATTCACGCCCTTGGGCCCGATGGGAACGGAGGAAGACATCCCTACCCGTACTGACGTTCGACGGAGCGTTTTGGTGCAGCCGATCCTGGCCGGCCTCCGGATCCGCCAATCGACCGGTGCCGGGCGAATCGAGTACAATCGGGCGATGGTTCATGGCCATGATGAATGTTAGAATCGACCCCGGGCTGCGCCCGCAAGCCAAGCCGGCCGAACGGGACCCGGACGCGCCTTTCCGCATCGCGATCCTGGGCGATTTCAGCGGCCGCGCCAATCGCAAAATCACTGGACCTTTGCGCCCGGTCGAGATCGACCCCTCCAGCTTTGAAGATGTCATGCAGCGGCTGGACGTCGCGCTCGATTTGCCCGCCGGATCCTTGCAGTTCCGGGAGCTGGACGATTTTCATCCGGATCAGCTTTACCAGCGCGTTCCGCTGTTTGAGAGGATTCGCCAGGCGAAGAAGCAGGCCTCCGAGCCCGGCGCTTTCCGGCCGGCTTCCGCCGCTGCGGCGCCGCCGGCGGCGCCCGCGCTCTCGGGAGCGAGCCTGCTGGATGAGATCGTCGAGCAGTCCTCGCCTGGTCCGGCCCGCGCTGCGGCCCGCTCGGAAAGCGGCTGGGAGCAGGCGATCCGGAAAATCGCGGCCCGGCATGCGGTTCCCGGACGCGATCCGCGCCACGACGAGGCGCTGGCGCTGCTCGATCAGGCGGCGGCGGCCGAGATGCGGGCCATCCTTTCGCATCCCGATTTTCAGGCCGTCGAGGCAGCCTGGCGTTCGCTGTTTTTCTTTTTCCGCTACGTCGAAACCGGGGTGGAACTTCGCACCTGGCTGATCGATGTTTCACGCGGCGAACTCTACGATCAGCTCCCGGCGCTGCAACGCATCTTGGCCGAGCCGGCGCCCGGCGAGCCGAGGTGGTCGGCGATCGTGGGATTGTTCACCTTTTCCCCTTGCGGGCCGGATTGCGAACTGCTGGCGCGCCTGGGAACAGTGGCGCGCATGAGCGGTGCGCCGTTTCTTTCCTCCATCGACGGGCGGCTGTTCGGATGCGAATCCATCGCCGCCTCGCCCGACCCGGACGATTGGACCGCTCCGCTGGAGGAGGAGCACCGGAAAGCGTGGACGGGGCTGCGGCAGTCGGAAGACGCCAGTTGGATCGGGCTGGCGTTTCCCCGCTTCCTGCTGCGCTTGCCCTACGGCAAGGCGACCGCGGCGATCGATTCGTTCGAGTTCGAAGAGATGCCGGAGCCGGCCCACGACCGCTACTTATGGGGCAACCCGGCCATCGCCTGCGCCACCCTGCTCGGCCAGGAGTTCAATCGCCAGGGATGGCAGATGCGCGCGCGGTCCATGGCGGAAATCGACGGGATCCCGCTGCACACCCCGCCCGGGCGCGACGCCACGCCGCCGGCCGAGATCTGGATGACGGAGCGGCTGGCGGGCCGGATCGCCGAGGCGGGCGTGATGCCGCTCGCTTCCATGAAGCACCGCGACGCGATTCTGCTGATCCGGTTCCAGTCCATCGCCGATCCCGCGCAGCCTCTCGCCGGGCCATGGTAAGTTGAGTGGTTCATGCGAGTCTTGCAGCCGGTCATCTGGTCGAAGGGGACCTTTCTTAATCCTCAGCACTTGCAGGTTCAGGACCGCTTCATCGAAAGCATCCTGCAATTTCGCACCGAGGCGCTCCAGTTCCGGCCGTGGGGCTTTCGCAAGCTCCGAATCCATCACGAAGCGCTGAGCGGAGGCTCGTTCGCCATCCATGAGGCCTCGGGAATCTTTCCGGACGGGCTGCTGTTTGACATTCCCGAATCGGATCCGGCGCCGCCGGTCAAGCCGCTGGCGGGATATTTCGAGGCCGGCCAGAAGACCGCCGAGATCCGTCTGGCGATTCCCAGCCACCGCCTGGCCGGCGTGAACCTGTCGACGCGCGAGCGCGCGCTGGACACGCGCTATTTGGCGGAAGTCGCGGCGTTCCGCGATGAAAACACCGGGGCGGCGGAAAAGCCGGTGCAGCTCGCCCGCAAGAATTTCCGCATTCTGGTGGAAGGCGAACCGGCCGGCGGGTGCGTCTCGATGCCGATCGCCCGCGTGGAACGGCTTTCGGGCGATCTGTTCCAGCTCGATCCCCGCTTCGCGCCGCCGCTGCTCGATTTCGCGGCCAACGAGTTTCTGGTCTCCATCGCGCGGCGGCTGGTGGAGATCTTATCGGCGAAAAGCGGAATTTTGTCGGGAATGCGGCGGCAGAAAAATCAGAGCCTGGCGGAGTTCACCACCGCCGATATCGCCAACTTCTGGCTGCTGTACACCATCAATCTGCATTTTCCGCATCTGCGGCACCTGTTTGAGACCAAGCACGGCCATCCGGAGGAGCTGTTTTCGATGATGCTCGGGCTGGCTTCGACGCTGACCACCTTTTCCCTGCAACTCCAGCCGAAGGATCTGCCGGTTTACGATCACGAGCATTTAGGCGAATGTTTCAACGATCTGGATGAAAAATTGCGACATCTGCTGGAGACGGTGATCCCGTGCAACTTCGTTTCGCTGCCTCTGAAGCTGATCCGCCCGTCGATTTACGCGGCTTCCATTTTCGAGGATCGGTTTTTGGAAAATACGCGCATGTTCCTGGCGATCCAGGCCAACATGAATGAGGCCGAACTCATCCAGAAGGCGCCGCAACTGATCAAGGTTTGCTCGGCGAGCCACATCGAGCACCTGATCCGCCAGGCGCTGCCGGGCTTGCAGTTGACGCACGTGATGTCGCCGCCCACCACCATCCCCATCAAGCTGAATTATCAGTATTTCAGCCTCAATCAAGCGGGCCTGGCGTGGGAGGCGATCGGCCGGGCGAGAAACATCGCGGCCTACATCCCGGGCGATTTCGTAGAGCCGCAGGCGGAGTTGATCGTGCTCCTGCCGGAGGGCGCGTGAACCGCAAAGACTAGGGCTTGCGGGCCACGATCAGAAACTGCTTGCCGAAAAATCTCCAGAACCAGGGCAGCGCCAGATAGAGGCGGACCATCGAGGGCGGATAGCGCCGGCCGTCAGACATGGTGTACGGCAGAAACCGCGGGATGATCCGCTCCGGCGCGAAGCCGCACTTGCGGATGACCTCGGCAAGGGACCGGTCGGTGAGCGCCAGATGGTGATCGAAGAAGTCCCAATACGCACCCGGAACGTAGCGAAGATTCGGCCCGAGCGCAATCAGCCGCCCGCCGGACCGCAGCGCGGCCAAGGCGTGTTCAAGCGTCCGCTCCAGGTGCGTTTTTGTGGGCAGGTGCTCGAAAAAGTTGCTGGTAAAGACGATGTCGAGACTGGCCGGCGGGAGATTCCAGGGCTGCGAGCAGTCCTGCGCCAGGATCTGCACATCCGGAGCGGCGTACCGCGCCGCGTCCGGATTTAAATCCATGCCGAATTTCCGGGCCGCCCGCACCAGGTTGATGAATTCGCAGTAACCGCAGCCGAGATCGAGCACGGAGGCGTTCTCCGGCACGTAGCGGGAAAAGAATCCGGCGATCAGGTTCCGCCACACCTGCCGGCGGTAGGAAACCGCGCCGCCGAACCGCTCCCGGTAAATCTGTTCCAGATCCTCGGCCGATTGAGGAAGCTGGTTCTCCTGGGTCATTTTGCACGCCTTCCGGAACCCGAAAATTCGCTCCCGTTCATGGGCGGCGCCGGCCAGCACCCGCGCCCTTTCAGGCTTGCCACACCAGCCGGCCGCCCACAATCGTCGCCACGGGACCGCCCCGAAACGTCCGGCCGTGGAAGGGCGAATTGCGGCTCTTTGAAAACGACTTGTTCACATCGTAGGTCCATTGCCGGTCGGTTGAAAAGATGGTCACGTCGGCCGGGGCGCCGGGCCGGAGGGCGCCGCGATCGAGCCCCAGAATCTTTCCCGGACCCGCCGTGAACAGTTCCACCAGCCGCATCAATCCGATCTTGCCCGGATGCACCAGCGTCTCCAGCGCGACGGCCAGCGCGGTTTCCAATCCGATAATGCCGAACGGGCACTTCTCGAACTCCTGCATCTTCTCCGAGCCGGGGTGGGGCGCATGGTCGGTGGCGATCGCGTCGATGGCGCCGCTGGCCACTCCCTCCACCACCGCGGCGACATGGCAGGGGGAGCGCAGCGGCGGCTTCATTTTGTAATTGGAGTCGTAGGGAGCCATGGCCGAATCGGCCAGCGCCAGGTGGTGCGGCGTCGCCTCCGCCGTCACCGCCAGCCCGCGCGCCTTGGCGAACGCGACCATCTCCACCGCGTGCCGCGACGATAAATGTGCGACGTGATATCGCGCGCCGGTCAGCTCGGCCAGCAGAATATCGCGCGCCACCATCACGTCCTCGGCGGCGGCGGGAATCCCGCGCAAGCCCAGCCGCACCGATTCGAGGCCTTCGTGCATGTCGCCGCCGGCGCTCAGATGGAGATCCTCGCAGTGATTGATCACCGGAATTCCGAAGCTGCGCGCGAACTCCATGGCCCGGCGCATCACCCGGGCATTCATCACCGGGCGCCCATCGTCGGAGATCGCGACCGCGCCCGCCTGCTTCATCGATCCGATTGACGCCAGCTCCTCGCCCGCGCTGCCCTTGGTGATCGCGCCGATGGGGAAGACGTTCACCACCGCGTGCCGCCGCGCCTTTTCGATCATGTAACTGGTCACCGTCGCGTTGTCGTTCACCGGCGACGTGTTCGGCATCGGGCAGATGGAGGTAAATCCGCCGGCCGCGGCCGCGCGCGATCCCGATTCGATCGTCTCGGCATGCTCGAATCCCGGCTCACGCAGGTGCACGTGCATGTCGATGAACCCCGGGGCGACGATCAACCCGGTTGCGTCGAACACTTCGGTTCCGGACAGCCCGCGGCCGATTTCGCGAACCGCGCCTTCCTCGATCAGCACATCCGCCACGCCGTCGCGGCCCGAGGCCGGATCGATTACGCGGCCATTCCGGATCACCAGGCTCATTGCAACAGCACCCGCTCCAGCACCGCCATCCGCACCGCGATGCCGTTTTCCACCTGATTTAAAATCACCGAGCGCTGCGAATCGGCCACCTCCGAGGAGATCTCACGCCCGCGGTTGATCGGCCCCGGATGCATGACGATCACGTGGGGCTTGGCCGATTCCAGATGCTCCAGCCGCAGGCCATAGAAGGAAAAATATTCGCCGGCGGGGAAGGCGGCTTCATGCTGCCGCTCAAGCTGCACGCGGAGCATCATGATGACGTCCGCCTGCCGGATCGCCTCGCGCATGTCGGTGGTCAGAGTCACGCCGGGCGCGATCTGTTTCAACTCCACCGGCAGCAGCGACGCCGGGCCGCACAGCACGATTTCGGCTCCATACTTGGACAACAGATAAACGTTGGAGCGCGCCACGCGGCTGTGCGCGATATCGCCGATGATGGCCACCCGAAGTCCTTCAAGCGACGCGCCGCGATCCAGGATGGTTCGCGCGTCGAGCAGGGCCTGGGTGGGATGCTCGTGCGTTCCGTCGCCGGCGTTGATAATCGGCGTATCCAGATAGCGCTGCAAAAAATGCGGCGCGCCGGACGCGGAATGGCGCATGACGATCGCGTCGGG
>JAJPIT010000099.1 GCA_021324615.1 Terriglobia bacterium | reverse complement strand
GGCGCCATGCGATAAATCCCAGGGGTTCGGGGACCGAGTCCCCGATTCATGAAAACGGTGACAGAATCGCTGGCCTGTTAACCGGACATTATCGCTGGCCTACAACATGCTGGCCGGCGGGCCTGGTGCGGGATAAGAGACCGGTCCTACAGATTGCCGCGCAGGGCCTGCTCCCGCTCGATGGCTTCAAACAGCGCCTTAAAATTTCCCTTTCCGAAGCCGCGGCTGCCTTTGCGCTGGATCACTTCGTAGAACAGCGTGGGACGGTCCACCACCGGCCTGGTGAAGATTTGCAGCATGTAGCCTTCATCGTCGCGGTCCACCAGCACTCCGAGTTTTTCGAGTTGTTCGATGGGTTCGTCGATGCGGCCGACGCGGGCCGCCAGATCGCGGTAATAGGCGCCGGGCACGCGCAGGAATTCGACGCCCTGATCGCGCAGACGGGAAACGGTGTCGAGAATGTCGGCGGTGCCCAGGGCGATGTGCTGCACGCCGGGTCCTTTGTAGAATTCGAGATATTCCTCAATCTGGGATTTTTTCCGTCCCGTAGCCGGCTCGTTGATGGGAAATTTGATGCGGCCGTTCCCGTTGGCCATCACCTTGGACATCAACGCGGAATACTCGGTGGAGATGTCCTTATCGTCGAAGGTCTGGTAGAGCCGGAAGCCCATGACATCTTCATAGAATCGCACCCAGGCGTTCATCTGGTTCCAGCCGACGTTGCCCACGATGTGATCGATGTATTTGAGGCCGGCGGGCCGCGCGACCGTGTCCGGTGCTTCCACGGCGCGGTAGCCCGGCAGAAAGACGCCGCGGTAGCTGCGCCGCTCGACGAAGGTATGGATGGTGTCGCCGTAAGTGGCGATGGAGGCCAGGCGCGCCTGACCGGATTCGTCGCTCACCGTGAAAGGCTCGCGCACCGGGCGCGCTCCGCGGCGGGTGGTTTCGCGATAAGCCGCGGCGGCGTCGTCGACCGTGAAGGCGATATCGCGCACGCCGTCGCCGTGCAGCCGGACGTGATCGGCGATGGGGTGTTCCGGCGCCAGCGCCGTGGTCAGAACGAAGCGGATTTTTTCCTGCTCCAGCACGTAGCTGGCGCGGTCGCGAACCCCGGTTTCCGGACCGCTGTAGGCGGTCAGCCTCATGCCGAAGGCGGAGCGGTAGAAATGGGCCGCCTGGCGGGCGTTGCCCACCCAGAATTCGACATGATCGATGGCATGGATGGGCAGAAAATCCGTGGGGTCCTGGCGGGTTTTGACATCCTCGGTGACGTGCATGGCTCGCTCCTGAGGCTCACTATAGCACCACGTTCCGGTGGGTGTTGTCGGCAAGCGGCGGCGTTCCGGCCGCCGTCACGGTTTGGCCGAGTCGACGTATTCGGTTCCCGGCGGCGGCGTGAATTTGAACATCGAATCCGGAATCGGCGGATTTTTCTTTTCGCCTTCGAAGGTGAATTCGAGGCTGGACCCGTCCTGCTCCTTTACGAGCAGCCAGTGAATCACGGAATCCGGCGAGACCAGGAACTGCACTTCGCTGTAAGGCAGCTTGCCGGATTTGGGGATGGCGGTAATGAAGACGTCGGGGCTGCCGCGATCGGGCATGGTGTGAAATTCTTTGAAATCGTCCGCGAAATTGAGGCGGCCGAGCAGAAACGCGAGCGGCCCGCGCATGTCGTCCATCACCTTGATCGAGGATCGTTCGGCGCGGTTGTCGCGCGGATGATAGCCGTAGAGATATTTGCCGTCGGAAATGTAAAGCTCGCCGGGCGGGACGGAGTATTGCCAGCGCATTTTTCCCGGCTTGCGGAGGAATAATTCGCCTTTTTCATTGGTGGTGCGGCCCTGGCCGGTGTAGCGTTCGGTGAAGGCGACCTGGAGGGTCTGGATGTGATTATAGTGATCCTCGACGTTTTTGAGGATCCGCGAGGTGTCGGGCGTTTCGGCGTACAGCGCGATCGCCGCGGCGAAGAGAAGACAACATCGTCCCATCTGGCTTTATTTTAACGGACGCTTGCAAACCGCTATCTCCCGAAGATGAAGCGGCCGCGGCGAGGGTCGGCGGCGCCGTTGAGGACGCCGTCCTTGACCAGGATCACCACCGGCGAGGAGAGATTGCTCCAGTCGCCGCCAAGCTGGACTTTATGACCCATGGCCTGAAGTTTTTTGGCGGTGTCGAGCGGGATGCGTCCTTCCAGGCTCACCTGTCCGGGCAAAAACTCGTGAAAGCCGAAGCTGGCGTAAAAGGCGTCGGTCTGGAAACGGGGAGCTTCGGCGGCCTGCTGCGGGCTCATTCCGAAGTCGAGCATGTTGAGCAGCACCTGCAACAAGGCCTGATCCTGATTATCGCCGCCGGGCGTGGACATGACGATATAGAGTTGATCGTCCTTGGTGACCAGAGTCGGGCTGAGGGTCACGCGGGGGCGTTTTCCCGGCGCGAGCTGGTTGGCGTGGCCCGGGGTCAAGACGAAGGACTCCATGCGCACGGAAAGGGGGATGCCGGTGTCGCCGGCGATCACCGACGGCAGCCACGCGCCGCTGGGGGTTTCTGAAAAGGCGTTGCCGAATTTGTCCACGACGTCGACGCAGGTGGTATCCTTTCCGCGGCTGGGACCGCGCTCGCCGGTAGCCGGCGCGGAGGCGCCGAGATCGCCTGGACGGCTTTCGAGCGAGGCGTGATCCGGATCGATCAGCTTCCGCCGCTGGGCCGCGTAGGATTTTGACAGCAGCGTTTCCTCCGGAATTTTGCTGAATTTCGGATCGCCGTAGTAGCGGTCGCGGTCAGCGAAGGCAAGCTTCACGGCTTCAAGAACCGTGTGGAGATAGCGCGGGCTGTTGTGGCCCATGGCTTTCAGGTCGAAGCCTTCGAGAATATTGAGAGCCTCGAGCATCACCGGGCCCTGGGTCCAAAATCCGGGCTTGTAGATGGTGTAGCCGCGGTAGGTGGTGCTGCGCGGCTGATCGATTTCGGCGTGGAAATTGGCCAGGTCCGATTCGGAAAAAATTCCGCCGGCGGCCTGATCGCCGGCGACGATGCGTTTGGCCAGATCGCCTTTATAAAAGAAATCGTGGATGGCGCGAATTTTGGCGGCGCGGTTGCCGCGCGCGTGCGCTTCGACGGCGGCCATCTGGCGCAAAGTGCGGGCCAGATCCGGCATGTGCACGATTTCGCCGGGTTTGGGAACGGCTCCAGTGGGCAGGAAAAAATTCTTCGATGACGGCCACAGCGCGACGATGTTGGCGTTCTGGCCGAGGATCTGGGTGTAAATTTCGGGCGCGGGGAAGGCCTCGGCGCGCTCAATGGCGGGCTGGGCGACCTGCGCGAAGCTCATGGTTCCGAATTTTTCGAGCGCCACCAGGAGAGCATCGACGGTGCCGGGCGTGATCGCCGCCAGCGGTCCGGCTGAGGGGATGGGCGGGAAGTGGTTGGGGTCTTCCCAGGGCTCCGGTTTGCGGTGCTGATAAAATTCGGGGGTGGCCTTGGCGGGGGCGACGCCGACGCCGCTGATGGCGACCACGGGCTGGCCCTTCATCTTGATCAGGATGGGGGCCTCGCCGCCGAGGCCGATGTGGTCCTGCTCGGTGACGGTGGCGGCCAGGGTGGCCGCGACGCCGGCATCGACTGCGTTGCCGCCCTGCTCCAGGATGCGGTATCCGGCCTCGACCTCCATGCTGTTTCCGGCGCCGATCATTTGCCGGGTGCCGCGGACTGGCGGGAACATGGTGCGGTCCTGCGCGGCGAGCGCCAGCGACAAGGCCGGGAGCAGCCAAACTCGGGTCATAGCCTTATCGTCGCACGTTTACCCGCGTACACAGAAAAGCGATCAGAAGCCGCCGGTTGCGGGCGCGGATTCGTGCATTCTGCGGTACTTCCGCAGCAGCTCGTAGATGACGACTCCTCCGGCGGTGGCGACGTTCAACGAGTGCTTGACGCCCAGCATGGGGATGCGAACGTGCGTATCGGCGAGCGCGGATAGCTCCGGGTTGAGTCCTTCGACCTCGTGTCCGAACAGGACGCAGACCGGAAAATTGGGCCGCCAGTCGAACAGGTCGACGGCGGTTGGGGTGGTTTCGATGGCGGCGAGCTCGTAGTTGCGGGCGCGCAGCGCGGCCAGCAGCGGGGCGGCGTCCTGATGGTGGCTCCAGGCGACGGAGTTTTCGGCGCCGAGCGTGGTTTTGGAGATGGCCTTTTCCGGCGGGCGGCCGGTGATGCCGCAAAGGAGGATCTGCTCGGCGCCGGCGCCATCGGCGGTGCGGAAGAAGGAGCCTACGTTATAAAGGCTTCGAACATTATCGAGAAGAATGGCGACGGGCAGCTTTACGATGCGCTGGTAGGCGGACGCCTGCGTGGTGGCGCGATAGGGAAGACGTTCCAAACCAAATAATCTGGCACATCCGGGCGGATCCGGCACGGGCTATTTGGCGGCAGGAAAGGCGTCGCCTTCCTCCACGGTAAGCGACCAATCGACGTTTTTCGATTCGATGGTCATGTAGGAGTAGTGCGGATCGACGTGCAGGTAGGCGACGTCCCGTCCGGCGCCGCGGTGATCGACGACCAGGGCGAGGTCGCGCCCGCTGACGGCGCTGTGCAGCGTTACCACCAGTTCGCCGGCGCCGGGCGCGCTCTCATTGCGGGCCTCCCAGAGCACGCGGCAGGGTTCATAGCCGATCTCAAAGGACTCGGTTTGGGCGTTGCCGCGGCCGGACCAGGAGCCGATGGAATGCCAAACCAGGGCGGCGGGTTTGCGGGCGGGTTTGGCTTCCCGGCGGCAGGCGGAAACGGCGAGCATCGCCAACAGCAGGAACCGGCGCATCTGATTCGAGTGTAAGACTTCGGAGAGAGGTGAAACGGGGCGCGGCGCGGCGAGTCGTATCTGCAGAGGAGATCATATGGCTTTATTCAGTCCTGAATTCCACTCTCTTGAGGATCTTTTTCTGGAGCAGATCGAGGATCTTTACGACGCCGAGCACCGCATACTTGGGGCTCTGCCGAAGATGATCGAAGCCGCGCGGGATCCGGATTTGAGGCGCGCGCTGGATCAACATCTGGCCGAGACCAGGAATCAGGTGGAGCGGCTGGACAGGATTTTCCGCGGCTTGAACAAAGCGCCGGAGCGGGAAACCTGCGAAGCGATGAAAGGATTGATCCGCGAAGGGGAAGACATGGCCGGGGCCAAGGGCAGTCCGGAGGTGCGCGACGCGGCGATCATCGCGGCGGCGCAGCGGGTGGAGCATTACGAGATGGCCGGATATGGCACGGCGCGGTCGCTGGCGCAATCGCTGGGGCATAGCGAGGCGGCGCGGCTGCTGGAAGCTACGCTTCAGGAGGAGAAGAACGCGGACCAGACGCTGACGCGGGTGGCCGAGCGGTCGGTGAACGTTCACGCGCTGCGGTGAAGGGTCCGGGCGGCCGCGATCCGGCGGAGCAGAGCGGGATCCCTGGTCCCGCTCTGCTAGCGGTAGTTGGCGGCCTGGATCTGGAACAGGCGGGCGTAGCGGCCGCCGGTGGCGATCAGTTGATCGTGGCTGCCGTCCTCGATGATGCGGCCTTCGGCGAGGACCACGATGCGGTCGGCCAGGCGCACGGTGGAGAAGCGGTGGGAGATGAGAATGGCCATCCGCTCGCGGGTGAGCTCGGCGAAGTTGGCGAAGACCTCGGCTTCGGCGACGGCGTCGAGGGCGGCGGTGGGCTCATCGAGGATGAGGACCTGGGCGTCGCGCAGGTAGGCGCGGGCCAGGGCCATGCGCTGCCACTGGCCGCCGGAAAGATCGACGCCGCCCTGGAATCTGCGGCCGAGCATCTGCTCGAGGCCGCCGGGGAGGCGCTCGACGATGGGGGCGACGCCGCTGCGCCGGGCGGCTTCCCAGATGGCGGCGTCGTCCTGAATTAATTCGACCCGGCCGGTGGCGATGTTGTCGCGCACGGCCATGTCGTAGCGGAAGAAATCCTGGAAGATGATGCCGATTTCCTTGCGCAGATCCTCGACGCGGTAATCCCGCAGGTCGACGCCGTCGAGCAAAATGGCGCCTTCGGTGGGATCGTAGAGGCGGGCGATCAATTTGACGAAGGTGGTTTTGCCTTCGCCGTTTTCTCCGACCAGGGCGATGCGCTGGCGGGGCTCGATGCGGAAGTTGAGTCGGTTGAGCACCATTCTTTCCGAACCCGGATAGCGGAAGGAGACGTTGCGGAATTCGATGCCGTCGCGGATGGGCCGGGGAGCGGGAATGGCGTTGGGCTTGGAGCGGATTTTGGGCCGCACCGCGAAGAAGTCGATCAGGTCGGTCAGGAACAAGGCTTGTTCGGAGATGCTGGAAAACAGCGAGAACAGCGATTGCAGCTCGGTGTTGACGCCGGCCAGGGCGCCGGCGACGAAGGTCAGCGTGCCGACGGTGATTTTCGACTCCAGGGCCTGCCACACCAGGAACGTATAACCGCCGTAGTAGCCGAGCGAGCCGACGATGGCGAAGGCCGCGCCCCAGGCCAGGCGGCGGCGCGTGACTTTGTTGTTTTCCGAGATGAGCGATTTCGAGAGCGCGGCGTAGCGGTCCCGCAGATAATCGGCGAGGCCGAACATTTTCACCTCCTTGGCGCTTTCCCGGCTGGTGCCGAGCACGCGGAGGTAATCCAGTTCGCGGCGGATGGGCGTCATGCGATGGGCGAGCGAGTAACCGAGCAGGGCGAAATGAGTCTCGCCCAGGAAGGCGGGCAGCACGCAAACAAGCAGCAGCAGGAAGATCCAGGGATCGTAGTACATGACGCCGGCGGCGAGCGAGGCGAGGGCGGCGGCGCGCTGGAATAGCGCGCCCATGGCGTTCAGCAGGCTGATGCGGTCAATCGCCTGGATGCGCGCGCGCTCCAGCTTGTCGTGGAAGACGGGGTCTTCAAACAGAGGCAGATCGAGGCTGGCGGCGTGCTTCATCAGGCGCACGCTGACGTCGCGGCCGAATTCGTCGGCCAGGCGGGCGTCGCAATAATCGATGGCGCGGCCGAGCACGAGACCGCCGGCGGCGAAGAGGAATTCGAGCGCCAGCAGCATCCAGATCTGGTGCGAGGGCGGCGGATGGTGGGTGCGGACCGTGTCCACCACCATATCGATGATGCGCTTGGAAACGGCGAGCACGCCGAGCGGGGTCAAGGCGGCGGCCAGGCGGAACAGCAGGCTGGAGCTGACCACCAGCGGCGCCGAGTGCCACACCAGCCGCATGACCTTGGGAAGATTTTTGAGCGCGTTGAGGCGCTGTTCGAAACTGATCTGAGAAGGCGCCGCCATGTCAGAGGTTATGGCGCGCCGCGGCGAGGGCGGGCTCCTCGGGGCGGCCGGCTGGATCAAGCGGCAGGTGTACGACGAGGGAGTGGGTTTTGCCGTCGTCCAGCAGCCGGATGGCGGCCGGCTGGGGAGCGCCGGGCGAGCGGCGAACCTCGATCTGATAAGTCGCCGAGCGAAAACGGAAGACGAGGGAAAAGCCAGGCCAATCGGCGGGGATGGCGGGGGCGATGGTGAGGCGGTCGCCGCGGAGACGGAATCCGAGCACTTCCTCGATCCAGATGCGGTACATCCAGGCGGCCGATCCGGTGTACCAGGTCCAGCCGGCGCGGCCGGACTTATCGGGCGAGGAATAGACATCGGCGGCGGAGACGTAGGGTTCGGCGGCGTAGCGGGCGGCGGCTTCCGGATCGCGGCTGTGCTCGACCGGGTTCATCAACTGGAGCAGGCTGACGGCGCGGCCGCCGTCGCCGAGGCGGGCGTAGGCCATGGCCATCCACAGGGATCCGTGCGTGTACTGGCCGCCGTTTTCGCGGACGCCGGGCGGGTAGCCCATGATGTAGCCGGGATGGGGCGTGGAGTGATCGAAGGGCGGGGTGAACAGCATCACTAGGCGGTCGCGATCGTTGACCAGAAGGCGATCGGCGGATTCCAGAGCGGCGCGCGCGTGTTGGGGATCGGCGAGGCCGCACAGCACCGCCCAGGATTGAGCGATGGAATCGATGCGCATTTCCGGGGAGGCGTGGGAACCGAGCGGGGTGCCGTCGTCGAAGAAGCCGCGCAGGTACCAGTTGCCGTCCCAACAGGCGCGTTCGACGGCGGAGGCGAGCTCGGAGGCCTGGGACCGCCACTGGCGGGCGAGATCGGGGGCGCGGCGTTCCAGGACCGCGGCGAAGGATTGCAGCGCCGCGGCGAGAAACCAGGCAAGCCATACCGATTCGCCGCGCCCTTGTGCGCCGACCAGGTTCAGCCCGTCGTTCCAGTCGCCGCCGCCGATCAGGGGCAGGCCGTGGGGGCCGAGTTTGAGGGCGTGATCGAGCGCGCGGCGGCAATGTTCCCACAGCGGCGCGGATTCGCCGGAGGGGCTGGCGGCGAACATTCTTTCCTGCTCCTCCGGCGCCAGAGGCGGAGCGTCGAGGAAGGGGACCGGTTCGTCGAGGATCGACTCGTCGCCGGTGACGTGGACGTAGTGGGCCACGGCGTAGGGAAGCCAGACCAGGTCGTCGGAGCAGCGCGTGCGCACGCCGAGGCCGGTATCGGGATGCCACCAGTGCTGCACGTCGCCTTCGCGGAACTGGCGGGCGGCGCAGGCCAGGATGTGCTGGCGGGTCAGATGCGGGGCGGCATAGAGGAAGGCCAGCGAGTCCTGGAGCTGGTCGCGGAAGCCGAAGGCGCCGCTGGATTGATAGAGAGCGGTGCGTCCCCAGAAGCGGCAGCTCAGGGCCTGATAGAGGAGCCAGCGGTTCAGCAGCAGATCGACGGAGAGGATGGGGGTGTGAACTTGCAGAGCGCCGCAGAGCGCGTCCCATTGCTGGCGCACCGGATCGAGGCCCGCGGCGAAGGCGCGCGCGATGACGGCGCGGGCGGCCTCGGCGGTCTCCGCCTGTCCCAGAACAAAAGTGACCTCTTTTGTTTCACCGGGCTCCAGCGCGACGCCCAGTTGAAGGGCGGCGGCGGGATCCAGGGTCGGCCCCACGCTGCCGTCCAGATGCAGCCGCTGCAAGGCGGCGGGCCGGGCGGGGGATCCTTTAGGGCCGAAAAATCCGGCGCGGTCGGCGGACCAGGAGGCGGCGCGCGGATGGGCGGCGGCGAAAGCGACGTGGCCGGCCGCGCCGCTCCAGGTCTGCACGGCGAAGATCGCGCCGGAGGCCTCGTCGTAGGAAGTGGCGATGTGAAGCTGCTGATCCTCGCGAACCGAACCGAGCAGCCACTCGGCGAAGTAGGTGACGGTAAGGCGGCGCGGGCGGGAGGAGTCGTTCCGCAGCGCCAGGCGGCAGATCTTGACCGGGTCGGAAGGGGGCACGAAGACGGTCAGCGTCTGGCCGATGGCGTGGCTGTTGTGCTCGAAGATCGTGTAGCCCTGGCCGTGGCGCGCGCGGTAGGCGTCGTTTTCGCGGATCGGCAGCGCGGTGGGGGTCCACAGCGCGCCGGTGTCGTCGTCGCGCAGATAGATGATTTCCGACTGCGGATCGCTGACCGGATCGTTGTGCCAGGGCGTGAGCCGGTTGGTCTGGCTGTTGCCCGCCCAGGTGCAGCCCAGGCCGCTTTCACTGACCATTGCGCCGAAGTTCGCATGGGCCATGACGTTGATCCAGGGGGCGGGTGTGCGCTCGGATTCGCGGCCGAGATAGATACAGTATTCGCGCCCGTCCTTGGTGAAGCCGCCGATGCCGTTGAAGTAGGGGAGCTCCAGAAACGGCAGCGGAGGGGACGGCTGTTCGGCGGCGGCGCCGGAAGGCGTGAAGGACGGCGGCGGCTCGCTTTCGCCTGGCGTGACGAGCTGCTGGTGAAGCGCGCCGCGGCTGCCGTGCAGCACGACGGCGGAGGAGGCCAGGATCAGATTGCGGTGTTCCTCGGGCATGGCGTTCCAGTCGCGCAGGAAGACGCCGCCGGGCTTGTCGATCGACTCGCGGGAGTGCGCTTCGATCTGGCGCAGGAGCTGCTCGCGGAGCGGCGCGTCGTAGCTGGGCTCCTCCTGATTCAGGATCACGAGATCGGCCTTGAAGCCGATCAGGCGCCAGTAGTTGTGCGCCAGCAGCAGCTCGCGGACCAGGGCTATGCCGCGCGTATCGGAGGCGGTGACGGTGAGGATCGGCAGATCGCCGGAGATTCCGTAGGCCCACAGCGCGGACTGGCCGAGGCGGTTGCGCGCGATGCGGCCGGAGGCGGCGCGGAGAGCCGGAGTGGGATAAAGCAGCCGCCCGGCGAGCTCGTGGTAGCGGTGCGCGGCGCCGGGGCGGATGCCGAGATAGCGCAGCTCCAGTTGGGCGCGCGTCCAGGCCATCTCGAAGGCGCGCGCGGCGGCGTCGGGCCGGCGGTATTTTTCGATCCGCTGCAGGAGGGCCTCGCGCGAGGCGGCGGCCATGGTGAGAAACACGATCTCGCGGCGCTCGCGCGGCTGAAGGGTCAGGCGGCAGCGCAGGCTGAAGATGGGATCGAGCACGGCGCCGGCGGAGCCGGACAGCTCGCCGGTGAGCGCGCGGGGATTGGCCGGCGTGTTGCCGCGGCCCAGGAAGCGGGCGCGGTCGGTTTCAAACTGAACGCCGCTTGCGCCGGTCAATACGTGCGCGGCCCACACCGGCGGATCGGCGGGAGAACGCGGCCGGCGGTGCGCGACAAGCACGCCTTCCAACGGCGCTTCGGTTTCGATGAACAGTTTGGAGAAGGCGGGATGGGCGGCGTCGGCGCGGTGCGGCGCAAGGGCCAGCTCGGCGTAGCTGGTAAGCTCGATGTGGCGCTCGCGCAGGGAGCGGTTGGTGACCACGACGCGGCGGATCTCCACATCGTCCTCGGCGGCGACGGTGACATGGGTGATGGTTTCGATCGAGGCGACGCGGCGGACCGCCTGGATCCGGTCGGTGGCGAAGGTGACCGAAGCCGAGCCGAGATCGCGCCCCAGGGGCTGTTCGCCGGTGGTCCAGACGGTCTGCGATTTCAAATCGCGCACGTAGATGAAGGTTCCCCAGGATTGCAGCGCCGCGTCGGAGCGCCAGCGGGTGATGTCGAAGTCGTTCCAGCGGCTGAACCCCGCGCCGGAGTTGGTGGAGGCGATCCAATAGCGGCCGTTTCCGATGAGATGGGTGCGCGGCAGAAAGGCGGGCTCCTGCCAGAGCGGAGGCTCCTCGACGCGGCGGGGGCGCGGCGGCGCGTGGCGGACGGGGAGGTGCTCGCCGGGCTGGCGGGCGATGGGCACGCGCTCGAACAGCAGGGGTTCGAAGGCGCGCACGCGGGGCTCGGAGTGGAAGCGGCGCTCCATCGCTTCGCCGTTGAGAACGTTATCGAGCGCGACCAGGCTCATGCCCTGATGATGAGCCATGTAGGCGTAGACGATGACGCCGCGGTCCCCCTCGGGCGACTTTTCGCGGGAAAAATCGATGGCTTCGTAGAGTCCCATGGGCCCGCCGAGACCCAGCGCTTCCAGGCGCCGCAAATTGTCGACGGCGCTGTGCGGATCGACCATGAGGGCCAGCATGGTGGCGTAGGGGGCCACCACCTGGGACGGCTCGGTTTCGCGCTTGAGCGCGAGCGACGGCACGCCGAAGGCGCGGTACTGATAGACCTGATTCATGTCGAGCGAGCTGAACGCCGATTCGGAGACGCCCCAGGGCAGATTTTCCGCGCGGCCGTACTCGATCTGCATTTCGACGGCCTGCCGGCAGGCGCGGTCGAGAAGCGATCCGGCGAAGGAGCGCATGAACAGGACCGGCATGAGGTATTCGAACATGGTGCCGGACCAGGACAACAGGACGGGTCCGTCGTCGGCGGGCGAGCGCGTGCGCCCGAGCGCGAACCAGTGCTCGGCCGGGACGTCGCCTTTGGCGATGGCGACCAGGCTCGCCAGGCGGCATTCGCTGGCCAGCAGATCGTAGTGGCTGGTGAATTCGAGCGGCGCACCGACCGCGTAGCCGACGCCGAACAGCCGCCGCGGCTTGTCGTAGAGGAAGCCCATGTGCATGGCGGAGGCGTTGGCTTCGGCCAGGGCCGCCAGCGATTCGAAGTTTTTCACCATCTCCGCGGCGTTGTGTTGCGCTTGGGCGAACTCGGCGGCGAGCTGATCGAGCCAGGAGGCCAGCTCCGGCGCCAGCGCCGGGGATCCGCGGCGGGACAGGATCGCTTCCAGCGCGGGGGGCACGGAGGAGGCCAGCGAGCGGAGCGAAGGAGCGGCGTGCAGCGCGCGGCGGCGGCACTTGGCCAGCTCCTCGCCGAGCGCTTCCTCGGCGGGATAGGCGAGGGTTTCCATCCAGCGCAGGTAACGGTCAACGATCCCGGTCCAGGCCTTTAGTTCCGATTCGAGCGCGGAGATCCAATAGGCGCGCTCGCCGTTGCCGCGGCGCTTCAACAGCTCCAGCGGAGCCGTGGCGAGGCGCAGCCGGGCCAGGACGGCGTGGGCGCCGACGGCCGGAAAGAAAAGCCGGCGAAGCTGGCGCAGCGGCTCGCTCATGGCGGCGTCGCGGCCGCAGGCGTCGCGCACCATCGCCAGGGTATCGGAGAGGCCGCGCAGGCAGGTTTCGTTCAGAACCGGGGCGGAGATCACGTCCTGGCAGCCGCGGCGCAGCACCCACAGGCTGGCGATCAGATTGCCGCTGTCGACGGTGGAGACGTAGCGGGGATTCAGGGGCTCCAGCGTGGCGGTGTTATACCAGTTGAGCAGATGGCCTTCGTAGCGTTCCAGCCGCTGCATGGTTTCCAGTGTCCTGGAGGTGCGCCGCCACAGCTCGTCGGCGGTGAGATAGCCGAAGTCGCGCGCGGCCAGCGCGGAGGCGAGCCACATGCCGATGTTGGTGGGCGAGGTGCGCCGCGCCACTTCGACGCGCAGCGCCAGTTGTGAATTATCCGGAGGCAGCCAGTTGTTTTCCGCCGTGACCAGGTCGTCGAAGAAGCGCCAGGTGCGGCGCGCCAGGCGGCGCAGGCGGACCGCGTCGGCGCCTTCCAGCTGGCGGCGGGGGAAGCCCGGCTCATTGAGCCACAGCATCAGGATGGGCGAGATGGCCCACAACGCCAGGAACGCGAAGGTCGGGAAAAAAGCGCCGCTGGCGGCGAGGATCATCAGCAGCGCCACCGAGCCGGCGCAGATGACCAGCATCTGCCGCAAAGTGGAGTTCAAATGGCGGTGGGCGTTGGCCCCGGCGCTGGCCGCGGTCTCCCATTCAAGAAGATTGCGGCGGCTGATGTGGGAGCGGAACAGGGCGCGGGCGATCGCGTCGCAGGCGATCCAGGCGCTGTGCGGCAGAAAGGCGACGCGCACCGCCGCGCGGAGGAGTTGATCGCCGGAGCCCTGCCAGCCGTGCACCGATCCCTCGATGCGCCGCGCCCACCGCTCCAGCAGGGGGGCAAGGGCGGGGATGGCGACCGCCAGCGCGACCACCAGGCTCCACACGCCCGGCGCGGCCGAGATCAGCCAGCCGAGCAGCAGCAGCAGCAGCGAGGCGACCGGGACCAGGCTGCGCCGGAGGTTATCCAAGATGCGCCAGCGGTTGAGCGGGCTGAGGGGATTCGGCTCGCTGCCGGCGGGGGTGGGGACGCGGGGAAGAATCCAGCGCGCGATCTGCCAGTCCCCGCGAATCCAGCGATGCTCGCGGCGGCTGAAGCTGGAATAGTTGTGGGGGACATTTTCGAACAGTTCGATATCGTTGGCGAGCGCGGCGCCGCTGTAGGCGCCTTCGATGAGGTCGTGGCTGAGCAGGGTTTCCGCCGGGAAGCGGCCGCCGAGCGCGGCGTGGAAGGCGCGGACGTCGTAGATGGCTTTGCCATGAAAGATGGCTTCTCCGAACAGATCCTGCTGGGCGTCGGAGACGGCCTTGCAATAGGGGTCGGTGCCGCCGCCGTCGGCGAAGACGCGGGTAAAGCGCGTGGCGGTGGCGTCCGGCAGCGACACGCTGACGCGCGGCTGGATGATGGTATAGCCGGCGCGGCGGACGCGCGTGTTCGGGTCCAGTTCGACGCGATTGAGCGGATGCGCCGCGGTTTCCACCAGCCTCCGCGCGGCGCCCGGCGGAAGCGCGGTATCGGAGTCCAAGGTGAGGACGTAGCGGATGGGGCGGGCCAGGCGTCCGGCGATCAGAATCTGGGCGGGCTGGCCGGTGAGCAGGTAGGAGTTCAACTCATCCAGCTTGCCGCGCTTGCGTTCCCGGCCGATCCAGCGCTGCTCCGACACCGACCACTGGCGGGCGCGGTGGAACAGCACGAAGCGTCCGCCGGGATAGCGCCGGTTGAGGTCCTCGATGCCTTCCCGCGCGGCGGCCAGCAGCTCCTCGTCGCCGGGGACCGAAGACTGCGGCGCGTCGAGGAAATCGGCGAAGAGGCCGAAGGTGAGATTCTCGTCGGGATTGGCCAGAAAGCGGATTTCGAGCTTCTCCACCTCGTTCCGCGCCACCTCCACGCTGGCGAGCATCATCGGCACGATGACCAGGGTCGCGTTCTCCGCGGGGATGCCCTTGCGAAAATCCAGCTTGGGCAGCCGCGCGGGGCGGAGCAGCGAGATGACCAGCGCGTTGACGATCTGGATCGACAACTCGCTGAGGGGAAACAGGGCCAGCGCGCCGAGAATGGCCAGCGCCGCGGCGCCGCGCACGCCGGCGTCCCAGGCGAGCATCAGGGCCAGCGCGGTGAAGCCGGCGACCAGCAGCGCCTGCGATCCCAGATAAAAGGAGGTCGCGTGGCGGCGCAGGCCGCGCACGATCCGGGTTTCCAGCGGGGGGCGCGCGCCGGCGGCGCGCTCCAGCTCGGCGATGCCCGACGACAGCAAATAGTGGGTGACGCCGCAGGCGTTCCGCGCCGCCAGCTCCAGGGCGCGGCGCGCCACATCCAGCTCGCTCAGCGAACCGTACTGTGCGATTTTTTCCACCACGCGGCGGCAGTCGTCGCGCGTGGCGGCGTCGCTTTTCGGATAGATTCCGGCGGGATCCTTGCGCAGTTCGCCCTCGACCACGCTCACCGCTTCGAAGATTTCGGAAAAGTCCAGCCGGGCCAGCATGCGCAGGCTGCCGAAGGCGTTGGCGGTGGAGATGCGCTCGGCGGCTTCGCGGGTGTGCTCGGATTGAACGATCGAGGTGAGCGGATGCTGGAGGCGCGACTCCATCCAGCGCTGCGCCGGGGCCAGCGCCAGTTCCTCATCCTGAAGCTGCTCGGCCAGCGAGACGAGGAAAGCGGGCTCGAGCGCGTAGGGCTCGGCTTCCATGCGGGCCAGCATCCGGCCGAACAGCTCCGGCCCGAGGCGCACGCTGGTCGCCAGGCGATTGGACCAGAGATAGGCGGCCTCGCGCATCTGTTGGGACTGGTTGACCCGGACAGCGATGTCGGTGAGCGCTTCGATCAGCGCGAGGCGGAGCAGAAAGGGGAACATCCACAGATCGCGCATGGTGAACTTGCCGGCGATGCTGCGGTCGGAGAGGAATTCGGAGATGGAGGCGGCGCTGACGCTGCAATCGGAGCGGGCCACCAGATCGCGCGCCCGCAGGCGGACGTGGCGGCGCTGGCCTTTTTCCTCCAGGAATTCGGAGAAATCGCGCGGCAGATTGCGCCGCATCTCGGCGAGATTGGTCAAAACCAGATAGGCGTTGTCGAGCAGCCATTCGGCGGCGGGGGCGAGCGCGTGATCCAGACGCAGCGCGTCCTCCAGCTCGCGCTGCGCCTGCACAAAAATCTCCTCCTGTTCGCGCAGCAGGGCGGCGCCGCCGGCCGGCCGTCTGGCGGGAGCCTGGGGAGGCTCCTGGCGCAGAACGAAAATCGACGGAACGCGGGCGGCGCGCAGCTTCTGGACCAGATCCGCCGTGTCCCCGGCGCGGCACCGCGCCACCAGCAGCGATTCGCGCGGCAGGCGCAGGCCGGCGAAAGGCGCGGCGAAGCCGGGCACGGCGTGGCTGCCGCCTTGAATCAGGAAAACTTCCGGACGGCGGTCGGAAGCCAGAAGATCGGAGCCGGCGGCGGTTCCCGGCGGAAAAAATCCCAGGATGATCTGTCGGACTTCGCCGTGATTCATTGCACGCTGCCGGGCACTACCAGGCTCGCCCGCGCGCGGCGCGCGTCAAAGCAGCCACGACGAAAAGCACAGCGAAGAGCAGGGCCGCCAGGCGCGCCGATGCGTCCGGCGGGTGACCGGCGATCATCCGCAGCAGGCTGAGTAAAGCGAATATCGCAAACAGAATCATCCAACCGAGCATCTGTCTTCCCTCTCATCTAAGGTTCCAAATTTTTATGGCAAGCCAATTGCCAGCCAATTAGTTGCGCGCTGCCAACGGCGCGTGACCGCGCCGCCCGCCGTGCCCGGCAATTTTGCCGCGGGCGGGAGTGCAGAAAATGCGCGCCCGTCCGAAACTTACGCGCCTACGCCGCCGCGTCGCACTTGGCCAGCAAGGCTTTGTGCCCTTCCTGAATGCGCGCCGCGCGTTTTTCGACGCGCGACCGCGCCGCCCGCCGCGCCCGCAACAGGCGAATGCGGATCGCCGTTTCGGTGACGCCCTGCTTGCGCGCGATTTCTTCCGCGGTGACCCCGCGCATCTGCTGTTCGAGCAGCATCCGGTCGCAGGGCCGGCAAATCTTCAGGATGCGCGCCACGTCGATCGCCGCCAGGTTGACGCCGGCTTTGGTGGAGAGCTCCGGCAGCGCCTGATAAGCGGGCTCGCTGCGCAGCACGCTGCGATACACATTCAGCGCGATCGTGTTCACCCAGGTCACCACCAGACTTTCATTGCGAAGCTGCGAGAGCCGTTCCCATCCTCTGGCCCAGGCCGCCTGCGCGACTTCCCGCGCACGGTCGCGCGGAGCGCCGCGCGAAAGCAGCAGACGCACAGTCAGGTCAAAACCGCGTTGGTAAGCTTCCCCATATTGCTCTCTGGTCATCATCGTAATACAAATTCACTTTCGAGTGCGGATTAGGACAGCGTGAGGGTTGCATTCCTGAGGCCAATGGGTGCCAGGTCCGTCGCATTCCTGAAAGACTCTTAATTTTGATGCGCGCAAGGCGCGCCGGGTCGCCGCGAATCGCCGGAAAAAGGTGTAACTTTTACGTTTCGGTGCAGAATATGCCCGTTCGCGGGGGAAACTTGCGCGTTCGCTGCAAAGAAGAACGTTACTGCTGAACGTACCCGTTGCGCTCCGGCATCTAAAAAGGTGAAGGCTTGTAGAGCTTCGCAGCGCGTCCCGAAGCCGGGACGCCGAAGCTCCCTGAGGGGGCTGAAATGAAACGTCACGAAGACGAAGAAATCTCGAATGAGCTGTCACCCGAGGCAGTTCAAAACCAGGTGGAGCGGATTCTGGGCAGCGAAAAGTTCGCCCGGTCGAAGCGGCTGAGAAGCCTGCTGCGCTTCACCGTGCAACAAACCTTGCAGGGTCACGCCGACACGCTCAAGGAGTACGTCATCGGCACGGAAGTGCTGAAGAAGCCCGATTCCTACGATCCGCGGCGCGATTCGCTGGTGCGCGTGCTGGCCAGCCGCCTGCGTGTGAAGCTGAAGGAGTACTACAACAATGGCGGCAGCGAGGATCCGCTGGTCATCGAGTTTCCCAAAGGCAAATACGTCCCGCGCTTCCAGCGCCGCGAGCAGCTCCAGACGGAAATGGAAAAGAAGCTGCGGGCGCGCAACGCTTCCTCGCAAGGAAAATTTCTGCTGACGCGGCTGAGCGAGCAGACGCTGGCCGAAGCCGCGCACCTCTTCGAGGAAGCGATCGAAGCCGATCCGTCCTGGCCGGCCGCGCACGAAGGCCTTGCGATGGTGTGCGCGATCCAGGGATTTTTGGGCCTGCGGCGCCCGCGCGAAGTGTGGCCGCAGGCGCGCGCGCAGGCCGAGGCGGTGCTGCATTTGGATGAGATGTCGGCCGAGGCGCAGTTGGTGCTGGGAATGTACTCGGCCTTTTACGAATGGCGCTGGCGCGAGGCCGAATCGCACTTCCACAAGGCGATTGAGCGCGATTTGTACGCGGGAGGCGGCCGCCTGTGGCGCGCGCTCGGCTCGCTGCTGCCGCTCGGCAAGACGGCGGAGGCGCAGCAGGAGGTGGCCAAGGCGCGCGAGCTGGCGCCGGCCCCCTTCCTCGACGAAGGCTGCGCGCTGGCGCTGTATCTTTCCGGACAATACGAACAGGCGCTGAGTTGGGAGCAGCGGGGCTGGGCGGGACGTCCGGCGCCGGCCTTCACCGCCTGGCTTCGAGGCTGCGCGCTGGCGGAACTGGGGCGAACAGATGAGGCGCTGGAGATTCTGCAACGCGCGCACGGGGAGGCGCCGCGCGATGCGCGGTTGGCCGCGGCGCTGGCGCATCTTTATGGCATCGCCGGGCAGGCGGACCGCGGCCGCGAAATTCTGAAGAGTCTGGAGGCGCGCCGCGAGCAGGGCGAATGGATCGCGAACTCTACGCTCGCCGCGGCTTACGCCGGGCTCGGCGATTCTCCGCAAGCGCTGGCGGCGATTCACGACGCGCTGCGCGACCGCGAAGCCTGGGCCGTGTATCTTCAGCTCGATCCCCGGCTCCGCCCGCTGCACGATAACCCCAAATTCGCGGGACTGGTGCGGCGAGTCTTCCTGGCAGAGAACGAGGGCGGCCCGGAGCAGAACGAAACGCCGAATTTAGTCGAGCGGCGGAGCGGGGCCTGACTTCTCCACCCGGCCCGAGACAATCTCATCGCCGGGAGTGGAGCCCTTGGCATTTTCCGGACCGAGCGGAACTCTTCCGGCAACGACGGCCGTGGCGTGGACCGGGGATCGCGGGCCGATGCGTCCATGATTCAGAATGGCGAAAGCGCTGAGGCCGATCAACCCGATGATTACAAATATCAGACCCCGGTCTCCGGCCATTCCGCTCCTCACGTCGAGTTAGAGCCGAAATTCGCGGCGGCGTTTCACCAAAACGAGGCAAGGAAGAACGGCGCCTGGAGAGCGAATTGCACCAGCGCCCGATGTGCTAAATTGCAGGATGCAACGCGCGCGAAACATCATGCGAGAGGCCGGCAGGGACCCCAGAATCCTGTTGATCGAAGACGCCGAACCGGATGTTTTTCTGGTCCGTGAAGCACTGCGCCAGGCCGGGATTTCCAGCGACCTGACCGTGCTCGACGATGGGGAAAAGGCCGTTGATTTTATCGACCGGCTGGACCAGGATCCGGACTCTCCCTGCCCGAATGTGGTCCTGCTCGATTTGAATCTGCCCAAGCGCAGCGGCGATCAGATCCTGGAGCGCATGCGGCGAAGCCGGAGGTGCGGCGAGGTTCCGGTGATCATCGTGACCTCCTCGGATTCGCCGAAAGACCGGGCCCAGACGGCGGAGCTGGGAGCGACGCTGTATTTCCGCAAACCGTCGCGCCTGGACGAGTTCATGGCGCTCGGCGCGCTGGTGCGCGGCGTCCTTGGCGGGGAAGCCGGATCCTGAAAGCGCCGCGCCCGCGGGGTCTACTGTTTTTCTTTTTCCTTTCGCGTTTCCTTGCCGCGCGGCTCGCGTTCTCCTTGCGGGCGGCGGCCTTCCGGATTGGCGCGAGGCTCCCCGCCGCGCGGCGCGCCGCGTTCATTCGGACGCGGCTCGAGGTTGGGGCGCGGCTCCGCGTTGTTTGGACGCGGTTCGAGATTCGGCCGCGGCTGGGCATTGGGGCGCGGTTCCGGACGCGGA
Source organism: Terriglobia bacterium (assembly GCA_021324615.1). Classification (GTDB taxonomy): domain Bacteria; phylum Acidobacteriota; class Terriglobia; order Bryobacterales; family Bryobacteraceae; genus Palsa-187. The sequence continues at coordinate 65,319 of JAJPIT010000099.1, read as the reverse complement.
GCATTGAATCCCGGGCGATTCATCTCCGGCCGATTCACCTCAGGGCGGTTCATCTCGGGCCGGTTCATCTCCGGGCGGTTCATCTCGGGCCGGGCGGCGGGAGCGGGCCGGGGAGCCGGACCGCCGGCCGGGCGATAATAGGCTGGCCGGGCCGCCGGCGGCGGAGCCGAAGCCCGCACCGCGGCGTGGTTGAACGGCTGATTCGGATTGGCCGCGATCGCGGCGCGCTGATGTTCGAAGGCAACCGGCGGAGGCGGCGGAGCGGCTCGCGTCACCACGGTTCGATTCACCACCACGGCGGGCGGCGCCGCGGCCACCACGGCGCGTCCTCCGAAAACGGCGGCGCGCTCGGGCACGACGGCGACGACGCGCGTTACCTGGACGCGCTGCACCACCTCCGGACGCACCACCACGGCGGCCGCTCCCACCGGGCGTCCGGCCACCATCACGGCTCCCGGAACGGCGACCACCGCGCCGGGAACGGTGCGGTTCACATAGGTGAAGCTGCCGATGCCGGCGTTGATGTTCACGAAAATGCTCCGATTGACGATCACCGTGTTGGTCACGTTGACGCGCTCGATGTAGGCAGGGCTATAGGCGTAGGGCGGCACGAACACCTCGCGCGGGCCCAAGGCGAACCAGCCAACGGCCGGACCTGCGCCGATGCCCACCGATACGCCGAAGCCGGCGCCCCCGACCCAGGCGACCAGCGCCGGGGCGTAAACCGGACGCGCCACCACCACGCCGGGACCGGGCAGCGGTCCGGGCACCCAGCCCCAGGCGCCGGCGACGAAAACCCACCGGCCGTAGTGGAACGGCGCGTAGCCCCAGGGCGCATCGTCCACCCATGTCCAACCCCACGGGGCGATCCAGGCCCAATGTCCATAGCGGTAGGGCGCCCACCCCACCGCGACGCGCGGAAACCAGATGGTTCCATATCCGGGCGCGGGACGCCAATCGCCGGCGGCGTCCAGATCGTAATAGCCGGGAATATCGCGCGAAACATAGCGCGCCGAGATCGACATGTCCTCGCGGCGGTCGCGGTCCATGCAGAAATTATCGAAACCGTCGGGCACTGGAGCGGGGCGGCGGTCGAAGGTGGCCGGCTGTCCGTCGTTTCCTCCGCCCATGATGCGAACCTGCTCGCGCGGGTTGATGGTCACGGCCTGCCCGGAGGTGGCTTCCACCGATCCCTGCCGCACCGTGACGATCGAGGCGTCGCCTTGCTCGCTCACATCGACGCGGTACTCGCCCGGGCGAAGGATGGTCAGGGCGGCTTGCGGCGTGTCGATCTCCAGCGTTTCATCGTCGGCCAGATGGCGCACCCGGACATTCATCGTGCCGCTGGAGAGTTGGACCTGCGCGACGCGGTCGTCGAGATTAATGAACGAAAAGTTGGTTCTCGCGTTCAGGCGGAACGCGGCGGAGCCCAGATGCACTTCCGCGCGCGAGCCGTCGTCCACCCACAGGCGGTCGCCGGTGGTGAGCGGCCGGTTGGGCGCCGCCGCGGCCCAATCCTCCACGCCGGCCGGCTCCAAGGAGACCGTGCCCTCGATCAATCCCAGCCGCGCGGCGCGTCCCGGCGGATCGCCCGCCGGCGCCTGCTGTCCCTCCGGAGGCGGCGGCGCCTGAGCCAGCGCCAAGGCCGCGGCTACGGTCATCAACGGGAAAATCCTGGTTCGGGTCCTCATGGTCGTAAAGACGTCCTGTTCCTCACAACACGGTACCATCATGAAAGGTTGTGAATGTAAAGCCGAGTTAATTTCTCGCGCCTTATCGCCAAAGCAAAGATGCCTGGCCAAGCCGGTTTCGTTTCCGATTATGCTTTCATCGGCTTGCGTCGTAGATCGCGCCGAGACGGAGGAGCTCTTCGAGCGCCGCGCCGTCCAGGCCCAATAACTCCTGAAGCGCCTCGCAGGTGTGCTCGCCCAGGCGGGGCGCACGGCGCCCGGGACATCCCGGCGTTTCCGAGAACTTCACCGGCGGTCCGGTGAGGCGGAAGCCATCGACGACCGGGAACATTCCCCGCGCGGCCGCCTGTGGATCGGCGGCGACTTCATCAAAGGTGCGGACCGGGGTGCAGGGGATTCCGCGGGCGCGCAGTTTTTCGATCCAATCCGCGCAGGGACGCGACCGGAAAATTTCCGCCAGCAGCGCCTCCAGCTCATCGCGATTTTCGACGCGCAGAGCGTTGGTCGCATAGCGCGGATCTTCGGCCAGCTCCGGCCGGCCGATCGCTTTACAAAATTCCGGCCATAATTTCGCACTGGCGACGGCGATGACCAGATCCCGGTCCGCGGTGGCGAAGCCGCGATAGGGCACGATGGCTCCGAAACGCGTGCCCATCGCTGAGGGAACCACGCCATTCCCGGTGAAATACGCGAAATTGGAAACCATCGCGGAAATCATCGAATCGAGCATCGAAACGTCCACAAATTGGCCTTTTCCGCTGCGATGGCGCGCTTCAATGGCCATCAGGATCCCGATAAGGGCGAACATTCCCGCCGTGATATCGGCCACCGAATGCCCGCAGCGCACGCGCTCGCCGCCCTCCACGCCGGTGATGCTGATCAGGCCGCTGGAGGCCTGGACGATCAGATCCATCGCCGACTCTCCGCGCGACGGTCCGTACTGGCCGTAGCCGCTGATGGAGCAATAAATCAGCCGCGGATTGCGCGCCCGCGCGGCTTCATAGCCCAATCCCAGGCGCTCGAGCGTGCCGACGCGCATGTTTTCGATCAGCACGTCGGCGCGCCCGATCAGATCCAGGCACAGGGCCACGCCTTCGGGCCTTTTCAGGTCGATGGCCAGGCTGCGCTTGCCCGGATTCACGCCCCAAAAAAACGATGCGTCGGAGCCGGTGAACGGAGGTCCCCAGCTTCGGCCCACGTCGCCGCCCTCGGGCGATTCTATTTTGTACACTTCGGCGCCGTACTGCGACATCAGCATGGTGCAGTACGGACCGGCCAGGGCGTGTGAAAAATCGAGGACGCGAATGCCTTCCAGCGGGCGCATTCCTCAACTGTAACTTCTTTGGCAAACTAGTGGTCATGCGAATCGTCCTCGGCGCGGACCATGCCGGATACGAGCTCAAACAGAAGCTGCTCGAATACGTGCGGGAGCTGGGTCATGAAACGGTCGACGCCGGCACCGACAGCACCGCGGCGGTGGATTATCCGGATTTCGCCGAGAAGGTGGGGCGGGCGATCCGCGAATCGGCCGCCGACCGCGGCATTCTGATCTGCGGCAGCGGCGTGGGCGCTTCCATCGCGGTCAACAAGATGAAAGGCGTGCGCGCGGGATTGTGCCACGACTGCTATTCGGCTCATCAAGGCGTCGAGCACGACGCGATGAACGTGCTCGTGCTCGGATCGCGGGTGATCGGCCCGGAGCTGGCGCGCGATCTGGCCAAGGTTTTCCTCAGCGCGGCGTTCACCAACGAAGAACGCCACCTGCGGCGGTTGGCAAAAGTGAAGGCGATCGAAGAAAGGTACGGGTAGCGCCGTTCACGCCGTGGTGGCGTTGCGGCTTGCTCCGGCGAACTTCTCCATCCAGGACGGCCGGATTCCCGCTTCGGCCAGCGTCGCAAGCACGCGCTCGGGTTTGCCCAGATCGCTCCAGCGCACGCCGCGCAGGGGCAGGGCCAGAAGCCGCCCGGTCGCCAGCGCCAGCACGTGGCGGGAGAAATCGACCGGCGGAAGAAGCGAGAAGATGCGCCGGCGGCGCGGCGGATCGTCCCAGCGGCGCAGCAGGCGCTGCACGCTTGCGTTGAGTCCGGGAGCGGCGGCGCCGGTCATATCCGCGAACGCCCGCGCCTTGCCGATCATCACGAAGGTGTTCCAGAGGCATCCGCGCGCCAGCAGCTCCCGCGCGCGGCCCGGCGGCGGCTTTTCCCAGAAGCGAAGCACCCGCGCCACGCCGTAATCGTCGAACTGCGGTTCAATCCAGCCGTACTCGGTCTCCGGCGAATACGCCTCGGCGCCCAGCAGCGTCAGCGAACTCCGGTGGCGTTCGGCCAGCTCAAAGGAGCGGTCCACCGCGGCGAGAAACACCTCGTCTCGGTCATAGTGATGGTCCGCCGGAAAGACGGCCACCGCCGCCTGGCGGTCGCGCGCCAGAATCTTCCCCACGGCCAAGGCGATGGCGACCGCGGTTCCCTTGTTGGCCGGCTGGCTCAAAATCAGGTCCGGATCGGCGTCGGCCAACTGGGTGCGATAGAACGGTTGGTGCGCGTCCTGCACCACGAACAAGGTCCGCTCCGGCGGAATGAGTTTGACCAGCCGCGCCCGGGTTTGGTCCAGCAGAGTCCGGCCGCCGAAGATCGGGCAGAACTGCTTGGGGCGCGTGTCGCCGGAAATAAAACGGGTCAAAGATTGCAGACGTGTTCCCTCGCCGCCCGCGAGGATCACGGCCCAGGGCTCCGGACTCCGCATCAGCACGCTCTGATTAGATCCGGAAAAAATGAAGGAAGTTTCACCCGAATTTAAGCGGGCGCGGCTTCCATGATCTGTTCGGCCACGCGCCCGAACTTTTCGAAATTCTTCCGGAAGCGGGCGCTCAACTCCTCAGCCGCGCGGTCATAAGCGGCCTTATCTTTCCACTGGCCGCGCGCGTCGAGCAGCTCCGGCGGAATTCCCGGAGCGCTCTTAGGCACGAGCACGCGGAAGACCGGATGGGGTTCCACGGCGACGCCGTCCAGTTCACCGGCGACCGCCGCGTTAACCATCGCGCGCGTATATTCCAGGCTCATGCGCTGGCCGACGCCGTAGCCGCCGCCGACCCAGCCGGTGTTGACCAGATAACACTTGACGTTGTAGCGCTCCAGCCGTTCGCCCAGCATCTTGGCATAAAATTCCGGGTTCCGCGGCAGGAACGGCTCGCCGAATCCGGCGCTGAAGGTCGCCGCGGGTTCCTTGCCGAGGCCGCGTTCGGTTCCGGCGAGCTTGGCGGTGTATCCGCTCAGAAAATGGTACATCGCCTGCTCGGGAGTGAGGCGCGAGATCGGCGGCAGCACGCCGAAGGCGTCGGCGGTCAGAAACAGCACGTGGGAAGGATGCCCGCCGATGCCGGGAATCACCGCGTTGTCAATAAATTCGATCTGATAAGCCGCGCGGGTGTTCTCGGTGTACTGATCGGAATCGTAGTCGACCAGCCGCGTTTCCGGGTCCAACGCCACGTTTTCCAGCACCGCGCCGAAGCGGATCGCGTTCCATATTTGCGGCTCCTTTTCCTTGGAAAGCCGGATACATTTGGCGTAGCATCCGCCTTCGAAGTTGAACACGCCGCGATCGCTCCAGCCGTGCTCGTCGTCGCCGATCAGCCGGCGGCCGGGATCGGCCGAAAGCGTGGTTTTTCCGGTTCCGGAAAGGCCGAAAAACAGCGCGGTTTTGCCGTTTTGCCCGACGTTGGCCGAACAGTGCATGGGCAGCACGTTGCGGAAGGTCAGCAGATAATTCAAGGTCGAGAAGACGCTTTTTTTCAGCTCGCCCGCGTATTCGGTGCCGGCGATTAAAATGATTTTTTTCGTGAAATTGAGCACGATCGCGGTGGCCGAGCGGGTTCCCTCGGTGGCCGGATCGGCCTGAAAGGCGGGGGCGAAGAAAATCGTGAACTCCGGCGTGTATCCTTCCAGTTTCGAGGCGTCGCCGCGAACGAACAACTGCCGTCCGAACAGGGCATGCCAGGCGCGCTGGGCGATCACGCGAACCGGAAGCTGATAGGCCGGATCGGCGCCGGCGAAACAATCCTGCACGAACGCCTCCTTGCCTTCCCAGAACTGGACCAGCCGCGCAAACAGCCGGTCGAAGTGCTCCGGACTCATCGGCTGATTCACCGGGCCCCAGTTGACGGTGCTCTCGGTGGATGAGTCGCGGACGATAAACTTATCTTTCGGCGAGCGGCCGGTGAACTGTCCGGTGCGGACCACCAACGCTCCGTTGTCCGACAACATGCCTTCGCCCCGTACGATCGCCTGCTCGATCAGCTGCGCCGGATTCAGATTCCAGTGGATGGCTCCCACTTTGCGGAGTCCATGGCGGTCGAGTTCGTATCGACTTGGACGAACACGCTCATTCTGCATAGAAAAGATCGGCTCTCTTATTTTTTATGATGTGGAATGCTTGCTCCAAACAGCTTCCAGTCTATCATGTACTTATGCGGTCGCGAGCCGGGCGTTTGCTGGTTCTGCTGCCGATTTGCGCGGCTTTATATGCCCAAGTGATTGAATTTGATTCGGGCGGGCTGCACTACAAATCGCTGACGCGTAACGGTGTGACGATCATGTTCGCGCCGCTGCCGGTCCGTGTCCACGACTACGTGGTGCTGGAGGTCGCCGTTTCCAACGGCTCCTCCATTTCCTGGTCGGTTCGGCCGGAGGATTTTCGCTTCGAACGCGCCGACGGCCAGACTCTTCCGGCGTTGCCCGCCGAGACGGTGGTGAACACGCTGCGCGATAAGGCCAGCCGCGGCGATCTGATCAAGCTGGTGAAGACCTACGAAGCGGGTTTATACGGCAATACCCAGATTCATTCGACCAACGGGTACGAATCGCGGCGGCAAAGCGCGATCGCCGATTTGGGCTCCACCAAGCTGAACGCGGCGGCGACGGCTTCGGCCATTGCGCTGGTTTTGACGAAGCTCAAGCCGGGGGAATCGACCGACGGCGCGATTTTCTTCGCCACGCAAGGCAGGCCGCTCGGCGCGGGGCAGCTTTTGGTGAACGCCGCCGCCGAGATCTTCGACTTCCCGGTCACCGATCCGGCGCAGCACCGCTGAAGAGAAGGCTGTCGCCGACCGACCGGTTGGAAGGTGCTAAACTCGACCCGTGGACCTCAACCTGAACCCGAAGGAGCGGGCGTTTCGCGACGAAGTCCGCGCCTGGCTGGACGCCAATGCGCCCCGCGACTGGGCCGCGCGGCGCCAGGCGGAGGAATCTCTGAACGCCCGCTTCACCTATCTGCGCCAGTGGCAAAGAAAACTGTTCGACGCCGGATGGGCGGGCATCTCCTGGCCGGTGGAGTATGGCGGGCGCGGTGCAAGCGTCATCGAGCAGATGATCTTTTTGGAGGAGATGGCGCGGGCCCAGGCGCCGCCGATGGCCAATGTGATCGGCCTCGGTCTGGTGGGGCCGACCATCATCGCCTTCGGCTCCGCGCGGCAGAAGCAGGCTTACCTGCGCAAGATTCTGAGCGCGGAGGAGATCTGGTGCCAGGGATTTTCCGAGCCGAACGCGGGCAGCGATCTGGCCGCGCTTTCGACCGAAGCCCGGCGGGAGGGCGGTTATTTTGTGGTGAACGGGCACAAGTGCTGGACCAGCTACGGCTGGGTGGCCGACCGCTGCGAGCTGCTGGTGCGCACGGATCCGGCCGCGCCCAAGCATAAAGGCCTGACAGCGCTGCTGGTCGACATGCATTCGCCGGGCATCGAGGTCCGCGGGCTGCGGCAGATGAGCGGCGAATGCGAGTTCTCCGAGATTTTTTTCCGGGACGTGCGCGTGCCGGTGGAAGACGTGCTCGGGGAAGTGAACGACGGCTGGCGCGTGGCGATCGGCACGCTGGCGCACGAGCGCGGCACCTTCGGCGCGGCGCTGCATGTGACCTACCGGCGCAACGTCAACCGGCTGGTGGAACTGGCGCGGGAGATGGGCCGGGACGGGGATGCGCTGGTCCGGCAAAAGCTGGCGCAGTGCTACGCCGAGATCGAAATCATGCGCTTCAATCAGATGCGCGCCTTCAGCCGGATCAAGGAAACCGGCGTGCCGGGTCCGGAAGGATCGATTCAGAAGATTTTCTGGAGCGAGCTGAATCAGCGCCTGCAGCAGGTGGCCATGGAGATTCTGGGCCCCTACGGGCAACTGGCGCAGGGCGCCGAGGACGCCATTGACGGCGGAGAGTGGGCGTACGGATATTTGCGCAGCCGCGGCAACACCATCGAGGCCGGCACGTCGGAAATCCAGCGCAACATTATCGGGCATTTCGTGCTCGGGCTGGCCAAGAGCTACTGAGGAGTTATGCAGTTTGGATTGAGCGAATCGCAGCGGATCCTGAAAGAGAACGCGCGGCGGTTCTTCGCCTCCGAGTGCCCGATGAGCGAAGTCCGGCGGATCGCGCAGACCGAAACGGCGCACGATGAAGCGCTGTGGCGCAAGATGGCGGCGCAGGGTTTTCCCGGTGTGGTGATCGCCGAAGAGGCGGGCGGGCTCGGCCTGGGGCATGTGGAGCTGGCGGCGCTGGCCGAGGAGATGGGCCGCGCGCTGGCGCCGGGCGGCTTTCTTTCCACAATCACGGCGGCGGCGGCGATCGCGGCGGCGGGCTCCCGCCAATATCTGGCGGGGATCGCGGCGGGGACGGTGAAGGCTACGGTGGCGTTTCTGGAATCGTCGGCGAGCTGGGATCCGGAGGATGTGAAAATGCGCGGGCTGACGGGCGAAAAACGGTTTGTTCCCGACGCGGCGACCGCCGATTTTCTGGTGGTGGCAACGCGCGAGAGCGGCGAGCTGGCGCTGTACCTGGTCCCGCGCGGCGCGCTGCAGATTACGGCGATGCCCGCCCTCGATCTGACGCGGCGCCTGTACAAGGTCCGTTTTGAGAACGCGGGTGGGGATCTGCTGGCGCGCGGCGAGGCGGCCCGCCGGGCGCTGGAGCGGGCCTTCGACGTCGCGACGGTGGCTTTATGCGCGGAGATGACCGGCGGGATGCAGAAGATGCTCGACATCGCGGTGGAGTATGCCAAGACGCGCAAGCAGTTCGGCAGACCGATCGGCCAGTATCAGGCGGTGCAGCACGCCTGCGCGGATATGCTGCTGTGGACGGAAAGCTCCCGTTCGGCGGCGTACTACGCGGCATGGGCGCTCGACAGCGCGTCGCCACCGGAGGCCAGCATGGCGGTGAGCATCGCCAAAAGCTACGCGAGCGACGCCTGCCGCGAAGTGGGCAACCGCGCGGTGCAGATTCAGGGCGGGATGGGGTTCACCTGGGAGAACGACACTCACTTCTATTACCGCCGCGCCAAGGCGAGCGAGATTGCCTTCGGTGACGCGGCGTACCACCGCGAACGCATCGCGCGCATGGTGTTTGACCAGCGCCTGGCCGGGACGACGGCGGGCTAGGCGCGCGGCGCGATTCGCACGGTTGCTCCGCCGGAGAAAGGAATCCAGCCCGGGGACAGGTGGGTTATGATTGGGGTGGTATTCTTCCGCCCTGTGGGTGGACGTGACGGAACCTCTCGTGCTCTCGTGAGGAAGGAATGCTCCAATGGAAAAACAGGCGCAAAACATACAAGAAGCATTTTTAAACAATGCGCGAAAAGACAAAATTTTTCTGACCATCTATTTAATGAGCGGGGTAAAGCTGAGCGGACGGATCAAGAGTTTTGACAAATATTCCGTGATTCTGGAAACAAACCAGCAGGAACAACTGATCTTCAAGCACGCGATTTCCACGGTGGTGGTCTCCAAGCCGTTCCACGCGCCCCTGCACAGCAACGCCGCCACGGCGGGGTCGCATGCCGCGCCCGGCGCGCCGGTCAGCGACGAAAACTGAAGCCTTGCCGGAAGAAACTGCGTTGCTGGTGGGCCTGCGGGTGAGCCCGCGCGCGGCAACGCGCGCGCCGTCCTCTCCGGAGGAAGCGCTGATCTCGCCCGAGGAGTCGCTCCAGGAGCTGGCGGCGTTGGCCGCGGCTGCGGGAGCGCGCGTGGCTGACGCCTCCCTTCAGACCCGGCCGCGCATCGATCCGGCGACGCTGGTCGGCTCCGGCAAAGTGGAGGAGCTCAAAGCGAAAATCCACTTCCATGAAGCGACCACGGTCATCTTCGACCGGGAGCTGACGCCAACCCAGCAGCGGAATCTTGAAAAGGCGCTGGAGGTCAAGGTGCTCGACCGCACCCAGCTCATCCTGGACATTTTCGCCCGCCGCGCGCGAACCCGCGAGGGGCAGCTTCAGGTCGAGCTGGCGCAGTTGAATTATCTTTTGCCGCGCCTGACCGGGCACGGCGCGGCGATGTCGCGCCTGGGCGGCGGAATCGGAACGCGCGGGCCCGGGGAAACCAAGCTCGAAACGGACCGGCGGCGCATCCATCAGCGGATTCACGCGATCGAGCGCGATCTGGAGCGTGTCCGCGGCGGCCGCGCCACGCAGCGGCGGCAGCGCCAGGCCGTTCCGCTGGCGACCATCGCGCTGGTCGGCTACACCAACGCCGGCAAGTCCACGCTGTTCAACCGGCTCACCGGCGCGGGCGTGCCGGCCGACGCGAGGATGTTCGCCACGCTGGACCCCACGGTCCGCCATATCATGTTGCCGTCGAAAAGACGCGCGCTGGTGAGCGATACGGTGGGATTTATCCGCAATCTGCCCACCACGCTGGTGCGGGCGTTCCGCGCCACGCTGGAGGAGGTGGTGGAAGCCGAGCTTCTGCTGCACGTGGTGGACGCGAGTTCTCCGGAGGCGGCGCATCACACCTCGCATGTGCTGGCGACGCTGAACGAAATCGGCGCGGCGGAAACCCCGCGCATCCTGGTGCTCAACAAATCCGACCTGCTGGGCGGCGCCCCCGACACCGCCGCGCTGGCGCGACGGATTCTCGGCGATCCCCAGCATCAGCCGGCCGCCTACGCCGCGATTTCGGCGGCCACCGGCGCGGGCTTCGAGGAGCTGCTTCAGAAAATCGACAACGTGCTGGCGCTCGATCCGGTCTCGCCGGCGGTGTTCCGTTTTTCTGCCGCAGACGGCGCGCCGCTTCATCTTTTGCACGAGCACGCCCGGGTCACCGCCATCCGCTACGACGAAAACGGCTGCGAGGTGCGGGCGATGGTTCCCGTATCGCTGAAGCGCCGGCTGAGGCCGTATCTGGCCGCCACGCCGCAAGAAGCTGGGCTATGATTTAGTTGGTCGGATGAATCTCCCGAATCTGCTCACGCTGTTGCGGATCTTTTTTGTTCCGCTGCTGGTGGCGGCGCTGCTGGCGGATGGGACCTGGTTCGCCCGGCTGCCGGAGCTTTTCTCGCGCGAGATGTTCGCGCTGGCCGTCTTTCTGGCCGCGGCGGCCACCGATCTGCTCGACGGATGGCTGGCGCGCCGCTGGGGACAGGTGACCACGGTCGGCACGCTGCTCGATCCGATTGCCGACAAGCTGCTGATCTCGGCGGCGCTGATTTCCCTGGTCGATATTCACCGCGTGCCGGCCTGGATCGTGATTCTGATCATCGGCCGGGAGTTCGCCGTGTCCGGCCTGCGCTCGATCGCGGCTTCCTCCGGCTACACGATCCGGGCCAGCGAGCTGGGCAAAACCAAAATGGCCTCGCAGGTGATCGCCATTTCGCTGGTGATCGCCGGGATTCGCTGGCAGGCGCTCGTTCCGCTGGGCGTGATCGGGATGTGGGCGGTGATGCTGTTCGCGCTGGTCTCGGCCGGGGATTATTTCCGGAAGTTCTGGCGCCGGATCGACGATGGAGTCAAGCAGCGCCGCCGCCGCGAGCTGCTCCGGCTGGAGCGGCAAAGAAAACGCGCCGAACGGCTGCGCGGGGTGCCTTCGCCGGTGGCCGATTTCACCGATCAAGGCTGACGGCTTCCCCGGATACCTCCGGGAGTCCGCAAGCCCGCCAGGCGGCAAACCCGCCGGTCACATTCCGCACATTTTCGAACCCGGCGCGCTGGATCAGACTGCACCCGACCGCGCTGCGGTAGCCGCTCTGGCAATGCACCGCGACCGGCACATCGCGCCGTAATTCGCCGAGCATCGATTCAAGCCGGCCGAGCGGCATCAGTTTCGCGCCCTCGATGTGCCCCTCGTCCCATTCCGCGCGGCGGCGTACGTCGACCACCTGCACCTGCGGGCGTTCCCGCGCCAGATCGTGCACGGAGATCTGCGGAATTTGCTGGACGGCGCCGCGCCAGGCCGGCATTCCGCCCTCCAGCGTTCCGATCACGCGCTCGATTCCTACCCGCGCCAGGCGCACGCGCGACTCTTCCAGCCGCTCCTCATCTTCAGCGATCAGAATGATGTCGCGATCGAGCCCAACCAGCGTCGCCGCCAGCGAGGCGTACTGCCCGGCCAGCGGAATGTTCACCGCCCCCGGGATGTGTCCGGCCCCGAATTGCAGCGGCGGCCGGGTATCCAGCACGATGGCCTCCCGGCGCGCCAGGATCTGTTGGCAGGAAAGCCGTGCGAGCGGGGGAAGATCGGTCAACGCCGGCGCGCCGCGCCGATTGATCTCGGCGTCGAGCGCGAAATATTCCGGCCGCTCCGGCGGCTCGGCCGTCAGCAGGCGCACGAACTCCTCCTTCGTTTGCGCCCGCAGAGCGTAGTTCAGGGCGCGCTCCTTGCCGATGGTCGATTGCCGCTCCTGCCGCATCTGCTTGCCGCAAAGCGATCCGGCCCCGTGCGCCGGATAGACCTCGACCTCATCGCCCAGCGGAAGGATTTTTTGATGCAGGCTGTCGAACAGCATCGCGGCGAGTTCGCGGGGGCTCAGATCGGGCGACAGATCGGGCCGCCCGACGTCGCCGATGAACAGCGTGTCGCCGGTGAGCACGGCGAAGGGTTTTTCGCCGCGGTCCAGATCCGTGACCGCGACGCAAACGCTTTCGATGGTGTGACCGGGCGTTTCGAGGAAGCGCAGAATGACCCGGCCGAAGCGAATCTGGTCGCCGTCATGCACCGCGACATGCGGAAACTTCGCGCCGGCGCGCCATCCCAGATAAACCTTCGCGCCGGTGCGGTCGGCCAGCTCGCGATGCCCGCTGACGAAATCGGCGTGCAGATGAGTCTCGATCACATGCTCGATTCGAAGATTTTCCTTGGCGGCTTCGTCCAGGTACAGGGAAACGTCGCGCCGCGGATCGACGACACAGGCCACGCCTTCCGATCCGATCATGTAGGAGGCCTGGGAAAGACAGGCGAGATAGAACTGCTGAAAGTACATCGGCGCTGCTCCTGAACCATTGTCTCATCGCGGCGGGCTGCGCGCTTCACGTCCAGTATGGATCAGGCTCCGGTATGGCCGCGCCGTCTTTTCGTGGCGACGATGCGCCGTAGTTGACGCGCGCGGCCGAGTCGTGCAGGACGGCCTGTCCGCCGCCCATGAATCCAGAATATTCCCCGACCACTTCCACCTGGTGGCCGCGCGCCCGCAGCTCCTCGATCACCCGCGCCGGCACGCGGCATTCCAGGCGAACGTCGTTTCCGCCGATGGTCATCTTCGAAAATCGCGGCGCTTCGAGAGCGGCCTGGATATTCATTCCGTGATCGACGACGTTTGAAACAAACTGCGCCTGCGCCTGCGCCTGATTCATGCCGCGCATGATGCCGAAAGCGATGTGGCGGCGGCCGCGCTCCATAAACCCGGGAATAATCGTGTGAAACGGCCGCTTGCGCGGCGCCAGCGCGTTGGGATGCGAAGGATCGGCGGAAAACGCGGCGCCGCGGTTGTGCAGATGGAAACCGAAGCCGTCCACCAGCACGCCCGATCCCCACCAGTCGGAAATGCTCTCGATCCAGGACACGGTGTTGCCCTCCCGGTCGGCCGCCGCGAGGTAAATCGTATGGCCGATGGTGGCCGCCTTTGACTTCGCGTAATCCTTGGAAAGCATCTTTTCGACCGGCACGTCGCTGAATCGCGGATCGCCGAGGTAGCGCGTCACATCGCCGGCGGCGAGTTTTTGCGCCTCGATCTTGATGTGCCAGGCCTCGGCGCTCAGAAAATCCAGTTGGGGCAGCGGAAACTGCTCCATGATGTTCAGCATCTCCAGCATGCCCACGCCCTGCCCGTTGGGCGGAAGCTGATAGACGCTCCAGCCGCGATAGTCGGTCTTGAGCGGATCGACCCACTCGGAGGAGAAATCGCGCAGATCGCCGGCCGTCATCGCGCCGCCATGCGCGCGCGATGTTTTCAGGATCGCATCGGCCAGTTCGCCGCGATAAAACGACTCCGGCCCTTGCCGGGCGAGAATGCGGTAGGCCGCCGCCAGATCCGGATTGCGGAAAATCTCGCCCAGCGCGGGAGCGCGGCCGTCTTTGAGAAAGAACGTCCCGCGAACTTTTTCGCTTTCCTGCTGCCACTCGTATTGAATAATCTCGGTCAGCGGGAAGCCGCGCTCGGCGTAATAGATCGCCGGCGCGAACAGATCGGCCCATTTGAGACGGCCGAAGCGGGCGTGCATCTTGGCCCATCCATCCACCGCGCCGGGGACGGTCACGGCGTGAATTCCCGCCTCCGGCACCGCGAAATTCAACGTTTCGAGCGACAGCGCTTGCGGAGCATAACCGCTGGCGTTGATGCCGGTCAATGCGCCGGTCTTGCCGTCGCGATGAATGGCGAACAGGTCGTCGCCGATGCCGCACATCATCGGCTCCACGACGCCTAAAACCAGATTGGCGGCGATCGCCGCATCCACCGCCGAACCGCCGCGGGCCAGCGTCTGCGCGCCCGCCACCGAGGCCAGCGTCTGGCTGGTGGCCACCATGCCGGCCTGGGAAATCACCATCGATCGCGCCTGCGACCGGTTTGCCGCCGGTGGGTTGCGGATCATGTCCCCGGGTGCAGATACTTCGCCAAAAATTGATAAATTTCCTGCCGCGATTCGCGCGCAAGCCGGGTGTCCAGGCGGTTGAACATATGGCCGCCCGGCGCGTTCTCGTAGATTTTGTACTCGAACTTCTTGCCTTCGGCCTTCAGCGCGGAGATCAGCCGTTCGACTTCGAGCACATTCACGTCTTCATCGTTGGTGTTGGTATGAATCAGCAGCGGCGTCTGGAGCCTGGAAACATAGCTGACCGGCGACCGCCGCTCGTATTCCCCGATGTCCTCCCGGACCGTTTTGCCGATGTGATACGGCGCGGAGAATTCAGCGCGGTACGCCTCGCTCTGATAGCCGAGCCGAAACACCAGGTCGCTCACCGGGACGCCCGCGTAGGCCGCGGCGAAAGACTCCGGATGTTGGAAGATATTCATCAGCGTGATCAGCCCGCCATGGCTCCAACCGACAATGCCCACGCGCCGGGAATCGAGAAACGGGTAATGATCGAGCATCCATTGCATGCCGAGGTAGACATCGTCCACCTCGCGCCCGCCGTAATCGATCTGGCGGGAATACCCTTCGCCGTATCCGGTTGAGCCGCGATAATCCGCCGCAACGATGGAATAACCCTGATCGAGAAGCTCGCGGACGATGTGCCCGGAGTCGGAGGTGAAACTCGAATGAATGCCCCCGTGAACCATCACGATCAGCGGCTGTTTGCGGGAGCGGTCCAGTTTTTTCGGAATAAACGTGTACGCGTGAACGATCAGCGGATTGCCCGCGCCCGGCCCGGTGGGATTGGGATTGTGCGCGGGCGCCAGGCTGGTGTAGGCGATCTTGTCGAAATCGGCGATATCGCTGATTTCGAGCCGCCATTGCAAATCGTCGATGGCCTTAAGGACCTGATCCGTGGACTGCCGCGGCGCCGGCTCCGCCGCGGCCGCCGGCGGCGTTTGCACTGGCGCGAGACCGCGCCCGCCAGGCGGCTGCGCGAACAAAGGCAATGCGAAAAATATCGCGGCAATCTTCATTTGAGTAAATACTTCGCCAGGAACTGATAAATCTCCTGCCGCGACTGCCGGGCCAGCTCCGTATCCAGGCGATTGAACATGTGCCCGCCCGGAGCGTTCTGGTACACCTTGTACTCGAATTGTTTTCCTTCGGCCTTCAATGCCGTGATCAGCCGCTCTACTTCAAGCACGTTCACGTCTTCATCGTTCGTATTCGTGTGAATCAGAAGCGGCGTTTGCAAGCGCGAAACCCAGGTGATCGGCGAGCGCCGCTCGTATTCCTTGATGTCGTCGCGGACCGTTTTTCCGATGTGATACGGCGCCGAATACAGCGCGCGGTACTGCTCATTTTCGTAGCCGAGCCGCAGCACCAGATCGCTAACCGGCACGCCCGCGTAGGCCACGGCGTACGCGTCCGGATGCTCCAGAATATTCATCAGCGTGATGAATCCGCCGTGGCTCCAGCCGATCATGCCGACGCGTTTCGCATCCAGAAAGCCGTATCGGTCCAGCATCCACTGGCGGGCGGCGAATACGTCGTCAACCTCGCGCCCGCCGTAATCAATCTGCGTATAGAAACCGACGCCGTATCCGCTGGAGCCGCGGTAATCCGGGGCGATGACGGTGTAGCCCTGGTCCATCAGTTCGCGCAGGATGTGGCCCAGCTCGTCCGACGATACGTTGCCGTGAATGCCCTGATGCGCCAGCACCAGCAGCGGCTGCTTCTTGCTCCGGTCCAGCTTCTTCGGGATAAAGGTGTAGGCCCGGATGATCAGCGGATTGCCCGCGCCGGGTCCGGTCGGATTGGGATTGTGCGCCGGCGGAAGACTGGTGTAGGCGATCTTATCGACGTCGGCGACATCGCCCAGCTTCAAGCGCCATTCGACGTCGTCGAGAGCTTTCAGAACCTGATCGTTGGGGCTAATCTGGGGAGCCGCCGGCGGCGCCTGTCCGAAGACCGCCGCGCCGGAGAGAAACAACGCGAGTGCTCGCATTCAAGCAACAGTCTAGCGGAATCGGAGGCCGGCATTCATCCCGCGCTAGGAGGGCAAAAACCGGCGGATCGTCGGGAAGGTCGCCTGCACGAAATGTATCGCGGTCTGCTGCGCGGTATCGACATCCTTGCCCGGAATCGGGACAATGACGCGGATCAGAGCCGTGTCCGTGCGATTGTAGCGGATGGCGTCGGCGATCACCCAGAACTTGGCCTTAAATTCTCCCGCCACCGCGCGATCGCGCGATTGATACCAGTACAGCACCAGGCTTCGGTCGTCGCCGTGCTGGATGATGTAGCGGTTCACCGGAATGATCGCGCCGGCGCCGTCATCAATGCGGATCTCGGCGGAGTCCACTTGCATCCAGCCGTTGCCCGGCAGGCAGTTCTTGGGCGAGTGCGGCGCCTTGCCGTTGCGCTGCGAACGAAACGCGGCGATATAGAGGTCCGCCTGCTGGCCGGTCGCCGTGTTGCCGTAAATCCGGGTAAGCACGTCGTCGGCCTGCAACACCGCCATCACCTCGGGCTCGACCACTCCTTCGCGCAGAGACTGCCATTCTCCAAGCTGTTTCGGAAAGTCCGCCAGCGGTTTTCCCGGGGGAACGGCCTCCGGCCGGATCGAGCTATAGAGCAGCGCCGCCTGGGCGATCAACAATACGGTGACCACGCGCGCGGGAGTCGATTTGAGGAAATTGGTCACACCGCTTCTCCTACTTCTCCAGTGTAACGAAAACGCTCCGCGAGCGAGGCGCGGCCCGCTTGCCGAAGACGCCGGGCGCCGGCGAGAGGCTGGATCCGGAGGCCTGCGGCGGCGCATCCGGGCCGCCCGCGAGCGACGCGCCCGGTTGCGTGCCTACCCCACGGCGCAGGACGCCGCTACGGTTCCGGCCGGTACGGCGCGAATCCCGCTCCGAGCATCCGTTCCCGGGCCGCCGTCTGGGCGGCTTCGGCGACATAAAAGAACGCGCCGATCCGCTCGCTGCGGAAAATGATCCCGCCGGAATACTTATCCGGCTCCACCAGGTAATCGAAGCCGGCGTCGCTGAGCACCTTCTCCAGCCGCAGCGCTTCTTTGAGCCTTTTCGCGATGTAGATCAGGATCAGTTCCTGTTTGCCGAAAAACTCCGGTTCGCGCCTCAAAAAATACGCCTCAACTCCGCACTCTTGCGACGAAACTCTGGTAGGCCTCCGCGCTCCGCTTCTTCATATATTCGGCGTACGCCGTTCCCACCGTCTCCAGATTCTTCAGCCAGTTCGGATCGTTATAGAGCGCGCGCCACTCCGCCAGGATCGGCTCCACGCGGGTCCATACGAACAACAGCTCGCGGCCGCTTTGAAAGAAAAGCTCCTGGTTCAACACACCCGAACAGATAAAGGACGCGACCATGTCCCAGTAGGTGATGACCTGGCGCGCGTGCGCGTTCATGCCGGAGCCTTTGGGGCAGAGCCGGTCGTATTCGGCCATGTTTTTCGGTTTGAAATTGGCCGAAAACCACGCGCGGGCGATGCGCATCTGTTCCTCGCGGCGCATATCGTAAAGTTTCAGGATCAGATTGACGTCATCGTACGTCGCCGGTGTCATAAACCTTCAGGGTACTTGAGAATTCGGGGGCCTTCAAGACACATCCTTTAAATGCGGCCGACCCTCGATAACGACGCTGAGCTTCATTGGCTTGCCCTGCGCCTGACCCCTGGGTTGGGGACGCGCAAGGCCGGTCAGTTGATCGCGATTTTTCGGACTCCTCAGGCGATTTTCCGGGCTTCGCGGTCTGAGCTGGAGGCGGCCGGGCTGCCGGGCGGTGTGGCGCAAAGCATCGCCAGCGGGTGCGCCTTCGAGGAAGCGGCCGGCCAGCAGGAAAAATTGCGGGAATCCGGTGCGCAGTTGATCCCGCTGACCGATCCGCGCTATCCGCCGCGCCTGCTTGGCATCTTCGATCCGCCGCCGGTGCTGTATGTTCGCGGCCGGGTGGAATTGCTGCACAGCGTGATGATCGGCGTGGTCGGCACGCGCCGGCCCACGGCGTACGGGACCGCGGTGGCCGCCCGGCTCGCCCGCGACCTCGCCGCCGGCGCCGGCCTGACCATTGCGAGCGGCATGGCCCGCGGAATCGATACGGCAGCGCACAAAGCCGTGCTGGAGGCGGAGGGAAACACGGTCGCGGTATTCGGCTGCGGCGTCGACCAGATTTATCCGGCCGAAAACCGCAAGCTGTCACTGGAGATTGCGGAAAAAGGCCTGACGGTGTCCGAATTCCCGATGGGAACGCCGGCGTATCCGCAGAATTTTCCCGTTCGCAACCGCATCATCAGCGGCATGAGCGCCGGAGTGGTGATTGTCGAGGGCGGCGAGTATTCGGGCTCCTCGATTACCGCCAAACTGGCGGCGGAGCAGGGCCGGGAAGTCTTCGCAGTTCCCGGAAATATAACATCCAAAATGAGTTGGGGGCCAAACCTGCTAATCAAGCAGGGCGCCAAGCTGGTGCAGGAGTGGAACGACGTGGTGGTGGAGCTGCCGGCCGAGGACCGGCGGCGGCTTTCGGATCACTTCCGTAAACAATTGAATTTAAATGATATAAACACAAATGAGTCGAGCGCGCCCGCCGCCGCATCTCTAAATCCAGCCAGCCGCGCGGTACTTCAGGCCCTCAAACCCGATTCGGCGGTTTCCCTGGATCAACTGGTGGAAACTTTGGAGGGCACCAGCCCGTCGGAGATTATCGCGATCTTATTCGAGCTCGAGCTGGCGGGCCTGGTCCGGCAGATGCCGGGTCAGAGTTTTCTTAGGGTTTGGGGGTCTTGAGCTTGCCCGTCCCGCCGGGCGTGGTAAGATTTCGGTTGTTTACCGGACTACCATACCCAGTTAAGGTTGACTCAGCATCTTATGGCAAAAAATCTCGTGATCGTCGAGTCGCCCGCGAAGGCGAAAACGATCGGCAAATATCTCGGCAAGCAATATTTGGTAAAGGCCTCGCTTGGCCATGTCAAGGATCTGCCCAAAAAGGACCTGGCGGTCGATATCGATCACGAATTCAAGCCCAAATACGTCATCATCGAAGGCAAAAAGAAGCTGATCGACGAGCTGAAGAAGGCAGCCAAGTCCGCCGAAGCGGTCTACCTTGCCGCGGACCCGGATCGGGAAGGGGAGGCCATCTGTTTCCATCTCCAGGAAGAACTCAAAGACGGAAAAAAGGGCCCGCGAATCTACCGGGTGATGTTCAATGAGATCACCAAGAACGCCATTCAGAAGGCGTTTGAGCGGCCCGGGTCGGTGAATCTCCATCTGGTGGATGCGCAGCAGGCGCGCCGCGTGCTGGATCGTCTGGTCGGCTACAAAATCTCGCCCCTGCTCTGGGATAAGGTTCGCCGCGGGCTTTCGGCCGGGCGCGTCCAGACCGTCGCGCTCCGGCTGATCGTGGAGCGGGAACGGGAAATTAAGGCGTTTCAGAGCCGGGAGTACTGGACCATCGACGTCAGCCTGGCGGGCAAAAAGCCGCCGCAGCTCACCGCCCGTCTGGCCCGCAAAGACGATCAAAATGTCGAAATCGGCGGCGCGGAGGCGGCAGAGGAAATCGTCCGGGCGCTGGATGGCGCCGCTTACGTCGTAAAATCGGTCGCAACCCGGGAGAAGCGGCGCAATCCGGTGCCGCCGTTCATCACCTCCACGCTGCAACAGGAGGCCGCGCGCAAGCTGCGCTTCAGCGTGAAGCGCACCATGATGCTGGCGCAGAAACTCTATGAAGGAGTGGAGCTGTCCGCCGACGAAGGCCCGGTCGGCCTGATCACCTACATGCGAACCGATTCGACGCGCGTCTCCCAGGAAGCGCTGGAGGAGGTTCGCGGCATGATTCGGGAGCGGTTCGGAGCCGGGTACTGTCCCGCCGCGCCCAATGTTTACAAGAGCAAGAAAGACGCCCAGGACGCGCACGAAGCGATCCGCCCGACGTCGGCGCTGCGGACGCCGGAAAGCGTCGAAAAATTCCTGGCCGAGGACGAATTGAAGCTCTACCGGCTGATCTGGATGCGATTTGTCGCCAGCCAGATGACGCCGGCGGTGTTCGACCAGACCACCATCGAGATCGAGGCCAAAGGCCGGGACGGCGCAACCTATTTATTCCGCGCCACCGGCAGCGTCCCCAAGTTCGACGGCTTCCTGCGCATTTACGAGGAAGGCAAGGATCAGAAGGACGAGGACGACGAGGAGCTCAAGCACAAGCTCCCGGCGGTCACCCAAGGCGAGACGCTGAAGTTCCGCTCGATCACGCCGGAGCAGCATTTCACCGAGCCGCCGCCGCGCTACACCGAAGCGACGCTGGTCAAGGAGCTCGAAGCCGATGGTGTGGGCCGTCCTTCCACCTACGCTTCCATCCTTTCGACCATTCAGGAGCGGGAGTACGTCCGCAAAGAAGGCGGCCGGTTCGTGCCGACCGAGTTGGGCATCGTGGTGACCGATCTGTTGCTGGAAAGCTTCAACGATCTGTTCGACGTGACCTACACGGCGCGAATGGAAGCCGAGCTCGACGAGATCGAAGAGGGCAAGATCGACTGGCGCGTGGCCATGAGCGAGTTCTACGAACGCTTTGAAAAGGATCTGGAACACGCCGCCGTACACATGACCGACATCAAGCGCATGGAGGTGCCCACCGATTTCGTCTGCGAAAAGTGCGGCAAGCCGATGGTGATCAAGTGGGGCAAGCATGGCCGTTTCATCGCCTGCACCGGTTATCCCGAGTGCACCAACACGCGCGAGCTCGCCCCCGAGGACGGCTCGGTCAGCGAACAGGACGAAACCGAGTATTGCGAAAACTGCGGCCGGCCGATGGTGCTCAAAAAGGGCCGTTTCGGCCAGTTTCTGGCCTGCTCCGGTTATCCGGAGTGCAAGACCACCAAGCAGCTTGGCGCGGCGCAGAAGCCGCAGGATGTGCCGCTCGATGAGAAGTGCCCGCAGTGCGGATCGAACATGGTGCGCAAGTTCGGCCGCTACGGCGAGTTCGTGGCGTGCAGCAACTATCCCAAGTGCAAGTACGTCAAACAGAAAACCATCGGCGTGAAGTGCCCGAACTGTTCGGAAGGCGAGGTCGTCGAACGGCGCTCCAAGCGCGGCAAGGTGTTTTATGGATGCAGCCGCTATCCGGATTGCGACTTCGTGGCCTGGGGCAAGCCGATGCCGGAGAAGTGCCCGGAGTGCGGCTCTTCGTACCTGATTGAGAAGTTCCTCAAAGCGGGTCCGGTGGCGCAGTGCCCGAATCAGGAATGCAAGTTCAAAAAGACGCTGGCTCAGGCGCCGGAAGAAGCGGTCGTGAGCCGGTGAAGCGTACCTGGCCCGGCCGCCGGACGCACAAGCGGGGCGGCTTATGCCACCCTGGTATCGATGGCGGAAGCAGTGGCAGGAAACGTTCCTAAACCCGATTACGGGCTCGACGCGCCGGTCACGGTGAAAAAGATGTTCTCCCATGGCGGCTGGGCGCTGGCCATCGGGGTGGTGCTGTGGCTGGTCAATCACAGCGAATATCCGGGGCCCTCGGCCGAACTGCTGGCGGTGCTCGGCGGCGCCGGCGTGATCTATTTGGGAATCGGCGGATTCATGGTCTGGTCCAGCCGCGTCGCCAAGCCTGCCCTGCGCGACCGCCTGCTCGATTGGCTTGAACTGAAAGGCGAAGAGCGGGTGCTCGATGTCGGCTGCGGGCGCGGCCTGATGCTGATCGGCGCGGCCAAGCGGCTCAAATCGGGCAAAGCCACCGGCATTGATATCTGGAACCAGGCCGATCTCTCCGGCAACTCCGCCGACGCGGCAAAGCAAAACGCGAAGCTGGAAGGCGTCTCCGACAGAGTCCGAGTCGAGACCGGCGACGCGCGCAAGCTGGTTTATCCCGATCATCACTTCGACGCGGTGGTATCCACGCTGGCGATTCACAACATCCCCGACGAGGAGGGCCGCGATCAGGCCGTGCGCGAGATGTGGCGGGTCCTGAAGCCGGGCGGCCGGCTGGTGATTTTCGATATTTTCCACACCGCGCGTTACGCCAAAGTTCTGCGCGAGGCGGGCGCAAGCGACGTTACGCTTTCGGGCCTGGGCTGGTTGTGGTGCGTTCCCTCGCGCACGCTGTTTGCGCGAAAGTAGGACGCCCGGCCGGAGGGCGGAAATTTTTTTGGCGGGGAGGCTCCGGTCCCGCCGTCAATCCGCCAGGGCCTCCCGGACTTTACCGACCAGCGCGCTGAGGGTGAACGGCTTTTGCAGGAACTTCGCCCCGGGCGGGAAGGCTCCGGCGCGCACCGACTCGTCGGAGGTAAAGCCGGAAACGTAGAGCACCTTCAACTCCGGCAGCGATACGCGCAGTTTCTCGGCCAGCTCGCGGCCGGTGATGCCGGGTAGAATCACATCGGTCACCAGCAGGTCGATCCGGTCCTGTTGCGCGGCGGCGACATGGAGGGCCTCTTCCCCGCTGGCCGCTTCCAGCACGGCATAGTGCTCGCGCCGAAGGATCTTGCGGACCAGGGCGCGAATGCCGGGCTCGTCCTCTACCAGCAGAATGGTGGGCATGCGCGGCGGCTCGGGCGTCGGCGGCTCGGGCGGCGCGACCGCGGCCGAGGCGGGTTCCGGCCGGCTCAGAGGGAGATAAATCGTGAACGTCGAGCCGCGGAACGGCTCGCTGGAAAACACCAGGTCGCCGCCCCACTCGCGGATGATGGCGTAAGCGCGGCTGGCGCTGGGGTCCTTGCCGAGCACCGCCGCTTCGAAGACGCCGCTGGGGGAATCGGTTCCGCGGCCATTGTCAACAATGGTGATCCGGGCATAGGCGCCGGGGGCCAGCGGAGCGCCTGGAACGTGCTCGGCGAGGGTGTGAACCCCGCAGGAAATGGACAAGCGCGAGCGCTCCCGGGCTTCCTCCCGCGCCGGCGAAGCCAGGGCCTGTAGAATCTCTTCGAGCTGAGCGGCGTCGGCCAGGGCCCAGACCGCTTCGCCCGCCGGAGCGATTTCGACCGAGACGCGGTCATGGCCTGGAATCTTTTCTTCGAGCCGCGCCAGCAGCGCGTTCAGCTCCACCGGCTTGGCCGGCCCGGCGGCGCGGCGGGTGTAATTGAGCAGTTGCGCGGCGATGCCGGAGATCCGTTCTGTCGCGGTCAGGATCTGCGCGACGTCAGCGCGCGCGGGCTCGTTTGCGGGCAGCGATTGCAACAGCTCTTCGCCATAGCCGGTGATGATCATCAGCGGATTGTTGAGATCGTGCGCCAGGCGGCTGGCGGCGGCCCGCAAGGCCTCGGTGCGCTCGGCCGCCACTATTTCGCGCTCCAGTTGCTTGCGGGAGCCGATATCGATGAGCACGCCGCTCCATCCGCGATCGCTGCTGCGGATCGTTTCCCGGCACCAGAGGACGGCGCCGCTGGCGGCGACGGCGCGAAACTCGGCGCTGAAGTCCCCCGGGCGGCCGACGGCGGCTTCGTAAAATGCCATGGTTGCGGCGCGGTCTTCCGGATGGATTCGTTCGCGGAAAAACTGAGGTGTGGAGATCCAGTGCGCGGCCGGATAGCCGAGCAGTTCTTCCGCCGCGCCGGCGACGGAAGTGAACGCGAAAGTGCGCGGATCCGCCTTCCAGATCACCGCCGGAATCTCCAAAGGGGCAGCGGGAGGTGCGGCGGAGGCCTGCGGATGAGGGAGTTCGCCGCCGGCCGCCTCCTCGATCATCAGCAGCGTTTCCAGATCGCCCTCTTCGTCCCAATTTCGAATGGGCACGGCGGCGGCGCGGAAACGGCGGCCTTCGATCTGGAGGAAAGCCGAGGATGGGCCGCCGGAGCGCAGATGCGCCTGGCGAATGCATTCCACCAACTCCGGCGACGGCAGAATCTGCTCAATCGTTTTGCGGCGCATATCCTCGCCGCGGAGGCCAAACGTCTGCCGGAAGCTGCGATTCGCCGACAGGATCGAACGGTCCGAGCTGAGCACGGCCAGCGCCACCGGCAGCGACGCGACGATCTCCTGGTAGTAGCGGCGCTCGGTTTCGACCAGGGCCAGCAGCCGCGCCACCTCCTTTGCTTTCCACTGTTCGAAGTCGGTGCGCTCCATCTTTCCGCTTATAAGTCTGGGACGCGCCGCCAAACACAGCAAGGTACTTCGCGATTAGGAGGTAATGGTACCTGGCATTCTGGAGTTCGAGGGCGGCGAAGCGGTTTCGCAAGGGAGCTACTTGCCGGCGCGCGCGGCGGCCTCCCGGCCCATCATCTGTACGCGCACCAGCAGTTCCACTTCTTTGCGGGTCACGCCCAGGGCGGCGGCAATGGTGGAGACGTCTTCGTTTCGCCGAACCATGCGCAGGGCCTGTACGCGCTTGCTCAGGTTCAGGCCGGAACGCGCCGGCGGAGCCGGGATGTACACCGGCTCCGGGGCGGGATTCTGAAACTGGGAGACGCGCGCCGCCATCTCCTCCAGCCGCCGGCCGTGGCGGGCGGCATTGCGTTGGATTTCCCGCTTGAGGCTGAGGAACAGGGCCAGCGCGCCGATCAATCCGGCCGCCAGAAGGGCGTATTGGAATAGCACGTGTGCCACGAATTCTCTCCTGGTTTTTTTTCAGCCGAGCGTCTTCCAACGCTGGTGGCGGCTGATCACTTCCTGGATCCGCACGCCGAAATTTCCTTCGAGCGTAACCACCTCGCCGCGCGCGATCACGCAGTTGTTGACGATCACCTCCACCGGATCGCCGATCTCGCGGTTCAGCTCCACGATCGAGCCGGTGGTCAGCTTGAGGACATCCTTGAGCGGCACCTCCGCGCGTCCGAACGAGATGCGAAGCGGCAGCTCCACATCGAGCAGAAGACCGAAGGTGGGCGGTTTCTCGGGGTCCTCCGGGGCCGGCGCGGGTGGTGCGAAGGCCGCCGCCAATTCCGGCTCGATTGCCGCCAGCAGGCGGAGGCGCGCTTGGCCCTGGCGCACTTCGATCGCGTTCCAGGCGGCCGCGGCGGGCGGCGTTTCTTCGCCCGGCTCGCGCCGGACCTCGCGCCCGAGCCATTGTGACATGGACCGGGCCACGCCGGAGAGGGCTTGTTGAACGACTTCCTGAAATTCCGCCTTGTGTTTTTCAGGATCGCTCCCGGTGATTCCCGCCGCCTCCAGCACCAGGGCTCCGCCGGCGAGCCAATCCGGCTCAGCGGCTGCGATCCAGATGGCGCCGGGCACTCCGGAAAACCGTTCGCGCCGCAGCAGCGCGCCCGCCGGCGGCTCGACAGTGGAGGCCGTGGTGGAGATCTGCGGGCGCTCGCCGGTCATGCCTTCGAAGGCAGAGGCGAGATGGGATCCGAGCTCGTTCAGCAGGCGGTTCAAAGTAGCGTCGTTCAAGTTACGCTCCGCGTGGGCCGGGCCAGGATTTTTCCATGAACGCGCGCAGGCGCAGGATCGCCTGCGTCTTCAGTTGGGAGATACGGGATTCGTGCAGGTTGACGATTTTCGAGATTCCGCGCAGGGTCAGCTCCTCGTGATAGTACAGGCTCAACACGGTCTTTTCGATGTCCGGCATTTTGGCGATGGCCGAGGCCAGCAGTTTCTGGAGTTCGCTCCGCTCCACGATGCGCGAGGGCCAGGACTCCTCGTCGCCGGCGACATATTTCAATAAGTCGCGGCCCTCTTCGTCGCTTCCCGACGTTTCCAGGCTGCCCAGCGTAAGGCCGCGCGAATCGACCAGCCAGGCGTGATATTCCTCGATTGTCTGGCCCAGTTCCCGGGCGATCTCCTCTTCGGTCGGCGCGCGGTGCAGCTTTTGCTCGGCGGCGGCGATGGCTGCTTCGATCTGCTTGGCGCGCTTGCGCTGCTGGCGCGGCGCCCAATCCAGGCCGCGCAGGCTGTCCAGAATCGCGCCCCGGATCTTGTATTCCGCGTACGTCTTGAGCTTCACGTTCTGCGAGGGATCGAAGCGGTCGATGGCGGCGATCAGCCCGACGATGCCGGTGGAGATCAGATCCTCCAGATGGACGCTTTCCGGCAGGCGTTCGTGAATCCGCCGTGCGATCAGCCGCACCTGCGGCAGATGCTCCAGGATCAGCTCCTCGCGCTCCTGGGCGCTGAGCGGGGGTGGCCCGTAGGCGCCGATCCGGCCGGGCGCGGCCGCCTGCGGCTTCGCGCTGGTTTCCATTTTTGTCGCGCCTTTCATGCCGCTGCTCCCGCGCTTCGTGTGGAGATGGCCGGACCCGCAATGAGCCCGCAGATTTTTTCCTTGGCCGCCGCTTCCAGATCGTCGGGAATCTGTTGTCCTGTTGCCAGAAACGAAATAGGACGTTCCCGGCGCGAGGCTTCATTGAGGATCGCTCCGAAGCTGGCGGTTTCGTCGATGCGTGTGAACAAAAACTTCTTCGGCTGGAAAATTTCGTAGCGCTCGATCACCCGCGCCATATCGGCGGGCTTCATGGAGGCGGGCAGCACCAGATGGGTATCGACCTCGGGATGCGACGCGATCAGGCGCGCCAGGTCCGCTCCGTCTTCCATGTCATCGCGACCCAGCCCCGGCGTGTCGATGAAAACGAAGTCCTTGTGGCGATGCTCTTCAATCGCCTGGGCCAGCGCGACCGGCGTTTCGACCACATCGCAGCCGATGCCGAGAATCGCGGCGAGCGAGCGAAGCTGATCGGCGGCGGCGATGCGAAACACGTCCGCGGAAAGAATCTGCGCCGGTTTGCGCGAGGCGAGCCCGTAACGCGCAGCCAGCTTCACCAGCGTGGTGGTCTTGCCGGCTCCCGGAGGCCCCACCAGCGCGACCACGGCCCGATTTGCGCCGCGCCGTCCCAGAGTGGCGTCGACTTCGAAAAATTCGCCGAGCGAAGCGCCGCGCGCCACCGCCTGCGCGATCATCGGATCCAGCTCGTTGGCCATCAGCCGCGCGCACAGCTCCGATTCTTCCCGGGCCGGCTCGGCGAACAGGCGCGCACCGGAGAGGCATTTGGAAAGGCGCTCGATTTCGCGCTTCATTTCCGCCAGATCCCGGCGCAGGTGATCGGGTCCAGCCGCTTCCGGCCCCGGCGCGGCGGCCGGATGCGGATTCAGCGGCGGGTGGCAGCCGAAGACGACTTCATAAGCTCCCAGATGCCTGGTCTCCGGCGTCGCCGGGCGGGCATGCACCAGCAGCGCGTCCTCGCCCAGTTCCTTGCGCGCCAGTTCCATGGCCGCTTCCACGGATCCCGAGAAATAACTTTTCAGCTTCATTGAATCAGCCCCAGCGACACGACGCGAACGCCGGCCGGAATTTCGTTATGAGAAAGAATGGAGACATTCGGCAGCGAACCCTCCACGATTTGCCGCAAAAAGTAGCGCGCCGCGGAGCTGGTGACAATGGCGAGGGAGGAATCGGCCGGGCCGGCCGACCGCGCCACACGCTCCAGAATGTCGCGCGCCTTCTGCGGCGAAAGATTCAGATGACTGGTCTGTTCGGTGTACTCGATGGATTTTTCGATGGTCTGTTCAAGCTGCGAATCGAGGAAAAACGCCGGCAGCTCGCCCGACGGGTTCAAATACGGCTTAACCACCATGCGGCGAATCGCCTGGCGTGCATACTCGGTGAGGAGGATCGGATTCTTGGTCACCGCGGCCGCCTCACCGAGCGCTTCCAGAATGGTGACCGAGTCCCGAATTGAAACTCGCTCGCGCAACAGATTCTGGAAAACTTTCTGCACGCTGGCCATGGGAAGCAATTTCGGCACCAGATCCTCGACAACTTTGGGATTTTCTTGAGCGACGCGGTCCAGAATATTCTTAGTGTCCTGGCGCGACAGCAGCTCAAAGGCGTGCCGCCGGACCAATTCGGCAAGATGCGTTCCCACCACGCTAACCGCATCCACCACGGTGAATCCGTTGGAGCGCGCCAGATCGGATTTTTCGGGCTTGATCCAAAGCGCCTGAATGCCGAACGCCGGCTCCTTGGCCGGAATGCCTTCCATCGGCGGGGCGGGGTTCGAACCCGTTCCAGGATGGATCGCCCGATTGCATCCGGGCATCAGTTCGAAACGGCTAATCTCGGCGCCCTTCAGCAGAACCACATACTCGTTCGCCTTCAGTTGCAGGTTATCGGTGTCGCGCACCGGCGGCACCAGGTATCCCAGATCGGCAGCCATCTGCTTGCGAATCCCGGCGATACGCTTCAACAGCGGGGAGTTCTGTGCGCCTTCCACCAATTTCACCAGCCCTAATCCAACTTCGACCGCAAGCGGCTCCACCTTCAGCAGCGATTCCAGATTTTCTTTCGGCGCCGGCGGTTTCGTATCCGGCGCGGCGGCTTGGGCATCGAGCTTCTTGCGAATTTGATATCCCGCATATCCCACGCCGCCTCCCAGCACTAAGAAGGGAATCGTAGGCAGTCCGGGGAAGGCGGCCATGGCGACCAGCACCGCGCCGGATAGCAGCAGCGGCTGAGGATTGCTAAAGACCTGTTTGCGCACATCCGATCCGACCTTTCCTTCCGAACTGGTGCGCGTAATGATCAAACCGCCCGAAACGGAAACCATGAGCGCGGGAATGACCGTCACCAGCCCATCGCCGATGGTCAGAACGGTATAGGTACTCAATGCGCGTTGCAGATCCATGCCATGCTGGAACACGCCGATCAGGAATCCGGCGATGATGTTAATCGCCGTGATCAAAATGCTGGCGACGGCGTCCCGCTGGGTGAAGCGGCTGGCGCCGTCCATGGCGCCATAAAACTCGGCTTCCGCGGCGAGATTTTTCCGGCGTGTCTTGGCTTCGGCTTCATCGATTAACCCGGTATTCAGGTCGGAATCGATCGACATCTGTTTTCCCGGCAGCGCGTCCAGGGTGAAGCGCGCGGTCACTTCGGAAATGCGCACCGCGCCGTGGTTGATCACCACGTACTGAATCGCGATCAACACCAGGAAGATCACCACGCCGATGATGTAGTTGCCGCCGACCACAAAGTTGCCGAAAGCCTCGATCACCTGGCCGGCCGCGCGCGTTCCGGAGTTTCCGTGAATCAGAATCAGACGCGAGGAAGAGATATTCAGGGCCAGGCGAAACAGCGTAAGCAGCAGCAGCGACGTCGGAAAAACACTGAATTCGACCGGCCGGCTGATGTACATCGAAGCCATCAGCACGATGACCGAGATGGTGATGTTGGCGCTGATCAGGATATCCAGCAGAAACGAGGGGATCGGCAGGATCATCGCCATGACGATGCCGAGCACCGCCAGAGGAACGCTCAGTTCGCCGAGATTGCCAAATCGGGACGCCGTTTTGGCCTTCGGCGGCGCGCCAGCCGAAGCCGCGGGAGCTTTCGCGGCCCCGCGCGGAGGGTTGGCCGCATGCGGGCGGCTCGGCGGCTGTGCCGAAACGGGAGCGATCTGCGATGTAGCAGCCATGTTTGGCGGAGACGGAGCAGTTACCCGGCCAACGGCGGTGTTGTTTTAATTAGGAAATTTCCGAACCCCGGCCCGCGCGCGCCAACGAAGAAAGATCCCCGGGCGCCTTCCGGCTCCGCATCCTCGATACAATCAACGAATGGGGACCGCCGCCGAACCGAAGTTCTACACCTCGGGTTTTGTCCGCCTGACGCGGCCGCAGTTTGTCGGGACCATGGCGGGCCTGATGATGTGTCTGCTGCTGGCCGCTCTGGATCAGACCATTGTCGGGACCGCCGAGCCGCGCATCATCGCCTCGCTTTCCGGATTCGACCGCTATCCCTGGGTCGCCACCACCTACCTGCTTACCTCCACCATCTGTCTGCCGGTGTTTGCGAAGTTGTCCGATATTTACGGCCGCAAATGGTTTTTTCTGGCCGGCGCGGCGGCATTTGTCGCCTCCTCGGCCTTGTGCGGCGCGGCGGGAAAGATCACTTTGCTCCCGATCGACGGGATGTCGCAATTGATCCTGTTCCGCGGATTGCAAGGACTCGGGGCGGGCATCATGTTCGGGTTGGTGTTCACCATCGTGGGGGATGTGTTTTCGCCCATCGAGCGCGGGAAGTATCAAGGGGTGTTCGCGGCCATGTTCGGCGCGGCGTCCATTTTCGGCCCCACGCTGGGCGGCTGGCTGACCGACCGTTTTTCCTGGCGCGCCTGCTTCTATGTAAACCTGCCGGTGGGCATTCTCGCCATCGCCGCGATTTATCTCGAGTTTCCCAATTTCAAGCCGCGGCGGATGCGCCGCGTCATCGATTGGTGGGGAGTGCTCACGCTGGCGTCATGCCTGATTCCGCTGCTGCTGGCCTTGACCTGGGTGACCGATTACGGCTGGGGCTCGGCGCGCGTGGAAGGGCTGCTGGCGGCCGCCGCGGTGATGCTCGCCGCGTTTCTGATTGTGGAAAGACGCGCCGGCGAGCCCGTGCTTCCCTTAACGCTGTTTCGCGATCCGGTGATCGGCATCTGCGCGTTTGCCAATTTCATCGTCGGCATCGGGATGTTCGGGGTGATCATCTATCTTCCGCTGTACATGCAGGGCGTGCTGGGAGTTTCGGCGACGCGCTCGGGATCGCTGCTGACGCCGATGATGCTGGCGGCGGTGTTCGGCAATATCTTCGGCGGCCAGGTGACCTCGCGGTCCGGAAAATATAAGACGCTGGCCATCGCCGGGACGCTGTTCAGCGCGGCGGGAATGATCGTTTTCGCGCGGATGGGACTGGCGACGCCGCACGCGGTGGTGATCGCCGGCATGGTGCTTTCGGGAATCGGCCTCGGATTCGTGCAGCCGGTCTACACCGTCGCGGTGCAGAACGCCGCCCCGCGCGAGCACATGGGCGCGGCGACGGCGGCGACGCAGTTTTTCCGCTCCATCGGCAGCACGGTGGGCGTGGCGGCGTTCGGGAGCGTGCTGCTCACCTTATACAAGCACGATTTCGCCGCGGCCGTTCCCCGCGGAACGCCAGCCATAGCGCTGCGGCCATTCAGCAATCCCTTGATGCTGCCGCTGATCCGGCCGCAGCTTGAGTCGGCGTTCGGACGGTATCCGGGAGGAACGGACCTGCTCCATCGCCTGCTTGAGAACGTGAAGTTTTCGCTGGTGCACGGCATCCAGGTGATTTTCTTCTGGGGCGCGGTGATCATGTCCGCGGCGGTGCTGTTGAACCTGGCGCTGCGGGAGATCCCGCTGCGCGGCCGGGTGGAGGCTCCGCCGGCGCTGGACTGACGCGCCGCGGCCTTTTTCCAGCCGTAAAATAAAAGCGCCGCGACATGCAGCGTCTTCTCGATCTGCCCCTTCAGGACCGCGAACGCGCCATTCGAGAAGCCTCCGAGCTGGCGCGCCGCATGGCTGCCGGACTGCAACCGCACTTCGATCTGCTGCTGGCGGCTTCTCCCGCGCCGGAGCAGGGGCTGCATTATTTCGCGAGATTTCCCGCCGAATGCGTCAATCCGCAAAATCTGGGCGCGCTGATTGCGGTGTTTACCCACAGCCATTTTTTGGCCGAGGATCTGATCGAGCATCCGGACTGGGCCGGCGAGCTTGGTGATCTGGACGGCATGCTGGACGCGCAGGCATTCCGCGACCGCCTGCACGGCTCGCTGGGGGCGGGCGTTCCGGCCGCGCTTGATCTGGCGCGGTTCCGCCGGCGGCAGCTTCTGCGCATCGTGGCGCGCGACGTTCTGGGCCGGGCGACGCTTCCGGAAATTACGGCCGAGCTTTCCGCGCTGGCCGATGCGATCGTCGAAACCGCGCTTGAGAGAATTCTCGCCGATCTGGAGCGGCGCTACGGCCGGCCCGGCGCGGCATTTTCGGTGATCGCGCTGGGCAAGCTGGGCGGAATGGAGCTGAATTACAGCTCCGATATCGACCTCATGTTTCTCTATTCGGCCAACGGAGAAACCGCCGCGCCACATCCGGTCACGCACAAGGAGTTTTTCCAGCGCGCCGCCAATGAGCTGACCGCGCTGCTGTCCACCTACACGCCGGAAGGACTGTGCTACCGCGTCGATCTGCGGCTGCGGCCCGACGGCCGGCTGGGCGAAGTCTGTATGTCGCTTGAAGGCGCCCGCCAGTATTACGAAAAACGCGCGCGCGATTGGGAATTACAGATGCTGATCAAGGCGCGGGTGGCGGCGGGAGACCGCTCGGCCGGCCGCGCGCTGCTCGATTTTGTCGAGCCCCGGATTTATTCGACCACCCTCGACTTTTCCGCGGTCGAGGCCCTGTCGGCGACCCGCGAGCGGCTGAACGAAAAGCTGGCGGCGAAGAAAGCGTCGGGAAGATCGGCCGGCCAGATCGACGTAAAACTGGCGCGCGGCGGCATCCGCGATATCGAATTTGTCGTGCAGTGCCTGCAACGCCTGCACGGCGGAGCGGAACCCTGGGTGCGGCACGGCGGCACCATGCTCGCGCTGGCCCGGCTGCGCGATAAAAATTTTCTCTCCGATTCCGAATACGGCCGGCTGGCGTCGGCCTACACGTTTTTGCGGCATCTGGAGCATCGCCTGCAACTGGCCGACGACCGGCAGACCCACACGCTGCCGCGCGATCCGGAGGAGCTGGAGCTGCTGGCGCGGCGGATGCCCGGCGGCGAGACGGTCCCCTCGCTGCTCGAAAAGATCGGGATGCACTTTACGCGGGTGATCGAAATTTATGAGCGCGTGGTGCACTCGCGCGCCGCCGAGGAGCCGCCGGCGGCAAGCACACTGGCGCGCGCTCTCGATCATCGGGCGCCCTCCCTGGCGGCGCTGGGCCGCGCCGAGCTGCGCCGCGGGTGGCAGTCCTTCGAGTACTTCCTCGAACGGCTCCCGGCGGACCGGCTGGAACGGCTCGATGGCGATCCGCCGCGCACGCGCTGCCTGCTGGATCTGTTCGAGCACAGCCCGTACTTCGCCGAGGAACTCATTCGCACTCCGGAGCTGGCCGATGAGATCGGCCGCGCCGCCAGTCCGGAACCCGCGTCGCCGGACGCAGGCGAGCTGCGCCGCTGGTACCGGCGCGAGATGCTGCGCATTCAGGCCGACAGCATCTGCCAACGCCGCCCGATCTTTGAAACGCTGGCCGCCACCTCCGAACTGGCCGATTCCGTGATTTCCCGCGCCTATGAGATCGTCTCCGGCCCGGCGGCGGCGGCCAAGTCCATGTGGGTAATCGCACTTGGCCGGCTGGGAATGCGCGAGTTCGACCTGGGTTCCGACGCCGATCTGGTATTCGTGCTGGACGATGCGGCCGCTGCGCAGATGCCCTTCTGGACCCGCGCGGCGGAGCGGCTGATCGATTTGATCTCCGCCTACACCGGCGACGGCGTAATGTTCGCCGTCGATACGCGGCTCCGCCCCAATGGCGGCGGAGGGCCGCTGGTGCAGAGCGAATCGTCGTTTCTCGATTACTTCGGCCGCGCCGCCGAGGCCTGGGAGGGAATCACCTACATGAAATCGCGGGCGGTGGCGGGCGATACCGCACGCGCCGAATCGTTCCTCCATCAGCTTCAGGAGGCGGACTGGAGGCGGTACGGGCAGGGCGGGCGGTCGCGCGCGGATCTGCGCCAGATGCGCCTGCGCCTGGAACGCGAGCAGGGCGCCTCGCATCCGCTCAAGGCCGGCGCAGGCGGATACTATGACATCGATTTCCTGCTCATGTACCTGCGCCTGAAAAGCGCCGGAATTTTCTTTAAGGTTTTAAATACGCCGGCGCGCATTGAAGTCCTGGAAAGCATGGGCCATCTGGACCGGGAAGAAGCCCGGTTTTTAGGCGAGGCGGCCACGTTTTATCGCGCGCTCGATCACGGCTTGCGCCTGCTCTCCGGACACGCCGAGGGGCGGCTGCCGTCGTCGGAGGCGCAGCTTTCCACCCTGGCCGCGCTGGTCGCGCGATGGAGCCCGCTGCGGCTGGAAAGTCTGGCGGAAATCCGAACGCGGACGCGCGCCCTGTTTGACCGGCTTTTCCGTTGAGTCTTCAAGAAACGCCGGGGCAGAGACGCTCGACCAGACGGTCGATCAGCCGCTCGACGACCGCACTTTCAATCGAGGAATGCTGCTCCCACTGCCGGAGGATGCGGTCCGCCACGCCGTCGATCACCCGCCCGCGGAGATCGTTCAACAGCGGCTGCCGCGGCGCCGGCATGGAGTGTTGGAAATACTGCGCCAACTGGCGCTCCAGATCGTCCGCCGTCTCCTGCTCCGGCTCGGCCGGGCGCTGCTGGAGGCGGGCCTGAAGGCCGCGGATGACCATGCTTGCTTTCTCGGCCGCGACCGTCAGATTGGGGTCGGGCTTGGATTCCGACGATTTGCGCGTCGCCACTGCGCTCCTCTACAACTATACCGGACTATTCCAGGGAATATGACCATCAGGCATTGACCTTATTCCATGTCTCGGTTACAATCGACCTTGCCGTTGATCAGTACTTCTAGTTCTAACACAGTTGGCCCCGTAATTTTCCGGTTCCCAGTGACTTGGCAAACGCTTTCGCGGTCGGCAGACAACGAGCGCTGGGAGATGGTGGTACCCCGAATGGTACGTCCGGCGCGGATCGCGGCGGCGCCGGATCTGTTCACCCGGCTGCCGGATTCCACCTCGGTGTGGGTGCTCCTGTGGCGCTGGATTCGGGAACGATGCCGCCGGATGGTGTAGTAACCGGCGAGCGGCTGCTTAACCTGGGCCGGTTTGAGGAGGCGCTGGCCTGTTTTGCGGCGGAAGAAGAAGGGGATTTGCTGGCGCTGTTCGGCTCGGCGGTGGCGCGGCAGATGCTCGGGCGGTTTGAGGAAGCCGAGGAGCGCTATGAGCGCCTGCTGGCGGTGGATCCGAAGCACGAGGAGGCGCTGGCGAATCTAATCGCCATGAGCGTGGAGCGTTTCCACCTGGGGCGGGTGGAGGAGTATTCGCGGCGGCTTCTGGAGCTAAACAGCCGGTCCGCGGCGGCGCTTCAGGGATTGGTGGTGGTGGCGGTGGAGCGGCGCGATTACGAGGCGGCGGCTCGGTATTTCCGGCAAATCGCGCCCGCAGCCGCGCCGGGCGGCGACGCCATCGAATATCGATTGAGCCGGCAGACCGTCGAACGGCTACGGAGCTCCTGATGGCGCGTCTGAGAGTGCGCATTGAGCTCAGCCGCGGCGGCGTCGGCGTGCCGCTGCACAAACTGGCGGGTGTGGTGGAGGAGGCACAGAAGTTCTTGCGCATGCTCGCCGAGGATGTTCACATCGACGGGCGCAGCGGCGAATGGCTGGGGTTCGATTTCGACAATCAGAGCCTGAACTTCACCGCCGAGTACGTGGGAGAGGTGACGCCCCAGCAGGTACAGGCTTTCTACGCCGCCTTCGACGGCACCACCGCGCTGCGCCGCGCCACCATCGCCCAGTTTGCCCGCATTACCGACGCCATCGGCGAAGACGAGCTGATCGGATTCGGGCTATATCCATCCGAGCACGATTCGGAGCCTTCAGAGTGGCGCTGCCTCTCGCGCCGCGACGCCCTGCGGATCCGCGAAGAGATTCAGATGCTGGCCGCCGCGAACGCGGAGCAGGCCCCGCATCTTCCGGCGGTGAGCGGCGCGGGATCCAGCCTGTTCGGAAAAAATCGCGAGGAAGACCCGGGATTGGCGGCGCGGCTGGCGCGCGTTGAGCGCAAGGTGGACGAGCATTCCGCGCAGATCCGCGATCTGCGCTCGCAATCGGCGGCGGCCGAAGAGAGCTTCCGGAATCTTCTCTCCGCGGTGGAAGGTTTTTGCGATCAGGCGGCGCAGCAGATTGAGCGGATCGCGCCGGCCTCGGCGCTGCCGGTTTCCCCGCGCCGGGTCCATCGGGGGGCGTTGGCGGGAGCCGGCGTCCTGATCGTGGCCGTGGCTGTGTTTGCAGCATGGAAGATGTGGCCGGCGCATCCGGTCAAGCCGGCGCTGGCGACCACGGCGCCCTCCCGGCGTCCGATCCCCGAAGCGGCCCCGGCCGCCGCGCCGGCAAGCCTGCCCGCTCCCGCGCCAGCCGCGCACGTGGAACCGATGCGCGTGGAGATCACCGCCTCGGAGCCGTCCTGGGTGGCGCTGACCGGCCAGGACGGGCGGCGCCTGTTCGCCGGATTAATTTCACCGGGCGAATCGAGAAGGTTCGATTTGGAGCAGGATGCGCGGTTGCGCACCGGCAACGCCGGCGGCCTCGTGGTGAAGTTCAACGGGCAGTCGCTGGGAACCATCGGCCCCCGCGGAAAAGTGCGGGAGATCGAGTTCAAGGACAACGCCTTTGCGATCGTCAAGCCGGACTAGCGCGTTTCCGCGGCGTCAGTCTCTGCCGCGGCTGTGATAGAAGGGAAGTGTGCCGCTGCCGCCGGATGAGCTCCGCAAGATCGACGCCTACTGGCGCGCCGCCAATTATCTTTCGGCCGGCCAGATTTATTTGTACGACAATCCGCTGTTGACCGAACCCCTCCGCGCCGAGCACATCAAGCCGCGGCTGCTGGGCCACTGGGGCACGACGCCGGGACTCAATTTCATCTATGTCCACCTTAACCGGCTGATCGTCAAACACGACCTGAACATGATCTACGTTTGCGGCCCGGGACACGGTGGTCCGGGGATGGTGGCCAACACTTATTTAGAAGGAACCTACAGCGAATTTTTTCCCAACATCACCGAAGACGCCGAAGGGCTCAAGCGCCTGTTTACGCAATTTTCCTTTCCCGGCGGAATCCCGAGCCACGCCGCCGCGCAAACACCCGGGTCCATCAACGAAGGAGGCGAGCTGGGATACTCGCTGCTGCATGCCTACGGCGCGGTGCTCGATAATCCCGATCTGCTGGCCTGCTGCGTGATCGGGGACGGAGAAGCGGAAACCGGCGCGCTGGCGGCAAGCTGGCATTCCAATAAGTTTCTCAATCCGGCGAGCGATGGAGCGGTGCTCCCGATCCTGCATCTGAACGGATACAAGATCGCCAATCCGGCCATTCTCGCCCGCATCCCCGCCGAGGAGCTCACCGAACTGCTGCGCGGCTACGGATATGCGCCGCACTGGGTCGAAGGACACGAGCCGGAGCCGATGCACCAGGCCATGGCCGATACGCTGGAGAGGGTGCTCGGCGAGATCCAGGAAATCCAGCGCAAAGCGCGATCGGGCGGCGATGGATCGCGGCCGCGCTGGCCGATGATCGTGCTCATCTCGCCCAAGGGATGGACCGGGCCGAAAGAAGTGGACGGCGTTCCCGTGGAGGGCACGTTCCGCGCGCACCAGGTCCCGCTCGCCGAGGTGCGCTCCAACCCGCTGCATTTGAAAATGCTCGAAGCGTGGATGAAGAGCTACCGGCCGGAAGAGTTATTCGACGACCGCGGCCGGTTGATCGCCGAGCTTCGCGAGATGGCTCCCAAGGGCAACCGGCGCATGGGCGCCAATCCGCATGCCAACGGCGGGATGCTTCGCAAGGACCTGCGCCTGCCGGATTTCCGCGAATACGCGGTGAAGGTGGAAAAGCCCGGAACCGTTTTCGCGGAAGCGACGCGCGAGCTGGGAAAATTTTTGCGCGATGTCATGAAACTGAATGCGGCCTCGCGCAATTTTCGCGTGATGGGCCCGGATGAGACGGCATCGAACCGGCTCGGCGCATTATTCGAGGCGACCAATCGCGAGCTGATCGCGCGGACGTTTCCCTATGACGATCACATTTCCGCCGACGGCCGGGTCATGGAAGTGCTGAGCGAGCACCTTTGCCAGGGCTGGCTCGAAGGCTATCTGCTGACCGGCCGGCACGGCCTGTTCAATTGCTACGAGGCGTTCACGCACATCGTCGATTCGATGTTCAATCAACACGCCAAGTGGCTGAAGGAGGCGCGCGCGGTGCCGTGGCGGCGGCCCATCTCCTCGCTCAATTATCTGCTGACCTCGCACGTCTGGCGGCAGGACCACAACGGCTTCAGCCATCAGGACCCGGGATTCATCGACGTCGTGGTGAACAAGAAAGCGGACATCGTCCGCGTCTATCTGCCCCCGGACGCGAATTGTCTGCTCTCGGTGGCGGATCACTGCCTGCGCAGTTGCAATTATGTAAACGTGATCGTCGCCGGAAAGCAGCCGGCCCTGCAATATCTCGACATGGAGGCGGCGATCCGGCACTGCGCCGCCGGAATCGGCATCTGGGATTGGGCGAGCAACGATGCGGGCGCCGATCCGGACGTGGTCATGGCTTGCTGCGGCGATGTTCCGACGCTGGAAACCCTGGCCGCCGCCGATCTGCTGCGGGAGCATTTCGCCGATATCCGGATTCGCGTGGTCAACGTCGTCGACCTGATGACGCTCCAGCCCGAAAGCGAGCATCCTCACGGCCTTTCCGACCACGACTTCGATTCGCTGTTCACCGTGGATAAGCCGGTCATTTTCGCCTTCCACGGGTATCCCTGGCTGATTCACCGCCTGACCTATCGCCGCACCAATCATCACAACCTGCACGTGCGCGGCTACATCGAGGAAGGCACCACCACGACGCCGTTCGACATGGCGGTCATGAACCGCATCGACCGTCTGCATCTGGCCGGGGACGTGATCGATCGCGTGCCGCGCCTCCGCGCCGCCGGGGCGGGCTTCCGCCAGCAACTGCGCAACCGCCTGATCGATCACAAGCTCTACATCGCCCGGCACGGCGAGGACGCGCCGGAGATTCGTGAATGGACCTGGAGCAGGTAGAAACGCGCTCCGGCTCGCGGTATTTTTATGCGGATCCTCGTCCTTAACGGTGGATCGAGCAGCTTGAAATGCCGGCTCGATGAGGTTTCCGCCGATCCGCCGAGCGCGCCGCCCGCGCCGCTGTGGCGGAAGAATTTCGATCTGGACGCCGGTTCGCTCTCGGCGGCGCTCGAATCCGTGCCCCGGCCGGTTGACGCGGTCGGGCACCGCATTGTTCACGGCGGGAGCCTTCGCCAGCCCGCGCGCCTGACTTCTACGATCCGCAGCGCCATCGCCCGCGAAGCGGAAGTCGCTCCCGAGCACAATCGCCTCGAGCTGGGCCTGATCGATGTCGCCGCCCGCGCTTTCGAGGTCCCGCAGATTGCCGTATTCGACGCTGGTTTTCATGCGACGCTCGCCCCGCCCGCCTATGTTTATCCCGGACCGTACGAATGGCTCGATCACGGCATCCGGCGATACGGCTTTCACGGCATCAGCCATCAATACGCTTCGCGGCGAGCCGCGGAGATGACCGGCGCGCGGCGAATCGTCACCTGCCATCTTGGAAACGGCGCCTCGCTCTGCGCCGTGCTGGACGGCAAAAGCGTCGATACCACCATGGGCTTCACGCCTCTCGACGGATTAATGATGGGAACGCGATGCGGCTCGCTCGATCCGGGAATTTTGATTTATTTGATTCGCCATCGCGGCTACACGGCGGAGCGGCTGGATCATATTCTCAACCGCGAATCGGGATTGGCGGGCGTGTCCGGAATCTCCGGCGATATGCGCGAAATTCTTAAGGCGATCGACCAGGGCAATCCACGCGCGAAGCTGGCCTTCGACATTTACACGCATCGGCTGTGCGTCGGAATCGGCGCCATGGCCGCGGCGCTCGGCGGCGTCGAGGCGATCGTGTTCACCGGCGGAATCGGCGAAAATTGCGCGCCGCTGCGCGATGCGGTGGCCGGCCAGGTTGCTTTTCTCCGCGCGCGGATCCTGGTCCTTCCCGCTGAGGAGGAATGGGAGATCGCGCGCGAGTGCTGGCGCTTTTTGCGGGGTCCGGCGGGCGCCCGGCGTTTGGATACACTCGAAGGAGCCATCCCTCAAGAAAATGCCTAATCTCAAAACCGTCCTTAGCGTTCTCCTTCTGTCCGTTTGCAGTGCCATGCTGGTTTGCGCTCAGGCCGGGCCGGATACGATCACTTTCACCAATGGCGAGAAGCTCGCCGGGCATTTTGTTCGATCCACCCCGTCCTCGGTGACCTTCAAGAGCGATATCTTGGGCGAGCTTACGATCGACTGGAAAAATGTCCGTGAGCTGGACACCTCCACCAAGGTCGCTGTCATCGGCAAGGGCGTCAAGCTTCGCCGGCGGCAAAATACGTCGGGCATTCCCCAGGGAACGCTGGTCGAACGGGACCAGCAGCTTCAGGTGACTCCTTCACCCGGCGCCCAGCCCGTGGCGGTTCCGCTGGCCGATTCCACCGTGGTGATCGATCAAGCGGCGTTCCAGAAGGCGATGACGCGGTCAGCCGGACTTCTCGCCGACTGGACCGGCCAGGTGACCGCCGGAGCGACGCTGGTGCAGGCGACGCAGAGCAATCGCACCTTCAACGGCGCGGTGGCCCTGGTTCGCGCCGAACCGGCCGAGGATTGGATGAACCCGGGCTACCGCACGCTGATCAACTTTTCCGCGTCCTATGGCCAGCTCACCCAGCCCTCCACGCCCACCATCAAAACCTCGATCTATCACGCCGCGGCGGAGCAGGACCAATACTTCAGCTCCCGCCTGTTTGCCTTCGGCCAGGCCGATTTCGATCACAACTTCTCTCAAGGCCTGCTGCTCCAGCAAACCTACAACGGCGGCGCCGGCTGGACCGCCATCAAGAGCGCCCGCCAGCAGCTCGATCTGCGGGCCAGCGTGAGCTACATCCGCCAGGAGTTTGAAAGCGGCCCGAGCAAGAATCTCATCGGATCGGTTTTCGCCGAGCACTACACGCGCAAGCTGCCGCATGGCGCCGCGCTCGATCAAGCCGCCTCGGTGACGCCGGCCTGGAACAACACCAGCGCTTATTCGGCGCTGTTTTCCGCGCTGATTACCGTGCCCGTGTACAAACAACTGAGCGGATCCACGGGAATCGTCGAAGCCTACTTGAACGATCCTCCCCCGGGCTTCAGAAAAAACTCGTTCCAGTTCACGCTGGGCCTGACCTATTCCCTGAAATAACCAGCGTGCCTATTCCAGGGAAACCGGCCGGTCGAAAACCACATCGAGTGTCGAGCCTTGGCGCAGCTCGACCTCTCTGCCGCGCGTCAGCATCGTAGTCGCAATCCCGACCGCTCCGCCAATGCCCGCGCCGATGCCCGCGCCGGACCAGCTTCGATCCGCGATGCCGCCGAGACCCGCTCCGCTGCCGGCCAGAATCGCGATGCGCCGCGCGTCGTTTCCCGCATCGGAGCCCTGCTTTACGATGTTTTCCTTCTGCTCCACTTTCTGGCCGCTCTCGCCGGAATCAACGGAGCCCATTCGAGGCGTGATCTTATACACTTTGCCGCTCGCCAGCGTCAGAGTCTCGATGCGGATGCCCAGCTCCGCGCGGCCGGAAATTTTGCCGCTTCGCCTGGCGAGCGAAACCGAGCCTTGCACGTAAGATCCGGCGGGCACAAGAATGCGGCCGTCCACGGCGATCGGGCTCGCGGTCTGAAAATAAACCTGGTCGCCGTCGGAAGCGGTGCGCGTGTTGACGGAGTTGACCATCCGCAGCAACAGGTGCGTACCCTTCGGAATCTCGGCGGCCGAAACAGAGAGGCAGAGGAATACAGCGAAAGCCATCCGTTTCATACCATCCCCATCTTAAACCGAAGCACCGCCCGGCGCGCCCCGGGCCGTTATACTGAGCCTATATGCGAACCG
Source organism: Terriglobia bacterium (assembly GCA_021324615.1). Classification (GTDB taxonomy): domain Bacteria; phylum Acidobacteriota; class Terriglobia; order Bryobacterales; family Bryobacteraceae; genus Palsa-187. The sequence goes on along the minus strand of JAJPIT010000099.1, from coordinate 23,375 downwards.
TTCTCGCCGCCGCAGTCTTCACCGGCGCAGCCTTCGGCGCCGATATCGAAGCGCGCGTCCAGGAAGGCTACGCCGATTCAAACGGGGTCAAAATCCACTACGCCAGCCTCGGCACAGGCCCGCTGATCGTCATGATCCACGGCTTTCCCGATTTCTGGTACACCTGGCGCGACCAGATGTCCGCGCTGGCCGATAAATTCCAGTGCGTCGCCATCGATCAGCGCGGCTATAACCTCAGCGATAAACCGAAGGGCGTCGAAAATTACGATATACGCCTGCTGGTCGGAGACGTTGCCGCGGTGATCCGCGCGCTCGGACGCGATAAGGCGGTCATCGTAGGCCACGACTGGGGCGGGCTCGTCGCCTGGCAGTTCGCCCTGAATCTCCCGCAGATGACCGACCGCCTGATCATCCTGAACCTGCCGCATCCGCGGGGGCTCAGCCGCGAATTGGCGAACAATCCGAAGCAGCAGGAGGCCAGCGCCTACGCCCGGAATTTTCAGCAGCCCGATGCGGCCTCGAAACTCACCGCCGAAGGCCTGGCGTTTTGGGTAAAGGATCCGGCCGCGAAACAAAAATATATCGAAGCGTTCCAGCGATCCGACTTCGAGGCCATGCTCAACTACTACAAACGCAACTACCCGCGCCCGCCCTATAGAGAGGACACCTCGCCGGTGGTGAAGACCCAGATGAGCGTGCTGATGATCCACGGCCTGGAGGACACGGCTCTGCTGGCGCCCGCGCTGAACAACACCTGGGAGTGGATGGGCAAGGATCTGACGCTGGTCACCATTCCCGGCGCCGGACATTTCGTGCAGCAGGACGCCTCCGATCTGGTTTCGCGCACCATGCGCGCCTGGCTGCTGCGATGACGACGGAAGACGCCCGCACTCATCTCCGCTACTCCGGCTGGGCTTCGCGCCGTCTGCTCGATGCCGCCCTGCAACTGCCGCCGGACGATCTTCATCGCGATCTGAAAGTCTCGCACAAAAGCCTGTTTGAAACCCTCAATCACATCCACTTCGCGGACCGGATCTGGCTCTGCCGCGTTTTGGGCGAGCCTTATGAACCGGCGCAAGGCGCGCTCGAAGTCGAGTGGCCCAAACTTCAGCGGCGCTGGGAAGAATGGGCCGATTCGCCCGGCGCGGCCGATCTTGACCGCATCATTTTTTATAAAGACCTGAAGGGCAACTCGCATCAGGCGCCGCTGTGGCAGATCATCCTGCACCTGGTGAATCACGCGACTCTTCATCGCGGTCAAGTCATGGCCATGATGCGCCAGTTAGGCGCCGTGCCTCCGCCGACGGACCTGATCTTCTATTACCGCGAACTCCAAAAATGAAAAAGACATTTCTTCTCACTTTTGTCGCCTGCATCTGCTTTGCGCAGGACGCCATCCGCCTCAACGTCGACGCCAGCGACGCACCCAAGCGGATCTTTCACGTTCATCTCACCATTCCTGCCAAGCCCGGTCCCATGACGCTGCTCTATCCCGAATGGATTCCCGGCGAGCACGGCCCCACCGGCCCGGTGGTGGATCTGGTCGGCCTGAGAATCACCGCCAACGGCCAGACTGTGGCGTGGCGGCGCGATTCGACGAATATGTTCGCCTTCCATGTCACCGTTCCCGCCGGCGCCGCCGCGCTCGATGTCGCCTTCGATCAAATCTCGCCTCCGGATACCTCGGGCTTTTCCTCCGGCGCTTCGGCCACCACCGAGCTCGCCGTTCTCAATTGGAATCAGTTCGTGCTTTATCCGCAGGGTCCGCCCGCGGCGCAGATCAGCTTTCAGGCCAATTTGAAAGTCCCGGAATCCTGGCGCTACGGAACCGCGCTGCCCATCGCGCGCGAATCCGCGAATCAGATCGAGTTTCAACCCGCGCCGCTCAACACGCTGATCGATTCTCCGGTCTCCACCGGCCGGCATTATAAGACCATCGAGCTCGGCCGCGACGGCGGCATCGCTCACTATCTGCACCTTGCCGCCGATAGCGACCGCGCCATCGAAATCTCTCCGGAGCAAATCGAAAAATACAAAAACCTGGTGAATGAAGCCGGCGCGCTGTTCGGTTCGCGGCATTATCGCAGCTATCACTTTCTGTACACGCTGAGCGATCACGTCGCCAGCTTCGGCCTGGAGCATCACGAGTCGAGCGATGACCGCGTCCGCGAGCGCGCCCTGCTGGAGGAAAGCGCGCTCAAGGCGAACGCCGACCTGCTGCCGCACGAGTTCGTCCACTCCTGGAACGGGAAATTCCGCCGCCCGGCCGGCCTGGTCACGCCCGATTATAGCGAGCCCATGAAAGGCGATCTGCTATGGGTCTACGAAGGGCTTACGCAGTATCTGGGCGAAGTGCTGGCGGCGCGCAGCGGGCTTTTTACTCCCCAGGATTTCCGCGATGAGCTGGCAATCGTCGCCGCCGATCTCGACCGCAAGGCCGGGCGCAAGTGGCGCCCGCTCGCCGACACCGCCACCGCCGCGCAGCTCCTCTATAACGCGCGCGAGGACTATTCCGATTACCGCCGCGGCGTCGATTATTACGACGAAGGCACGCTGATCTGGCTGGAAGCGGACGTGACCATTCGGAACCTCAGCAACGGCCAGAAATCGCTGAATGATTTCTGCCGGTCTTTCCATGGCGGTCCGGGCGGCAAGCCCGAGCTGAAGCCCTACACGCTGGAAGACGTGATCGCCGCGCTGAACGCCGTCCAGCCGTATGATTGGGCCGGATTCTTTCGCGCGCGCGTCACCGACGTCGCGCCTCATGCGCCGCTCGGCGGGATTGAAAACGGCGGATGGAAGCTCGTCTACGATTCCAACCGCAGCGCGCTGTGGCGCGATTTCGAAGACGAGCGCCGCGGGATGAATCTCATGTTCTCGATCGGCGTCGATGTGAAGGAAGACGGCACCATTGAAGATGTCGCCTACGGAGGCCCCGCCGAACGCGCCGGCCTGGCGCCCGATTCGAAAATTATCGCCGTCGATAACCGCCAGTTCACCCCGGCGATTCTGCGCGAAGCCGTCCAGCGCACGGCAAAAGGTGCGCAATCGATCGATTTATTGATCAAAAACGGTGAATATTACAGCGTTCATCGCGTCGAATACCAGGGCGGCGAAAAATATCCGCACCTGGAGCGCGACGATTCCAAGCCGGACTTGCTGACCCGAATCGCCGAACCGCTGGCCCGGAAAATGTGACTCGGGACCGGCGGCGCCAAAGGCCCCGGATGCTCGAAAACTACGGCTATAAACCCATAATGTGAAATCCCGCGTCGACGAACATCACGTCGCCGGTGACCCCGCGGCCCAGGTCGCTTGCCAGAAACACCGCCGCATCGGCCACTTCCGCCGGATCGGTGTTCCTGCGAAACGGCGCGCGTTCGGCCACCGCGCCTAAAATCTTGGAAAAGTCCTTGATCCCGCGCGCCGACGCCGTCTTCACCGGTCCCGCCGAGATCGCGTTCACGCGAATCTTCCGCGGACCCAGCTCGCTTGCCAGATAGCGCACCGCCGCTTCCAGCGACGCCTTGGCGACGCCCATCACGTTGTAGTTGGTCAGCACCCGCGACGATCCCAAATAGGTCAGGGTGATCATCGCACCGCCTTCGCTCATCAGCGGCGCCGCCGCGCGCGCCACCGCCACCAGCGAATACGCGCTCACCTCCAGGGCCAGCGCGAATCCGGCGCGCGATGTCTCCACGAACGGCCGGTCCAGATCCTCGCGATTGGCGAAGGCGATCGAATGCACCACCGCGTCTAGCCGCCCCAACTCGCTCAGCCGCGCCAGATCCTCATCGCGAGTCACATCGCATTCGAGCACACGCGAAGCGCCCAGCTCCGCCGCCAGCTCCTCCACCGTTTTTTTCAAACGCTCGCCCTGATAGGTCAGAATCAGCGAGGCGCCTTCGCGCCGGAACGCCTGCGCGATGGCCCAGGCGAGGCTCCATTTATTGGCGACGCCCAGAATGAGCGCGGTTTTCCCCTCCAGTAGATTGGACATGAACCCGTATTCTAGCGCAGCGATTTGTTACAACGAATGTTGGACCTCGCGACCCCGCTCGTGTACCTCAAGGGCGTCGGCCCGGCTCGCGCCGCCATGCTCGAAGCCAAGGGCCTGAAAACGGTCGAGGATCTTCTGCTCTACGCGCCGTTCCGCTATGAGGACCGCTCCAACGTGAAGACCATCCGCGAGCTCGCGCCCGGCGAGATGGCGACGGTGCTCGCCGAGGTACGCTCCGCGCGCGTCTCCAATCTGCGCCGCCGCAACCTGGGCCTGTTCACCGCCACCTTCACCGACTCCTCCGGCGAATATCTCAACGCCAAGTGGTTCCACGGCGCCTACCTCGCCGACGTGTTCGCGCCCGGCGTCAAAGCCGCGCTCTTCGGCAAGATCGAATACGACAACTATTCGGGCACTCTGACGATGATGCATCCCGAATACGAACTTCTCAGCGGCGACGAAGACGGCGACGCGTCTCTTCACACCGGCCGCGTCGTTCCCATTTACGAAGCCGCCGGAAAAGTCACCACGCGAATCTTCCGCGCCCTTCTCCACCGCGTCCTGAACGAGCTGGCTCCCCTGCCCGACGCCCTGCCCGCGGAGCTTGCCCGCCGGCTCAAACTCCCCGGCCGCGACACCGCGGTCCGCCAGCTTCATTTCCCGCCGCCGGATTCCGACCTGCGCCTGCTCAACAGTTTTCGCTCCCCCGCGCAATTCCGCCTCATCTTCGAGGAGTTTTTCTGGCTGGAATGCGGCCTCGAATTGAAGCGGGCCAAATCGCGTCTCTATCCCGGCATCGCCTTCTCGCTCACCGACCGCGTCCGGGAGCAGATCAAGGCCATGCTCCCCTTCAAGCCCACCGGCGCGCAAAAGCGGGTGCTCAGGGAAATCGCCAGTGATATGGCCGCTCCGCATCCCATGTACCGCCTTCTGCAAGGCGACGTCGGCAGCGGAAAAACCCTGGTCGCCGCCGAGGCCGCCATCATCGCCGTCGAAAACGGGTATCAAACCGCGGTGCTGGCCCCCACGGAAATTCTCGCCGCGCAGCACTACTTCTATTTCAAAAGGCTGTTTCAGAAGCTGGGCTATGTCACCGTGCTGCTCACCGGATCGAGCACCGCGAAAGAAAAAACACAGCTCAAGAAAATTGTTTCGGCCGGCCTGGCGCAGATCGTGGTCGGCACGCATGCTCTTCTGGAGCCGGACGTGGAGTTTTTCAAACTCGGCCTGGCCATTGTCGATGAGCAGCACCGCTTCGGCGTCGAGCAGCGGCAAAGGCTGATGGAAAAAGGCGCGCATCCCGACGTCCTGGTCATGACCGCAACCCCCATCCCGCGCACTCTGGCCCTGACCGTCTACGGCGATCTCGACGTCAGCGTCATCGACGAGCTTCCGCCCGGCCGCAAACCGATCGTCACCAGACACGTCACCGAAGACCGCGTCGAGCAGGTTTATAGTTTCTTGAAAAAACAGATCGACGCCGGCCGCCAGGCTTATGTCGTCTATCCGGTAATCGAAGAATCGGAGACACAAGCGATGAAAGCCGCGCAAAAAATGCACGAGCATCTGTCGAAAGTCGTGTTTCCGGACTTGCAGGTGGGCCTTCTTCACGGCAAACTCACGGCCGGGGAAAAAGAGTCGGTGATGGAAAAATTCCAGCGCGGGGAAACCAAGATTCTGGTGTCCACCACCGAGATCGAAGTCGGCGTCGACGTTCCCAACGCCACCGTGATGCTGATCGAGCAGGCCGAGCGCTTCGGCCTCGCCCAACTTCATCAGCTTCGCGGGCGGGTCGGGCGCGGCGCCGAGCAGAGCTACTGCATCCTTGTCACCGGCCGCCTGAACGACGCCGCCCGCGAGCGCATCCAAACTTTGGTGGAATCTTCCGACGGCTTCTACATCGCCGAAATGGACATGAAGCTGCGCGGCCCCGGCGAATTTTTCGGCACGCGCCAGTCCGGCCTGCCGGCCCTGCAAATCGGCAACATCCTGCGCGACGCCGAAATCCTGGAAATCGCCCGCAGCGAAGCGCAAAGCTTCGTCGCGCATCCGCCCACCGATGAGGAACTGCGCCGCGCCGCCGCCCACATCCGCGATCACTGGCAGCGGCGCTATGGCCTGGTGCTGGTTGGCTGATGGTCTGGCCCGGCGCCTAGGGCCGATTTCCGGCCGCGTTCGCCGCCAGCCCGATCACAACTGACCTCAAGACAAAACCGCTCCCTCCGGTTGCGCCTCGGATCCCCAAACCGCAACCGCGGGGAGCGGTTCCCTCATTTGCTGGATCGCGGATCGCGGTCTAGAACAGATCGCCGATGTCCTTCGCCGTGCCCCGGGCTTCCAGATGGATCAAGCCGGCATTGCCGCCCTGCGGGCTGATCACCGCCAGCACCGCCTTCGATCCCGCCGAATACACAAACAACGCGCCCTCTTCGGCCTGGATCGAAACTTCCCCGAGCGAGCCCGAGTTCATGCTCTCGCTGATGCGCCGCCCCAGGCTCGACGCCGCCGCCGCCATCGCCGCGATCCGGTTCGGATCGGCTCCGTTCGATAAGGAGTGCGCGATCGGCAGTCCTTCATTGGACGCCAGCAGCACACCTTTTAATTCCGGAATCGCGCTGCGCAGAGCTTCGATATGACTCTTGAGCGCTTCACCTTTCGCCATACTTCCTCCTCATGTTTTGATTGCTTGACGCCGCGTTTCCGCTTCGTGCGCTTGAGCAAACATATGATCGTCCCGGTAAGCGGATAACTTTAATCAGCTCTCACAGGCAATTGCCGTAAGAATAGGTAGGCATGTTGTTCTAAGGGCTTTTGCTGAACTGGCCGTAGGTGGTACTTCTGATTTCCGCTACATAAGTGCTTTACCGCATGGAAAGCCGTAAGAGTCCTCTTTAGCATCAGGTAGGAAGGGACGATTATAGGCGCATGCGGTGTCTGTATTGCGGCAAGGAGCTGGCCCTGCTTAAGCGCTGGACCAGCGGCGGGGAATTCTGTTCCGACGCTCATCGCCAGCAGTATCAGGAGGAGTATACCCAACTCGCCCTGAATCGCCTTCTGCAAGCCAAGCCTCTCGATCCCAAGCCCAAGGCCGGCGCTAAGGTTCCGGAAACACCCGCCGAAAGCAAGCCTGGTCCTCCAGCATCCAGCACCGCGCCTGAACCGGCCAGGCAGGTTTCGCGTCCGCCGGCTCGCGCCATTGAACCCGAGCCCAAACCGGCGCCGCGGCCCGCGGAAGAGGAGCCGGCTCCCGCCCAGGCCGGCTTCTTTCTCGAACTGCCCATCCCGGTCGCCGCGGCAACCGCGGAGCTGGTGGCCGCGGACGTGGCTTTCGAGCGGCGGTTTGAGCCAAAACTCCCGCAAAGCGCGCCTTGTTGGGACACCGTGCCAGGGCCGGGCGAGCCCGCCGCGGCCGGACGAATCTCCGTGTTCCGTTCCATCGCGGTGGCGGACTCGCCCGCCCGCGTCAGAGAAGGAAAACTGGAACTGCGCGAATTTTTTCGCCCTGCACCCGTGGCCGAATTCGATTTGCGCCCGGCCGGGGTAAGGGGAATAGCCGAAAGATGCGAGGATCCCATGGACATCATCATTTTTCCTCAGCCGCCGCCGGCCGAGCCGGAGTTGTGGCGCGAAAGCGAGCGGAATTTTTCGTTCCAGCCCGAGTTGGGAGCGCTGGCGCGGCTGAGGTTCCGCACCACCGGTATCGAAGATGACGACAGCGGCGGGCTGATGCCGCTTGTTGAAGACGAGCCGCGCTCCGAACAAGCGCCGCCAGCGGAACCCGTCCTTGTCCCGGAACCGTTCCCCGCGGCGGCGGAAGCCGCTAACACGCGGCGGCGCCTTGAAGCCGCCCCGCCGCAGCCGGCGCAGGCTCCGCGGGCAGTGCCGGTTCGCGTGGTGGCCGAGCCCGCCGTTCCGGTAAATTCCGCGGGGAGCAAGCCGGCGCCCGCCTACCATCCTGCCGCCAGCGCCGCGCCGACGCCTGCGCCCGCCGCCAAGGCTCCCGAAGCCGTACCCGCGGCTCCCTCCCGGCCGCTGCCCGTCACCCTTCACGGACTCCCGGCCGGACGCGGCAAGCCCGTCCAGGTTTTTACGTCGCCCGTCGCCGGCGAGCTCGGTTTGCAGGTTCCGCGTTCCACTGCATTGCCGCTTCGTTCGGTCATGACCCTGGGCGCGGCTCCCGCGGCGGCCAAGGTAATTCTAAAGGATCCGCCGGAAGAGCCGGTCAAGCAAGAAGTCAAGCAAGAAAAGGACGAGCGCAAACTCGCTGTGGAGCGCGCCACCATGGTCAAGCCCGATCCGCGCCGCCAGCCCGGCCGCCCCGATCCTCGCTTCAGCAATGGCAAGGGCCGTAAACCGGAGCCTGAGCCGCAGCGCGAAAGAGCCGGGCAGCCCAAAGCTGCCGCCGCCGCGGTCCGGGAACCGGAACCGCTCCCGGCGAAAGAGCCGGAGAGTGTGCCCGCGTTCAAAGCGCAGCCTTCGCCCAGCCTCGACCTGCCCAGCCTCACGCTCGACAGCGGCGGCGGTTTCTGGAGCAAGCTGCCTGCGGCCGGCAAGGCCGGGATCGCCGCCGGCGGCGTGCTGGCGCTGGCGGTAATCCTGTTTGCGGTCTCCCGCGGCGGCGCCGCCCGGCCGGTAAGCGCCGCCCCGCAAATCGTCGAAGGGCCGGCCCTGAGCGCGGTCGAATCGGGCTGGATCACCGACTGGGGCGCCGAGCCCGGTGTGCGCCGCGAGCACGAAATATCCGTCTTGCGGCCTTCCCTCAATCTCACCGATTACCGCCTTCAGTTTGAGGCGCAGATCGAAAGTAAAGCGCTCGGCTGGGTCTATCGCGCGCAGGATGGAAAAAATTATTACGTCAACAAGCTGGAGATCGTCAAGCCCGGACTGGACCCGGCCATCGCCCTGGTGCGCTTCGCCGTCATCAACGGCCAGGAGCAGCCGCGCGCGCAGTTGCCGCTGGCGCTTCCCGTCCATCTGGACACGTTATATAAGATCCGCTTCGATGCCGTCGGCGACCGCTTCACGACGTACGTGCAGGATCAGAAGGTCGATGAATGGACCGACGATCGTCTGAAGATGGGCGGCATTGGCCTGTATAACGAGCGCGGCGAACGCATGTCGCTCAAGGGAACGGTCAATGTCGTGCCGCTGGTGATCAAGAAATAGGGAGCCTTAGGAAAATGCCGGAAAATAACGAACACGTTTTCTTCGTCGATGACGAGCTGATTGAGAAGCTGATGCGCGGCGATTCGCCCGCCGATCCCGCCCGCAGCAAGCGGCCCGCGGCTTCGCCGTCGCTGGGCAAAGCCGTCAAGCTCGCCTCCGAGGGCAAGCTGGCCGACGCTATCGGCGAGCTGGAGCGCGCGGCCGGGCGCGGCGAGAGTCCTTCCGAAGTCTACACCGGGCTCGGGCATCTTCGTTTCGAGCAGCAGAACTGGGCGGAAGCCGCCAGTTGCTACGCCAAGGCCGCCGCCGCCGACCCCAAGCATCGCAGCGCGCATTACAACCGCGGCCTGTGCCTGGAGCGGCAGGGTAAATTCGAGGAAGCCGCCAAGGCCTTCGAGGCCGCGCTCGCCATCGACCCGAAGCGATGGCAGGCGCAGGTCGGCCGCGGCCTGTGCCTGCTGCAACTGGGCAAGGCGGCGGAAGCGCTCGATTGTTTTCAGAACGCGCTCAAGGAAAGCCCGGCGCACGAGCAGGCGCTGTTCGGAAAATCCGTCGCGCTCCACCAGCTCGGCCGGCTGGACGACGCCTTCGAGGGATACCGCAAACTGCTCGCCTCGCAGTCCAACCCGGCGGATGTGCTGGTTAATCTGATCGCCCTGTTTAGCGCGCGCAAGGAAGACGCGCGGATCAAGGAGTACGCCGAAAGGCTGCTGAAGCTGCGCCCGCAGTCGCGCCAGGCCTTGCAGGCGCTGGCCGCGGTGGCGTTGTCGCGCGGCGATTACAGCAGCGCGGTTCAACACTGCTCGCAACTGGTGAAGGCCGCGCCGGATTCCTATGAAGGCTGGTTCAATCTCGGCGTCGCGTATCAGAAAACCGGCCGCCTGGAACAGGCCGCCAACGCCTACCGCGAGGCGGCGCGCCTTCGTCCCGGCGCCCTCGAAGCGCAGGCCAACCTCGGCGCGGTCCTGCAAGAACGCGGCGATGTCGCCGGCGCCCGGCTCGCATACGAAAAGGTGCTCGCCGCTTCTCCCGATCTGCCCGGCGCCCTGTGGAACCTGGCCCTGGCCGCCGAGCGCGAAGGAAAACCGCAGGAAGCGGAAAAATATTTCGAGCGCCTGGTCGCCGTCAAACCCGATTTCGAGGACGCCGCCTTCCGCCTCGGCTTCCTGCAACTGCAACGCGCCGAGTACGCCGGCGCGGTCGACAGCTTCGAAACCTGCCTTAAGAAGCGCAAGGACTGGGTGGAAGCGCTGCTGAATCTGGGCCTGGCTTGCTGGAAGTTCGAGGATCTCGACGCGGCGGCGGAAACCTTCCGGCGTGTGCTCAGCCTCCAGCCCAAAAACACCGATGCGCTGCGCGCCCTGACCGCCATCGCCATCGAAAAGAAGGACCATAAGAAAGCCTGGGAGCTGCACCAGAAATTGACCGCCCTCGGCGAAAAATCCCTGGAGCTTTCCTATAATCTCGGTTTGCTGTTGCAGGCCGCCGGAGAAAACAAACAGGCCGCCGAATGTTTCCAGCTCGCGGTGGAGAAAAAACCCGACTTCTCCGAAGGCCTGCTGAATCTGGGACATGCGTTGAAGGCGGTCGGACGCGATGAGGAAGCCCGGCAGGTCTGGAGCAAGGCCGTCAACGCCGACCCGGCGCTCGCCGGAAAGTACTTCCAGTAGGCGCCGGCCCGGATTCCGGATCACAGCTCAAATTTGATTCCCTGCGCCAGCGGCAGCTCGCCGCTCCAGTTCACCGTCACGGTCTGCCGGCGCATGTACGCCTTCCAGGCATCGCTGCCCGATTCTCGTCCTCCGCCGGTGTCCTTTTCGCCTCCAAAGGCGCCGCCGATCTCGGCTCCGCTGGTGCCGATGTTCACGTTGGCGATTCCGCAATCGCTGCCGCGCGCGCTCAAGAACAGCTCGGCGCTCTTCAGGCTCTCGGTGAAAATCGCCGACGAAAGACCCTGCGGAACGTCGTTGTGCCAGGCGATCGCCTGCTCCAGATCGTCAAATTCGATCAGATGCAGAATGGGACCGAAAATCTCCTCCCGCACCACCGGCATGTCGTGGCGCGACTTCACGATCGCGGGTTCGACGAAATTTCCCCCCAGCGGACGGCCGCCAAATAATACCTCGCCGCCCTGCTGGCGAATCCGCTCCAATCCGCTCCGCATATTTTCGACCGCGGCGGAATCAATCAGCGGACCCATCAGCGTCGCCGGATCGAGCGGATCGCCAATGCGGATCTGCCGGTAGGCGGCGATCAGCCGCTCGGTGATCCGGGGCGCGATCCCGCGCTGCAAAAACAGGCGCCGGATGGTGGTGCAGCGCTGCCCCGCGGTTCCCGCCGCGCCGAACAGCACGGCCCGAACCACCAGCTCCGGATCGGCGTCATTCATCACGATCACGCCGTTGTTGCCGCCCAGCTCCAGCAGCGTCCGGCCCAGTCTTTCGGCCACCACGCGCGCCACATGGCGGCCCATCCGGCAGGAGCCCGTCGCGCTGATCAGCGGAATCCTGCGATCGCGGATCAGGCGCTCGCCGATCACCTCGTCCTTGCCGATCACCAGCGCCAGCACGCCCTCCCAGCCATGCCGGGCCAGCACGCCATGGCAGATCTGCTGCACCGCGATCGCCGTCAGCGGCGTTTTGAGCGACGGCTTCCAGATCACCGTGTCGCCGCAGACCAGCGCCAGCAGCGCGTTCCAGCTCCACACCGCGGCCGGAAAATTGAACGCGCTGATCACGCCCACCGGCCCCAGCGGATGCCACTGCTCATACATCCGGTGGCCCGGCCGCTCGCTGTGCATCGACAGGCCGTATAACTGGCGGGACAATCCCACCGCGAAATCGGCGATGTCGATCATCTCCTGCACCTCGCCCCGCCCTTCGGCCAGAATCTTGCCGGTCTCCAGCGTCACCAGCCTGCCCAGTTCGTCCTTGGCCTGCCTCAGCGCGTCGCCCAGCTCGCGTGCAATCTCGCCCCGCTTCGGCGCCGGCACCATGCGCCACCGCTCGAACGTCCGCAGAGACTGCGCCGCGACCTCTTCGTAATCCTCCGCCGAGGCCAGCCGCACGCGCCCGAGCTCGCCGCCGGTGGAAGGATTCGAACAGACGATCTCTTCCCCGCCGCCGCGGTCGATCCACCGCGCGCCGCAGGCGCCAGGATGGGTCTTATGCAGCACTCCGTTCATGGCGTTCCCTGAAAAAATCCGCTACGCCGCCAGCCGGGAGAACCCGCCGGGGCCGGTCTCAAAATCGCTGCCGCATTCCCGCGCGGCGGCGCGAATGCGGTCGACCACCCGCCGCTGAAAGTCGCCGTCGAGCCACTCGGTGAACCCCTGCCGGGCGCTGATCCGCCACGCCGCCTCGCGCGTGGTCGCGCCGCGGGGTTTGACCCCGCGCACATGCAGCGGATCGCCGATCAGCTCGCGGCCGGTCGCCTCCGCCGCCATCCGCGCCAGCTCCTCCGGATCGCACGGCAGCAGCGGCGCCAGCGCCGCGTACACCTCGATTCCCGCCTCGCGCAGCGCGCGCACGGCGTTCCATCGCTCCTCCACCGGCGCGCACAGCGGCTCGTAGAAGCGCCGCACCTCCTCGCGGTTGGTGGTGATCGAAAAACTCACCCGCAGGCCCGGAATCTTCCGCAGCCGCTCGAGATCCCGCAAAATCAGCGGGCCTCGCGTCTGCAGCACGAATCTGCGCGGCGGATTTTCGATCAAAGCGTCGAGAATCGCAGGCATCATCACCCTCTTCTCTTCGGCGGGCTGATAGGGATCCACCAGCGGGGAGCAGTAGATGCGCTGCCCCGGGCGCAGCTCGCGCCGCAGCAGATCCGCGGCGTTCGCTTTGAACGTGGTGAACTGGCCCCAGCGCCGCCAGTCCTCGGGTTTCAAGCCGCCGAACACGCGCATCGTCGGAACGTAGCAGTAGGTGCAGCCGAACGTGCAGTTGCGCGCCGGCGTCAGCGAGTGCGTAAAGCCGGCCTCGGCGATAAAACCCGTGGTCGGGCTCAGAATGCGGCCGGCTTTTTCCTCGCCGATCACATTACTTCTTCCGCCCAGTCCTGAAGGATCTGCTTGATCCGGCCGGTGAACTGATCGGCCAGGGCGCCGTCGATCAGCCGGTGATCGAACGTCAGCGCCAGATACGCCACCGAGCGGATGGCGATGGCCTCGTCCACCACCACCGGCTCCTTCTCCACCGCCCCGCATCCCAGGATCGCCACCTGCGGTTGATTGATCACCGGCGTCGCGAAGATGCTGCCGAAGCTGCCGAAATTGGTGATGGAGAAGGTCCCCCCCTGCACCTCCTCCGGCCGCAGTTGCCGCGAGCGGGCGCGCGCGGCCAGATCCACGATGGAGCGCTGCAATCCCGCCACCGTCTTTTCATCCGCGTTGCGGATCACCGGAACGATCAGCCCGTTTTCCAGCGCGACGGCGATGCCGATGTTGATGTCCCGGTGGTAAACGATGTTGGTGCCGTCGATGGACGCGTTCAGAATCGGATACTGGCGCAGCGCCGCCGCCGCCGCCCGGACCACAAACGGCAAATACGTCAGGCCAAATCCGTATTGCGCCTGGAACTGCGCCTTTACCCGGTCGCGCATCTTGGCCACGCGCGTCATATCCACCTTGTGCACCGTGGTCACATGCGCCGAGGTGTGTTTGGAGAACACCATGTGCTCGGCGATCTTCTGCCGCATGTTGCTCATCGGCTCGATGCGGTTGGCCGGCGCTTCGCCCGGGAACACCGGCCGCGGAACCTCCACCGTCTGCGGAATCGTCGCCACGGCCTGCGCCTGCGGCGGCGGAGCGGCATGGCGCGGCGGCGGAGCTTGCGGCGGCGGAGCCGGCGGCTGCGGAGCCGGCGAAGCAGCCTGCGCCGCCTGCGAGGCCAGATAATTCTCCAGATCCTGTTTGGTGATCCGTCCGCCCGCTCCGGTGCCCTTCACCTTCGCCAGATCGATGTTGTTTTCGCGCGCCATCTTGCGCACCAGCGGCGACAGCGGCCCGGCCGTTTCCTCCACCACCTGGGCCGCCGCGGGCGCACCGGCCGGCGCCGCCGGCGGAGCGCCGGTTTTCGGCTGCGGAACTTCGGCTTCCGGATGCGCAGCTTCGGCCGCCGGAGCAGGCTCCTGCGCCCCCGCGCCGGAAACCGCACCGTTGGAGTCGCGGATCCGCCCGACCACCGTATTGATCCCCACCGTCTTGCCTTCCTCGACCAGAATCTCGCTCAACACGCCCGCGGCCGGCGAGGGAATCTCCGTGTCCACCTTGTCGGTGGAGATTTCAAACAGCGGCTCGTCCCGCTCGACACGCTCCCCCGCCCGCTTCAGCCACTTGGTCAGCGTTCCTTCCACGATGCTTTCGCCCATCTGGGGCATCACTACGTCGATCATGATTTCTCCATTATTCGGTTAAAAACGCGCCCGAAATGTGCTTCGAGCGCGGCAATCACTTCGCCGCGCGAGGCCGCTGAGCCCATCGCGCGCATGCTCGTGACGGGCTTGCTGAGCCCGCACGGAACGATGTAGCGGAAATAATTCAAATCGGTTTCCACGTTCAGCGCAAAGCCGTGCGAGGTCACCCAGCGGCTGATGTGAACGCCGATGGCGGCGATCTTCCCTTTGTCCGTCCAGACTCCGGTGGCGCCCTCGACGCGCTTCGATGCGATGCCGAAATCGGCCAGCGCGCCGATCAGCACCTGCTCGATCCCGCGGACGTAAGCGACGACATCGCGCTTCCATTCCCGCAGATCGAAGATCGGATAGCCGACGATCTGCCCCGGCCCGTGGTAGGTCACGTCGCCGCCGCGGTCGGTGCGGTGAAACTCGATTCCGGCGCGCGCCAGCAGCTCCGGCGTCGCCAGAACATTTTCCTCGTGGCCGTTGCGGCCCATGGTCACCACATGCGGATGCTCGACGATCAAAAGCTGGTCCGGAATCTCCCCGCGTTTGCGCCGCTCCACCAGCGCCCGTTGCAGCTCCAGCGCCTCCCCGTAGCCGACCCGCCCCAGATCGCGCACCGCGCAGGCGGCCACCGCGCCTTCCGCCTGCCGGACCCCGCTTGCTTCCGTCTCAGGCATTGATGGCCATTCCATACACCGAGTTGAACGCCTCACCCATCGCTTCATACAGCGTCGGATGCGCGTGGATGGTGTGCATCATCGTCTCCACCGTCGCTTCGGCTTCCATCGCCGCGACCGCCTCCCCGATCAGCTCGAACGCCTCCGGGCCGATGATATGAACGCCCAGAATTTCGCCGTACTCCGCGTCGGCGACCACTTTGATGAATCCGTCGTGGCGGCCCAGAATGCTCGCTTTGCTGTTGGCCAGGAACGGAAACTTCCCGACCTTCACCCTGCTCCCCCTCTCGGCGCGCGCTTGCGCTTCGGTCAGACCCACGCTGCCGATTCCCGGCTCGGTGTAGGTGCAGTTCGGGATGCGGTTCTTGCGGATCGGCGTCACCGGTTTTCCCGCCAGGTGGCCGATGGCCACCATCCCTTCCGCGGTCGCCACATGCGCCAGCAGCGGCGTGCCCAGAACCACGTCGCCGATGGCGTAAACGCCGGGCTCGCCGGTGCGCTGGTATTCGTCCACCTTGACGAATCCGCGCTCGAGCTGAACCCGGGTGCCTTCCAGGCCAAGATTTTCGGTCATCGGCTTTCGCCCCACCGCGACCAGCAGCGTTTCCACATCGAAATTTTCCTGCTTGCCGCTGGCCAGCGTCGCGTTAAACCGCACGCCGCTGTCGTGTTTTTGAATGTTCTCGACGCGCGCTCCGGTTTCAACGCGGATGCCGCTTTTCTTGAACAACCGCTCCAGTTCTTTTGAAACCTCCTCGTCTTCGAGCGGCACCATGCGCGGCAGCATTTCGAACACCGTCACCTTCGTTCCGAAACGGTGGAAGCAACTGGCAAACTCGACGCCCACCGCGCCCGCTCCGATCACCCCCATCGTCTTCGGCACGTCGCGAAAATCGAGAATTTCGATGTTGGTCACGATGCGCCGGGCGTCCGGCTCCAGTCCCGGAAGCATGCGCGCTTCCGAGCCGGTGGCGATCACGATATTCTTCGTCTCGTAAATCTGGCCGCCCACGTCGACCTTTCCCGGTCCGGCGATTCTGCCGCGCCCCTTGATCCAGTCGACCTTGTTTTTCTTCATCAGGAATTCGACGCCCTTGGCGTGCTTGGCGACAATTTTGTTCTTGCGATCCCAGACCAGCGGCATGTCCAGCCGCGGATTGTCGCAATGAAACCCGTCCTCTTCCGGATGCAGGAAGCGCTCCCAAAGATCGGCCGCGTGCAAATACGCCTTGGTGGGAATGCAGCCGACATGCAGGCAGGTCCCCCCCAGTTTGGCATCTTTTTCCACAATGGCGGTTTTCAGGCCGTACTGACCCGCTCGAACGGCCGCCGAGTATCCACCGGGACCGCTCCCGATGACGATCACGTCGTATGGCATTTATTTTTTAGTGTAACATCGGGGATCGCAAAGCCCCTTTCAGAACGCGATCCCCACCAGAAAGGAGGCCTGATTGACGTTGGAGGGCGCGATGGCGGCAAGCGAAGGGGAATCCGAGCCCCACCGCGTATAACGGATGTCCGGCTCAATCCGCAGCCGCGATATTTTTATCTCAACCCCAAGCCCGACGGTGAAGCCCGAGTTCGAAAGATACGAAGCTGCATTCCCCAGCGCCCGAAAACTCGGGCCCGCTTCCGCATACGGCTTGATCAGCGGCAGCGGCAGGAAGTGGAACTTGCCCAGAATCGGAAACTCCCAGGAGCTCACCGTCCGGGAGGTTTGAAACGTACCGGCCGGATTGGCCATCTGCGTGGTCAGATTCAGCGGATGATACAGGGCGTCTGCTTCGATCCCCAGGCCGAGCGGAAGGTGCAGCTCCGCCATCGCGCCGATCTCGTACTCCTTGGAACTCGAAAAATCCCGGACGAAGCCGGCCCCGTTCGTCTCCATGACCGCGCTAAAGGCATCCGTCAGCGGCACGCCGCCGCGAATTCCCACCGAAACCGGCTGCGCGGGCAGGCAGGCGGCCGAAAAAAGTAACGCTACGAAGAGTTTCATACCTGACATCTGATGTGCTCACGGGGCGGATCGTTTCCTCTTCCTTTTGTCTTGGCCTATGCGAGGATGAAGTTGAGGAAAAAGACCGATGCGCGTTTCAGTTTTCTCTCTCGCCGCCTTCCTGGCTCCTGTTCTGGCCGCCCAGGACGTGGCTCCGCCGGCGGGTTCGCTCGGCGAGCTGAGCGCCGCTTTCGAGAATCTGGCGGCGCAAGTGCGGCCCGCGGTCGTGCAGATCTTTTCCACCGGCTACGTCACCGCCGAGGAAAGCGACAGCACCGCGGCGAGCAGCCCCTTGACCACGCAACGCAGCACCGGCTCGGGCGTGATCGTGACGCCGGACGGCTTTATCGTGACGAATAATCACGTGGTGGCCGGCGCCCGGCGGATCGAAGTTTTACTCTATTCCGGCGCCCGTCAGCCTCGAGGATCGCGGATTCCGGCCAGGCTGGTGGGAGCGGATCGCGAAACCGATCTGGCCGTAATTAAGATCGATAAGACCGGCCTTCCGACGCTGCCCTTCGGCGATTCGAACCTGCTCAAACAGGGCCAACTGGTCATGGCTTTCGGCAACCCGATGGGCCTGGAGGGTTCGGCGTCGATGGGCATCGTCAGCTCCGCGCGGCGGCGGCTCCGCCCTGATGATCCGATGGTCTACATCCAGACCGACGCGCCGATCAACCCCGGCAACAGCGGCGGGCCCTTGGTCGACGCCGGCGGGCGGGTGGTCGGCTTGAATACCATGATCATCACCCAGTCCGGGGGAAGCGAAGGATTGGGCTTCGCTATTCCCAGCGACACCGTCAGCAGCGTGTACCAGCAGATCCGGAAGGATGGCCACGTGCATCGCGGCCAGATCGGGATCGTTGTGCAGACGATTACGCCGGAGCTGGCCGAGGGGCTGCGCCTCAGCCAGGACTGGGGAGTGATCGCCGCCGACGTCACGCCGGACGGACCCGCCGATAAGGCCGGCCTGAAGATCCGCGACATCATCCTCAGCGTCAACGGGCGCACCATGAACGACGCGCCCGAACTGGAGACGGCCATTTACCGCCTGAATCTGTCCGATGTGGTCCACCTGACGGTTTTGCGCGGCGACGAGAAGCTGGAGTACGACGTTCCGGTGATCGAGCGCGACGACGATCCGCAGCGTTTCGCCGATATGGTGAATCCGCAGGATAATTTAGTGTCAAAATTGGGCATTTTAGGCATCGATATCGATCAAAAAGTGAGCGATTTGCTGCCCGATTTGCGTCATCAATACGGAGTGCTGGTGGCGGCGCGGTCGGCCAATCCGCCCTACACCGGCCCGGCCCTGGAGATCGGAGACGTGATCTACGACGTCAACCGCACGCCGGTGAGCTCGGTCAAGACTTTGCGCGCCATCCTGGACCAGCTCAAGGCGGGCGAGCCCGCGGTGCTGCAAGTCGAGCGCAACGGAAAACTGCGGTACCTCGTCGCAGAATTTGAATGAGCAAGTTTCCGGAGATCTGCGCGCTGGCGGTTGCGGTTGTTTCCGCCGCCGGGCAGACGGCCTTCCCGCTGGAAAAGCTGACCATTCAAGGCAATCAGCGGATTCCCGCGGCCAGGATCATCGACGCTTCGGGCCTGAAGATCGGGGCCAGGGTCGCAAAGAGCGACTTCGACGAGGCCCGCCAACGCCTGATGGCGACCGGGGCGTTTGAAAGCGTCGGCTACATTTTTAAGCCCAGCGCGGATAACGCCGGCTTCGACGCGACCATCGAAGTGGCAGAAGTGCAGCAGCTTTATCCCTATCGCTTCGAGGATCTGCCGGTTCCTGACGATCGGTTGCGCGCCGCGCTGCGCCAGCTCTCTCCGCTGCTCGGCGACCAGATTCCGGTAACCAACCAGGTGCTGGACAAGTACCTCGACGCCATCCGGCGGCTGATAGGACCGGCGATGAAGATTACGGCCAGACTGGAGCCGGACGCGGCGGGAAACATGGCCATCGTCTTTGAGCCGGACGTTCCGCGCGAGCGCGTGGCGGAGGTGAAGTTCACCGGCAATCAGGTGCTGCCGTCCGCGCCGCTGGTAGAGGCCTTCGCGGCGGCGGCGGTGGGAACCGAATATCGCGAGGCCACCATGCGCGTGCTGCTCGATTCCAGCGTGCGGCCGCTGTATGAAGCCCGCGGGCGGCTGCGGGTTTCTTTTCCGAAGATCGAAACCAAACCATCGCTGTTCACGCAGGGCGTCCAGGTGATCGTCACCGTGGAGGAGGGCCCCGCCTACGGTTTGGGGAGGGTCGAAATCGCCGGGATCCCCCCGTCCGACGAGTTGGAGATGGCGCAGGCCGCGAATCTTCAGCCGCGGGATGTCGCCGACATGGACGAGGTGAAGGCGGGACTGGAGCGCGTGCTGGCGTGCTACCGCAGCCGCGGATTTTTGCGCGCCTCGGGCAAAGTGGAGCGCGCGGTGGACGATCCGGCGCGCAAGGTCAACGTCACGCTCCGCATCGACCCGGGAGCGCGCTATGCCATGGGCAAGCTGGAAATTATCGGCCTGGACTCCTCAAGCGAGCCGGAAATTCGAAAAATGTGGAAGCTTCACCCGGGCGATCCGTTCCAACCCGAATATCCCGAGGCGTTCTTGGCGGAGATCCGCAAACAGCAGGTTTTCGACAACCTGGGCCGGACCCGTGCGGAGACCGCCATCCACGACGCCGATCGCACCGCCGACGTGACGCTCTATTTTTCGGCCGCCCCGCCGGCTCCGCGGCGGCAGGACATGCCGCGCTAATAGAGCGCGCGCGTGCGGATGGTTCCGGGAACCGCTTCCAGGCGGCGCTTGAGCGACAGGGTGCGCTCCGGCTCCGGCGTTTCAATGTCGATGACGACGTAGCCGATGCGCGGGTTGGTTTGCAGATACTGGGCTGCGACGTTGATCCGGTCTTCGGAAAAGATGCGGTTGATGGCCGAAAGGACGCCCGGCTGATTGCGGTGAATGTGCAAGAGGCGGTGCTTGCCGGGATGTTCCGGCAGGGAGACTTCGGGAAAATTGACCGCGGTGAGGGTCGAGCCGTTGTTGCTGTACTTGATCAGCTTTTCGGCGACCTCGATGCCGATATTCTGCTGCGCCTCCTCGGTGCTTCCGCCCACATGGGGCGTCAGCAGGACGTTGTCGAAGGCGCGCAGCGGGGAGACGAACTCATCGCCGGGGCCCTGGGGTTCGACGGGGAACACGTCGATGGCCGCTCCGGCCAGGCGCCCGGATTCCAGCGCGCGCACCAGCGCCTCGATCACCACCACGGTTCCGCGCGAGGCGTTGATCAGGAACGCGCCCGGCTTCATCCGGCTCAACTGCGCTTCGCCGATCATGCCCATGGTTTGCGGCGTTTCCGGCACGTGCAGCGTCACCACGTCGGCGGCTTCCAGAACCGCCTCCAGCGAAGGCAGCGCGCGGGCGTTGCCCAGCGACAGCTTGGTTTCGATATCGTAAAAGACCACCTGCATGCCGAGCGATTCGGCCAGCACGCCCACCTGCGTGCCGATGTGGCCATAGCCGACGATGCCCAGGATCTTTCCGCGCGCCTCGCGCGAGCCGGCCGCGGTCTTGATCCATTGGCCGCGATGCGCGGCGGCGTTGCGGTAGGGAATGCCCCGCAGCAGCATGATGATCTCGCCCAGAACCAGTTCGGCCACGCTGCGGGTGTTGGAAAACGGCGCGTTGAAGACCGGGATGCCGCGGTCCTGCGCCGCCTCCAGATCCACCTGGTTGGTGCCGATGCAGAAGCATCCGATGCCGGTGAGCCGCGGCGCGTGTTCCAGAACGCGCGCGCTCAAGCGGGTCGCACTGCGGATGCCGATGAAATATGCGTCGGCGATGGCGGCGATCAGATCCGGCTCGGCCAGCGACTTGGGGTGGGTTTCAATGTGGCTGTAGCCGTCGCGGCGCAGCGCCTCGACGGCGCTTGGATGGATTCCTTCAAGCAGCAGGACTTTGATTTTGCTTTTTTCAAGAGATGTAGCGGCCAATTTTCAGCTTAACGCGGCTGCATCATCGCTTCCGAGACGGCGTTGACCGCCTCCGAGGTGCGGCGCAGCGTGGTGGCGATCGAATCGCGCGCCAGGCGGCGCACCAGCGGATCGACAAACCAGCGCACCGGCGCGGGGATGTCGCGGCTGAGCGCCATGGCTTCCATTTCCAGATACACACCGCCGTCGCGCTGCTCGTAGCGCGCGATTCCGTAAAGCCGCCAGAGGTATCCGTGGCCCTGATCGGGCGGCAGGGTGCGTTGATCCGGCCCGCCGTAATCCTCGATTTCCTGAACGCGGGTGGTGGAGGAGACGCTGTACCAGCGCCGCGGGTCGAGTTCATAGTAAACCGCCTGATCCTGGCTGGAGATCGCCGTTTTGGCCAGCGCCGCTTTACTGATCAGCAGAAGCGAGAACTGGTCGCCGGCGCCGCTCTGGCCGAGGCACTTGGAGGCGAGCACGGCCGACGGGTAGTAATCGCGGTAATGATCGTAATCGCGGACTACCGAAAGAACGCCGCTGAGGCGGGCATTGGGCAGGAAAATCGCGCCGATCCAGTGGTGGATCAGACCGTAGGGCACATGTTTCGGATTGGCGTCTCCTGCCGGCGCGATCACCAGATTGCCGGAGCGGAGTTGTTGCGCCAACCGCGGGTGCTCATCGATCCACAGAAAGGATCGGTCCGGACGAAGGCGCTCGCGCATAGACGCGTTGGCGGCCCGAACGTAGTCGTCCCAGGCGCTGAGCGTTTCCGGGCGCAGATCGCCGGCCAGGGCGGCGGGCAGCGCGGAAAGAAACGCGATCCAGCGGAAAGTCACATTCACCTCGCCATCCTCCCCTGCGGCCGGACAATCGGACGGAACCTCTTTATTGGTTTCGATGCATCCGGCGGCGGGCCGGATTCGAGGATTTCCCCCCGCCTGGCCGGGGGGCGCCGGCTAGGGTCCGCCAGAGCCGGGCGCAAAGCGCGCACAGGTCCCTTGCAAGCTGATAAAATTGAGTTTCCAACGCGAGCTGGAAAATCATCTCAACAGATAGGAACGGATCATGGCGGTCACAGGAGCGGGTCTTGAAGGCGTCATCGCCGCGGAGTCGAAGATTTGCTACATCGACGGCGATGCGGGAATTTTGAGCTATTTCGGATACAACATCCATACTCTGGCCGAGCACGCGACTTTCGGGGAGGTCATTTTTTTGCTGTGGAACGGCCGCCTTCCCAAGCGCGAGGAACTGGAAGCGTTGCGCGCCGGGCTGCGCGCGCAGCGGGAGCTGCCGGAGCCGGTCACGGCGTTTCTGAAAGCCAACGGCAAGAGCGCGCCCATGGACGTGCTGCGCACGGCCGTATCGATGCTGTCGCTGTACGATCCGCAGGCGCAGGATATGTCGCCGGAGGCGAACCAGCAGAAGGCGATCAAGCTGATGGCCAAGACGGCCACCATCGTGACTTCGTTCGACCGCCTGCGCAAGGGCCAGGAGGTCGTCCCAGGCGATCCCAACCTGGGCTTCGCCGCGAATTTTCTGTACACCCTGACCGGCCGGCGTCCCGACGAAGTGATGGAGCGCGCCTTCGACATTGCCCTCATTTTGCACGCCGATCACGAGTTCAACGCCTCCACCTTCGCCGCGCGCGTGGTGGCGGCGACGCTCTCCGATATTTATTCGGCGGTGACCGCAGGCATCGGCGCGCTGAAAGGCCCGCTGCATGGCGGCGCGAATGAAGCGGTGATCAAGATGCTGCTGGCCGCCGGCTCGGCCGACAAGGCCATCCAGCACGTCAAGGAGATGCTGGCGAACAAGCAGAAGGTGCCGGGGTTCGGCCATCGCGTCTATCACACCACCGATCCGCGGGCGACCCACCTGAAGGAGCTTTCCGAGGAGATCGGCAAGCGCACCGGCCATGTCGATCTGTACGAGACTTCGCGGCAGATCGAACAGTACATGAAGGAATCCAAGGGGCTCAACGCCAACGTCGACTTTTATTCGGCCTCGACCTATTATTCGCTGGGCATTCCGGTTGATCTTTTTACCCCCATCTTCGCGGTCAGCCGCATGGCGGGCTGGACCGCGCACGTGCTCGAGCAGTATCACAACAATCGTCTGATCCGGCCGCGGGCGGAGTATACGGGCGCGCCCGTCGGGCAGAAGTG